>JAKIVA010000068.1 GCA_021647265.1 Lutibacter sp.
AATTAAATTTAACTTTTTTTCTCTACGCCAACCTTTCAATTCCTTTTCACGTGCAATGGCATGCTGTACCCAGCCAAATTTTTGATAATACACTAAATATTTTAAATTGTACTTGGCGGCAAACGTTTTTTTAACTGTTACCATATTTTGAGTATGCTCTAGTAAACGTCTATTCAAATTATTTGTAACTCCAATATAAAAGGTAGTACGGTATGTGTTTGTAATTATATACACATAAAAAGAATAAATACCTTCTGTAAATTCTATCATTTTTATTTAATTGTAGTATGTGATTCCTCCTTTCGTCGGAATGACACGTTTTAATTTAATATTATAGTTTTTCTATTTTACCTAATGGAGTAATTTTAAAATTTATTCCTTCAATAATCATATTCATATTACTAGGGCTTAATAGATACTTTGCTTGTACTTCATTTTCAAAATCCAATTTAGAAATACCATTTGTTAAAGAAGCTGGTGGATTTTTACTAAACTTATTTTTATAATCTTCTTTCATTTTCTCATCATTTCTAGCTTCTTGATGATACTGAAAAGTAACTCTACCATCACCACTCATTTTTCTAACCCTATACAATCTTTTCAATAAATCATCATTGTCCAAATCCCATAACTCTTCTTTATACTCTTTATAAAATAACACCAATGTCTGAGCCTTAAGTTTCCCTTTATACATCAGTCCTTTATAGCTTTCAGGCACTAAAGGTAAATCCTTATTTTTATTACTTAATTTAAAATAATCAGCAGCATCTATCATATTTACCACTTCAAATGCTCTTTTTATATTCCCTTTTTTATCTTCTCCTTCATAAATTGCCATACAATAGTTTTCATCATTTGTTGCATAAAAATGATGTTTATATTCTTTACCTATTTTTTTATCCCTTTGTTCTTTTATTTTTAATGGAGATTTAATGTGTGCAAACACCCTTACTTTTTTAATTTCTACGCCTTTCTCTTTATTCATCCATACTCCATCATCAGAAATTGAAGTAGTTTTGCCAAACTTAATTAAACCTTCAATTTCTGCTTTTTTAATAATCTCTTTAACTACGTCATCTACAATTTTACCAACTTGTACTTTTTTAAGATTTTTTAATTTCACTCTTTCCACATAAGCAGGAACTATATTACCTTCTTTGTCTTTTACTATATTTCCATTCTTATCTTTTTCTGCAATAGCACCGTAAAAGGTATCTTTATGTAAAGAACCCCTTATCGTATCTCCTTGTTGATACATTGGTATTTTATTTTCATTTTTGTCTTTTTTATAGATAGCCTTACCATTTTTATCTTTTTTTGGAACATTTTTCCTATTACTATCTTTTACAAAAACTGGCAAATACTGAATCTTTCCTCTTTTTCTTACTTTCTTTTTAGTTTGTATTGGTACAACATCTTTGGTATGATGAACAACTAATATTTCATTTTCTATAGTTCGCACATCTTCAGCGAAAGTTTTCCAAGGTTTTGTTTTAGCCAAAATATTCCTGGCATGTTGTTTATCTCCTTTTTCTTCACTTCTCCAAGCTTCTACCATTTTATCGTATTTATACTTATTCATACAAGCAATAGTAATAGCATCTTTACAATGATGTGTGTGATTACCTCTATTTTTTATAATATAATTACCTTTTTTATCTTTATCATGCAATCCCCAAACTTTTCTAAATTCTGCTACCATTGTCCCTTTTACCGAATATACTTTAGGGAATACAGATTTTAAATAAGCTCTTGCATATTTAGTAATAATTCCGATATCTGTTAATTGTCTTCTTGCAAAACCCGAAGGAACTTCTTCTAGGATAAATCTATCATATTTTCCTTTCCAATAATCGTATTCCATCTTCAAGTAATGCCTTTCCTGAATTCGTCTATC
Source organism: Lutibacter sp. (assembly GCA_021647265.1). Classification (GTDB taxonomy): domain Bacteria; phylum Bacteroidota; class Bacteroidia; order Flavobacteriales; family Flavobacteriaceae; genus Lutibacter. Next base: position 1,898 of record JAKIVA010000068.1, read on the forward strand.
TTTTTGCTCTTTGGTTGAAGCGACTTTAGTTGCCCTTAATTTCTGCTTAATCTTAATATCTAGTTCCTCGTATTTCTTTTTCCAATGTTTTATTCTACTCAATATTTCAGAGTGAGAGGACAAACCTTCACCTCCATTACCAATCTCAAAAGGAGTTTTATTTCCTTTTAAATTATTTGCTCTTTTGTATGCTAGCGTTAAATTATCCATCGTATTATCATAAGAAACACTTCTAGGTATAGTGTGTTCAATCTCACAATTTGGATTAGATCCGATAAAATCAGTTAACCCTATAGTAATACCTGTGTACAGGCAAATATAATTTTGTTCACTCCATAATTGATATTTGAGAATGTCAACTTTACTTACTAACGTTCCGTCTTTTCTTTGTTCTAATGCCATTTCAAATTTCTCAACATCACCTCCCGTTGGTTGTATTTCATTACCTGTTTCAGCTAGGTATAGCTCTTTTATTTTTTTTTCATACACTTTTCTTAATTCCTGCCTATCTCTCTGCCATTTTTCAATAGCTTTTCTTTTATTAGCATCATTTAATTCTCTGGCAAGTTCAATATTAATTATGGTATGCTCATCTATTTTTCCTTCTTCTATTAATGTATTTACAATTTTTCTAAGCTGGTACATTGCTCTCATAGCCATAGGATTTTTTATAGACCCTGTAACTGGATTGCCAAGTTTTATATATTTCAAATTCCCATTATCGTCTTTTACCAACTCTGGTTTAAAGTTTTCTAAGTCAGAAGGATGAAACATTTTGTTTTTATCTTTTAATAAATTATTATCTTCTAAAAACTCAATTACTTTTTCATCAATTCTTTTTATTATTAAAAATTTCTCATTTTGTAAACACTCAAATAATTTTTCAACTGAGGTATTAAATATCCTATTTTTGTTTTCTAATGTTTCCCATGTTTTTGTTCCAAATTCCTTTTCAAAGATTTCATTTAAATCACTTTTTAAATAATCTGCCGATTCATCTGAAAAAGTATAATAATTATCTTTTGATTTTTTAATACAACTATTAATAACAAAATTAACTTTGTTCTCTAATTGATGATTATCAATAATATTTTTTATTTCATTTTGTATCAATTCTTTATGACTATCCCAAACATCCTTTTTTACTACATTTTTCATATTGGCCATAAACACGGCATGTGAATATAATAATCCATCTCTTAAATATGGAATAATTTTATTTATCGCTTTTAAACTAAGCGAAGTATAATCTTTTTTTAAATTTATTTTACTGAATTTTCTAGCTGCATCTTTAGACAATCCTAATCTATTTTCTGCCAATTCTCGTAATTTTAAATCACTATCAAAAGTAAAAAGTACATGCCATAAATCTTTATAATCATAAGTTATTTTCTTTCCTTTTTCGTTCTTACTTTCAAAAATTTTACTTTTCCAATCATTACCAATTATTGATTTGAGAGCAGACGAAGTTGGACAACCACTTACTGTTGTATTTTTACTGTAATTAAACTTACTAGCATCTATTTTTAATTTTTTTGAAATATCTTCAAAATCAAAATATGGCTTACTTTTTCTGAAAAACAAATCAATCATTTGATTTCTTTGCTCTTTAGTTAAGAATTGTTTTTTATCATCATCATTCTTTATTTTTATACTATTGATGAAACTTAACATTCTAAACTCTTCAAAATCTGGATGTGAAATTGAACATCTATTTTTATCTGTTTCTAAACTACATTTACCTATCAAACCTTTTTGTGATTTTAAAGGTCTTTGGTAAAATATTGCTCTTTTAAATTGTTCAATTATATTTTTATCTAGTTCTTGTTTCTGACAAATTATATTAAATTCTTGTAAATAATGTTTTTCTCTATCTGTATAATTATCTCTAATTTTTCCTTTCTTATCTATATCCTCTTCTTTATATACTTTCCAAAAATACTGTCCTAAAGTTTCACATTCTTCTTCTTTTATTTTATCGGTTAAATCTTCAATCTGTTCTTTGACAACACCTAAACTTTTTCTATCATTAAGTTTTTTAGTAAAAATTTCAATTAATCCATTTAATGTTACTTCTTCATTTTTAAACTGCTTTATTAAAAAATTGTATAATCTTTTTAATTCTTGTTCTCCCGCATCTAAATCTTTACTCTTTTTCCTTTTTATTTCCACAAAATATTCATCTATTTCTAATTGTAAATTACTTTTGCTTTCTGCTTTATCAAGTAATTCTAGTAACATTGGTTTGTGAAATTCAATAATACCCTCATCTGATTTATCCAATCTATTACTCCAAAAACCTCTTCGCTGAGCTAAATGATATAATGCTCTACCTAATACTAACTTACCTACTTTGCCTCTACTAGCTTTATCTCTATAGTTGTACGGATTTTTATTTAAGTCATCATCCGTCATTAACCAACTTAAAAAATCTTCATTAGTTGGATAATCTTTAAAGCCTGATTTTCTCCAACTTTCAACTTCATTAATGCCTAAAGGACACATGTTTTCCCTTGCTAGCACTTTTAATGTTTCATACTTTCTTAATTTTCTTCTAAACTTTATCCTTCTAGCACTTCTGTTCTCTGTTCTTGCAGCAGCTCTTGAAGACTCAATTCCTTTTTCTTTTTTAACTCCTTCAGTAAAGATTATCACTCCTTTATCTAAAAGTTGTGTTTCTTCATCTTTATAATTTTCCACTACAGCCCACCCTATAGAGTTGGTACCTAAATCTAATCCTAAAATTTTTGACATATTATTTTTGTTTAGCAATTTTTTATACTGAACTCTAAATTTAAACATTTTTACAATAAGAAAATAATCTGTTAAATATTTAGAATGAATAAAAATTAAGAGCTTAAAATAGCTGCTATCAAATTATTTACTACATTTGAGTTGTGAAAAAATTATTCTAATCTTTAATCTTATCACAATAAGGCTATATGCCGTAGATGAAAATCTTGAGTCCCGCTTCGGTGGGACTTACTTTTTATATACACTTTAGTGCTCCATTTTAAAAGGTTCCTGGTCAACACTTCGACTACGCTCAGTGACCTTCTGAGAATGACGAATCAAAAATTAGCTAAGGAAATACTAAAAAAGCAATAATTATTACAACGGCAACTTCACCTTTAAAGCCTCTACAATATTATATACAGCCGGGCAAATAGTGGTGTTATTTAACGTTAAATTGGTAATTTGAATAAATTTCCGCCTATTAGTATGTGGATATTCTCTACAAGCCTTTGGTCTAACATCATAAATAAAGCACGTATTATCATTTAAATCTAAAAAAGTACATGGAGCTGTTTTTAACACATAAAAATCATCGGTATCTCGTTCTAAATAAGATGAAATAAAATTTACAACTTTCATTTTTAAATGTTTAGAAATACGTTCAATATCTTTATCTGTAAATATTGGACTGGTAGTTTTACAACAATTACCACAGGTTAAACAATCGGTTTTTTTAAACTCGTTGTCGTGCAATTCTTGCATTATTAAATCTAATTTTTTAGGTGTTCTTTTTTTAAGTTTCGCAAAATACTTTTTATTCTCAAGGTGTTTTTCTTTTGCTAATTCAGGTAGTTCTTTTAAAAAATTATCCATACTGCAAATATATGCATGTTCTAAATGTAAATACTATTATAATTATTATTAAATTCGCTACTTAAAAACTTCTCTATGAAATTAGTAAAATTATCACTGTTGCTATTTTTTTTAGTAACAACTGCCTTTTCACAAACAACACAACAACTTAAACATTTAGATTCTTATTTTCAAAAAACCTTAAACGAATGGCAAATACCCGGAATGGCAATAGCCATTGTAAATGCCGATTCTATTATATTTAGCAAGGGATACGGTTACGCCAATATTGAAAAAAAAACAAAAGTAGATGGCAATACACTATTTGCAGTTGCTTCAAACACAAAAGCTTTTACTGCTACTTCTTTAGCAAAATTAGTTGAAATCGGAAAATTAAAATGGACAGATAAGGTTATAGATTATATTCCTTATTTTAGGATGTATAATGATTATGTTACCAATCATTTTACAATTGAAGATTTATTGTCTCACCACAGTGGTTTAGCAACGTTTAGCGGTGATTTACTATGGTATGGAACTTCAAAAACACCACAAGAAATTATTACAGCACAACAATATTTAAAGCCAAAAGCCGAATTTAGGACTACATACGGTTATTCTAACATTGCTTTTTTAACTGCTGGCCAAATTTTAGTTAAAATTTCAGGTAAATCTTGGCAAAATTTTATAACTGAAAATTTTATAACCCCATTGGAGATGAATAGAACACTAACATCTACAAATCAGCTAGAAGGAACTACCAATGTGGCTACACCTTACTATTTTAAAGACGGAGAGAATATTGAATTAGAGTGGTTAAATTGGGATAATATTGCACCAGCTGGAGCTATTATTTCATCAGTAAATGATTTCTCAAAATGGATACAACTCAATATTAATGAAGGAACTATCGATTCTAAAAAATACTTTTCAAAAAAGAGTTTACATCAGTTAACTACACCACACACTAATTTTAACGTAAATACTAATGATGAAAAAATTCACTTTAAATCTTACGGACTAGGTTGGGGGTTACAAGATTACGAAGGGTATAAAATTGTATCGCATGGCGGTGGTTATGATGGTATGATTTCTAAATCGTTTTTTATTCCTGAGAAAAAAATAGGAGTGGTTATTTTAACAAACTCATTAAATTGGGCTACAAGTGCTTTAACCAACAAAATATTAGATGTTCTTTTAACTGGTAATACCAATAAAAAAGACTGGTCTTCCTTATACCTATCTTATAAAACAAGAAGAGATAGTATTACTAAAAATAAGCATCTTAAAAACGAAGCATTAAGACACAAGTTAAACGCTGTACATTTACCTTTTAAAAATTACACAGGTACCTATAAAGATAAAATGTACGGAACGGTAACCGTTAGCTTAAAAAATAAGCAACTGTATTTCACAATGGACAAAACATCTATCTTTTATGGTTTTTTAACACATTGGAATGGAAATATCTTTACCTTTAATTTTAATGAAAAGCTATCATCATTACCTGAAGGAAAATTGTGGTTTGATATTGATAAAAACGGAGAAGTGAGTACCTTACACATAGATGTTCCTAATCCAGATTTTGATTTTACAGAATTTGAATTTATAAAACAGTAAAAACAATATTGAATTTACTACTTTTGCACTTCAAAATATTTGAGTACAAAAAATATGCAACACATTTTAGAAATAGCAGTAAAAAAAGGGTTTAAAGAAATTTATGATGTAGCTATTGAATCGGTTGAGTTTCAAGCTACAAAAAAAGATTTCGAAGGAGATATTACCATTGTTATTTTTGCATTTTTACGTTTTATTAAAGGAAATCCCGTTGAAATAGGTATTAAAATAGGCGAATACTTAAAAGAAAATGTAAAAGAAATATCCGATTTCAATGTCGTGAAAGGTTTTTTAAACCTCGTAATTACAGATTCATATTTTCTTTCAAGTTTCAATACAATATACAAAATTCCCCATTTTGGTTTTGTTACACCAAAAGCAACTGAGAAGGCTGTTATGGTTGAATATTCTTCACCTAATACCAACAAGCCATTACATTTAGGACATATTCGAAATAATTTATTAGGGTATTCTGTTGCTGAAATTATTGCTGCTTCAGGAAAAAAAGTATACAAAACACAAATTATAAACGACCGAGGAATTCATATTTGTAAAAGTATGTTAGCCTGGAAACGTTTTGGAAATGGTGAAACTCCAGAGAGCACAGGATTAAAAGGTGATAAATTAGTTGGTAACTATTATGTTGCTTTTGATAAAGCTTATAAAAAAGAAATAGCAACCTTAATTAGCGAAGGTAAAACAGAAGAGGAAGCTAAAAAACAAGCACCTATTTTAATAGAAGCTCAAGAAATGCTTTTAAAATGGGAAGCTGGTGATACTGAAGTTGTTTCACTTTGGAAAAAAATGAATCAATGGGTATATGATGGTTTTGCAATTACTTACAAAGAACTGGGCGTAGATTTTGATAAAAATTATTACGAAAGTAACACCTACTTATTGGGTAAAAATGTAGTTGCTGATGGTTTAAAAAAAGGTATTTTTTATAAAAAAGAGGATGGCTCAGTTTGGATAGATTTAACAGAAGAAGGTTTAGATGAAAAAATTGTACTAAGAGCTGATGGCACCGCTGTTTATATGACACAAGATATTGGAACAGCCATTGAACGCTTTAAAGATTACGATTTAGATGAATTAGTTTATACCGTTGGTAATGAACAAGATTATCATTTTAAAGTCCTATTTTTAATTTTGGGTAAATTGGGTTTTGAGTGGGCAAAAAACTGCTATCATTTATCTTATGGTATGGTAGATTTACCTAGTGGTAAAATGAAATCTCGTGAAGGAACCGTAGTTGATGCCGATGATTTAATGCTGGAAATGACCAATACTGCCAAGAAAATATCTCAAGAACTAGGAAAATTAGAAGGTTATTCAGAAGAAGAAAAAAATACATTGTATAAAACCATAGGCTTAGGAGCTTTGAAATACTACATCTTAAAAGTAGATCCCAAAAAACGTATTTTATTTGACCCTGAAGAATCTGTTGATTTTGCTGGCAATACAGGTCCGTTTATTCAATATACCTATGCTAGAATTCAATCTATTTTACGAAAAGCTACTTTTAATTACAATGTTACGTTAAATGAAGTAGAAGTTTCTTTACATCCAAAAGAACGTTCACTAATTAAACAATTGCTTTTATTTCCCGAAATAATTCAACTTGGTGCAAAAAATCATAGTCCTGCTTTAATTGCAAATTACACCTATGATTTAGTAAAAGAATACAACTCCTTTTACCAAAGTGTACCAATTTTAGGCTGTAAAAATAAAAATGAAAAAATAATAAGAACCCAGCTTTCATCTAAAGTCGCTGAAACCATCAAATCAGCATTTAAACTACTGGGAATCAATGTTCCTGAAAGAATGTAAACGTTTTCGTTTTAAAATTAAAAATAAGAACGTTAAAAATAAATAATTACTAAATTTGTTGCTTTAATAAGCTTATTAAAATCAGAAAACTCATGAAATACGATATTATAATTATTGGTAGTGGTCCTGGAGGATATGTTACTGCAATTAGAGCTTCACAACTTGGATTTAAAGTTGCTGTAGTTGAAAAAGAAAATTTAGGTGGAATTTGTTTAAACTGGGGATGTATTCCTACAAAAGCTTTGTTAAAAAGCGCACAAGTTTATGATTACTTAAAACATGTAGACGCTTACGGTTTAAAAGCTGAAGCTATTGATAAAGATTTTAATGCCGTTATAAAAAGAAGTAGAAATGTAGCCGATGGAATGAGTAAAGGTGTTCAATTTTTAATGAAAAAAAATAAAATTGATGTTATTCAGGGTTATGGTAAAATTAAAACCGGTAAAAAAGTTGATGTAACAGACAATGAAGGTAAAGTTACTGAATATAGTGCAAATCATATTATTATTGCAACCGGAGCACGTTCACGTGAGTTACCAAACTTACCACAGGATGGTAAAAAAGTAATTGGGTATAGAGAAGCACTAACTTTAGCTAAACAACCTGAAAAAATGATTGTTGTTGGCTCAGGAGCTATTGGTGTTGAATTTGCACATTTTTACAATGCTATGGGAACTGAAGTGACTATTGTTGAATTTTTACCAAACTTGGTTCCATTAGAAGATATTGATGTTTCAAAGCAATTTGAACGCTCATTTAAAAAGTCGAAAATTAAAGTTATGACAAATGCTTCAGTTGAAACAGTAGATATTTCAGATAAAGGAGTTAAAGCAGTGGTGAAAACAAAAAAAGGTGAAGTAATTTTAGAAGCAGATATTGTACTTTCAGCCGTTGGAATTAAATCGAACATAGAAAATATTGGTTTGGAAGATGTTGGTATTATAACCGACAGAGATAAAATTTTGGTAAATGACTTCTACGAAACTAACATTCCGGGTTATTACGCCATTGGTGATATTGTTCCTGGTCCTGCCCTAGCTCACGTTGCTTCTGCTGAAGGTATTACATGCGTTGAAAAAATTGCAGGTTTACCTACAGAAACTATTGATTACGGAAATATTCCAGGATGTACTTATGCAACTCCTGAAATTGCAAGTGTTGGTTTAACTGAAGCACAAGCAAAAGAACAAGGTTACGAACTTAAAGTAGGGAAATTTCCTTTTTCAGCTTCAGGAAAAGCAAAAGCTGCAGGAACTCCAGATGGGTTTGTTAAAGTAATTTTTGATGCGAAATATGGAGAATGGCTTGGATGCCATATGATTGGTGCTGGTGTTACAGATATGATTGCAGAAGCTGTTTTAGGTAGAAAATTAGAAACTACCGGACATGAAGTTTTAAAAGCAATTCACCCTCACCCTACTATGAGTGAAGCCGTTATGGAAGCTGTTGCAGCTGCTTATGATGAAGTTATTCATTTATAAATGTTAACAACATATTAAATATAAGAGGCTGTCTGAAAAGTGTCATTCTGAATGAAATGAAGAATCTCAAAAAATGATAACCATTTTATTATCAGATAAATAATATTTTTCGACTGCGCTCAAAATGACAAAATAAAGACTTTTTAGAC
>JAKIVA010000069.1 GCA_021647265.1 Lutibacter sp.
TTTTAAAAACGCATCATTAAATAATTCTTCTTTCTTCATTACTGTATAAAATTTAAAATTAATAAAAAATAGCTTGGGTCATGACCCAAGCTATTTTTTAAACTTACACAGTTTATGTGATACTGCTTCTTTTTATTGTCTTTGGAGTTTTCTTCTTTTACCAAATTCTCTTAAAATTCTTCTATTAAAATCCCTTTCGGCTTTTTTTAACTGAATAATTTTTTTAGCTGAAATTATGTTTGATAGCTCTTTTACCAGTCTTATTTTGTTATCAGTTATTTGTTGTTCAATTAAAATAGCTTCATCTATCAATTTTTGAGCTTCCTTGTTTGATATAAAATCAATACCACCAGCCAATTGAACTTTATGCTGGATTCCACCCTCAAGTGACCTTTTTAAGGCTTGTATTTTAATGATGTACATATTATAAATAGGCCAAAATTTTTCAGCTTCAGTTGGTGTTAAATTTAAAGCTTCAGTTATATGTGCTGTTTTAAGTGCTTTAATTTTTTGCCTATTTTGCTGTTGAGAAAACGTTGTATTTGTTGTTAATAGTATTATATATACTAATAATAGTAATTTTTTCATCTTTTTATCTTTAGTTCTCATAGATTATTTCATCTAAATCCTCTTTATATAAATATTCTAAAACTTCTTCATTTGAAATATTGACGCTTAGCATTTCATTATTTAACTCAATTTCAGGATACATAGAGATAATGCTTAAGGCATCAATATCAATGCTGTTGTTGTTAATCCAATCTTCAATTTCTGTAGCAGCTAAAGAATCAAAAGTGATTTTAGACGGGTTGTCTTTTAGCATAAATATCAATAGGAGTGAAGCGGCAATTGCTATAGGGGCAATAATTTTTATTAATTTATTTTTTAGAGAAACTTTTGTTGTTTTATCTTTTATTTTAGTTAAAACAGTTTCTTCAATTGAATCAAAGTATTTTTCAGGTACTGAAGGGGTATCTTTACCATGAATTGCTTCAGCTTTTAATTTGGTAATAATGATATCCTCAATTGTTTTAAAATAATTTTCAGGAGTTTTAGATGTATTATATCCTATTTTCTTTGGGAATTTTTCAGTTTTTAATTTAACCATAACGCCATCTTCAATAGTTCTAAAATAATTTTCAGGTACTTCAAAACCATTATTATTGAGTGAAATTTCACTTAATTGTGGTGCTATTTTATGTAAATCTTCTTTTTTCATTACTACTTAATAAGACTTTTTTTTCGTACAACGGTTTAATGTGATTTTAAAAATATTTCAATTTTTTTAACGGCATGAAAATAAGATGCTTTTAAGGCTCCAACTGATGTCTCTAGTATTTCAGATATATCTGAATACTTCATTTCATCAAAATATTTCATATTGAATACCAGTTGTTGTTTTTGAGGTAATGCAATAATTGCTTTTTGTAATAGTTGTTGTATTTCGTTGCCTGAATAATGTGGGTCTTCATGCAAATTGTCAGTTATTTTATGTTGTAATTCATTTATATCAATATGTTGTTTTGCAGCTTTTTTATTGATAAAAGTAATGGCCTCATTAGTGGCAATTCTATATATCCAAGAATATAATTTGCTATTTTCTTTAAATGAATTGATATTTTTAAAAACTTTAATGAATGTATTTTGAAGCACGTCATCTGCATCATCATGATTTAAAACAATTTTGCGTATATGCCAATACAAACGTTCTTTGTATAATGACATTAAGTTTCTAAAAGCTTGTTCCTGTGTGTCAGAATTTTTAAGTTGAGCAACTAATAATTTTTCGTCTATCACGTAATTAATTTTCTATTAGACGTTTAAAAATAGAAAAGGTTTAATTCAAAACCAAAAATTATGTTAGTTTCTCAAATTTTCTTTTTGAATATCCAAACAATCGTTCTTCTTTGATGATTTCTGCGATTCCTTTTGGCAACATGTTTTCCCAACCTTTTTCTCCTCTTGCAATCATATCTAAAATGACTTTAGAGAAAATATCTAAAATTTCAGGATTATAATCTTCAATGTCTACTACTTTTCCATTGTATTTAAAGAATTTATAGAGCTCTTTCATTCGAGGATGAACTTTTAGGTTTTCACTCGTTTTAATCTCACCCGTTCGTTGGTCTTTAAGAGGGTATAAATAAACCTTTAAATCTTTATAGAATAATTTTCCAAAGGCTTCTAAAATTCCCCCACTTAAATTGCGGTAGTATTTTTCATCAAATATTTGGACAAAACTTGAAACCCCCATAGCTAAAGCCATTCGGGCTTTTGTAAATTCAGCAAAATATTCAACTAACTTATAGTATTCTTGGAAATTGGTAATCATTACATTTTGACCCAATGAGCACAGTAACTCAGCCCTTTCTAAGAAGTCTCTTTCATTAATTTCTCCTTCAGAAATTAAATTAGTTAATGTAATTTCAAATATTATTTTAGTATTCTTTTTATCGACTTTATTCTCTTTTAAAAATAGTTCTTCAGCTAGTTTATACATGTCCATATTTACTTTAGTTACAGGTCTAAAGCTTCCACGTAATGTTAAAATATTGGCTTTGTATAATTGTTGTGCAGGTAATAGGTTATTTCCATCTGGACCAAACATTACGGCATTTGTCATGCCATTTTTCACCAATAATAGGCTCATAAGTCTATTATCAATGTATGAAAATCGGGGTCCAGAGAAATTAATCATATCAATTTCTAATTGAACTTCATGTAAATTATCATACAATGATTTTAAAAGTTCCTTTGGGTTGTCATTTAAATAGAAAGCACCGTAAATTAGGTTCACTCCTAAAACGCCAAGAGTTTCTTGTTGTAATTTAGCATCAGTTTCCTTAAAACGTGCGTGTAAAATAATTTCATTGTAATCCTCTAAAGGATCTAATTGGAAATTAAGCCCAATCCAGCCATGTCCTTTAAATTTTTTAGCAAAATCTATAGTTGTTACAGTATTTGCGTATGAAAAAAACATTTTACCAGGATGTTTTTTTCTATTTAATCGGTCTTCAATTAGTTCAATTTCATAGTGAAGCATTTTTTTTAGTCTTTCTTCAGTAACATAACGACCATCTTCTTCAACTCCATAGATAGCATCTGAAAAATTTTTATCATAGGCACTCATTGCCTTTGCAATAGTACCTGAGGCTCCACCTGCTCTGAAAAAATTTCGAACTGTTTCTTGACCAGCACCTATTTCGGCAAAAGTGCCATAAATATTCTGGTTAAGATTAATTTTTAAGGCTTTTGTAGTGCAGGGAGGGATATCATTAATTTCAATATCGCCTTTTAATTTTAATGCCATTTAAATTTTTTTAGTTTCGGCAAAAATACTAAAAAATGATATGATAGTTAATAGAATTTTTCTAAAAAAGAAGATGCAACTTAAAATTGCATCTTCTAAAAAAGGTTTTGTAATTTTTATAAGTTACATATTTTTCAGTTCTGAAACTAAATCTGTTAATGCAGCTTTCGCATCACCAAAAAGCATTGAAGTTTTTTGGTTAAAGAACAATTCATTTTGAATACCAGCATAACCAGCATTCATACTACGTTTATTAATAATAATATGCTTCGCATTTTCCACATCTAAAATAGGCATACCATAAATTGGACTTGAAGGATCATTATGTGCTGCAGGGTTTACAACATCATTTGCACCCACAACCAATACAACATCAGTATTTGCGAATTGAGGATTGATATCGTCCATCTCAATTAACTTATCATAATCAACATTGCTTTCAGCTAATAAAACATTCATATGCCCAGGCATACGACCAGCAACTGGGTGAATGGCATAAGACACATCAATTCCTTTACTAGTTAGCAATAATTCAAGTTCGTGAATAACGTGTTGAGCTTGCGCTACGGCTAATCCATAACCAGGTACAATTACTACTTTATTTGCATAATTAAGTAAAATAGCAGAGTCACTGGCTGTTGTTTTTTTAACAGTACCACCTGTTTTCCCAACTGCTGCAATTCCACCTGTATCACCACCTCCTCCAAATGCACCAAAAATCACATTACTTAGAGACCTATTCATTGCATCACACATTACAAAAGTTAAAATTAACCCTGCAGATCCAACTAAGATACCTCCAACTAACATTACCATGTTACCATATAAAATACCTGTTATGGCTGCAGCAATACCCGTTAAAGAGTTTAAGAGAGAAATTACAACTGGCATGTCTGCACCTCCAATAGGTATTACAAATAAAATACCATAAACTAGTGAGGCAAATAATAAGATGTAAATTAGGAAAAAGTGATTTCCTCCCATCATAACAATATAGGTTGAAAAGGCAATTAGCCCTAATAAAACTATATTATTTAGTAGGTTATATTTTGGGAGTCTAATATCTTTCATAGAGCCATTTAATTTAGCCCAGGCAATTAAACTTCCTGTAAAAGTAATACTACCAATGGCAATAGCCGCAATTACAGTTGAAGTTTGCATTGCGTCTCCAACCTTATTTCCATATTCAACTACCCCAATTAACATTGCACTTGCACCTCCAAAACCATTGAATAGAGATACTAATTCTGGCATTTTTGTCATTTCAACTTTAATGGCAATAAGCCACCCAACAATGGTTCCAACCAATAAAGCAGCTCCAATTAAAATATAATTTATAGAAGGGACTTCAAAATCATGTAAAAAGATGGTTCCAATAATAGCTAAAATCATACCTACTGCAGCAATTAAATTTCCTTTTTTTGCTGTTTCTGGGTGTCCTAACATCTTTAAACCGATAACAAATGTAACGGTTGCAATCAAATAGATAATACTTAATGTTATATTCATTATTTTTTCTTTTTAAACATTTGTAACATACGATCGGTAACAGCAAAACCACCAATCACGTTTATAATTCCTAGTACTACGGCAACAAATCCTAAACCTAATGATAAATAATCTTTAGGATTTGCTTGAAGCATTACCAATAATGCTCCAACAATTACAACTCCACTTAGTGCATTTGCACCTGACATTAAAGGCGTGTGTAATACGGACGGTACATTTTTTATTAATTCTACACCAATAAATATCGCTAAAATCAGGATATATATTAATTCTAGATTATTGCTTATAAATTCTAATAATTCATTCATATTCATTTAGTTTTAGTTTTTTCTAATTTTTCCTTCTTTTACAATTAAAGTTCCATCAGTTATTTCTTCGTCTAACTCCCATTTAAACTCATTATTTTCAGTTAAATGCATTAAGAAATTGTACATGTTTTTAGCGTATAAATCACTTGCATTAGTTGATACACTTTCTGGAGAAATAGTAGTTCCAATAATTTTTACACCATGTTTGATAACTGTTTTATTCATTTCACTAATTTCACAGTTTCCTCCTTGAGCAGCTGCTAAATCAATAATAACAGCGCCATTTTTCATTTGTTTAACTTGTTCTTCAGTAATTAATACTGGAGATTTACGTCCCGGTATCATAGCGGTAGTAATTACCAAATCGGCATCAAATAGTGACTTGTTAACGGCTTCTTTTTGTCTACGTGCATAATCTTCTGAAGCTTCTTTGGCGTAACCACCTTCAGATTCTTCACCTGTATTATCAACAGATATAAATTTAGCGCCTAAAGATTCAGCTTGTTCCTTGGTTTCCATTCTAATATCAGTAGCCATAACAACAGCTCCTAATCTTTTAGCAGTTGCAATTGCTTGTAAACCAGCAACTCCAACACCATAAATTAAAACTTTTGAAGGTGTAATTGTACCAGCGGCTGTCATCATTAATGGAAATATTTTTGTCATTTCATAGGCTCCCAAAATAACAGCTTTATAGCCAGCTAGGTTACTTTGTGAACTTAAAACATCCATATCTTGAGCTCTTGAAATACGAGGTACAGCATCCATTGAAAATGCCGTAGCACCTTTTGCAGCAATTGCTTCAATGAGTTCTGTATTTGATTTGTGATATAATTGACTCATTAAAATATGTCCTTTATCCACTAATTTTAAATCTTCTTCATCAAAAGGGTTAATTTTTATAAGTACGGTTGCGTTTTTAAAAACCACTCCTTTTTTTTCTACTGAAGCACCAGCTGCTTCATAGTCTGAATTTTTAAAAGAGGAGGCAGAACCTGCATCTTCTTCAATTATAACTTCAAACCCTTTGTCAATAAGCTTTTTAGCTATATTGGGTGAAATGGCTACTCTTTTTTCACCAACTTTTGTTTCTTTTAATACACCTATTTTCATATACGTAAAGTTTTGGTATGTGTAAATTTATATAAATAATTCAAATTGTAAATTTGAGAAAATTTCAGTGATGAAATCAAAAAAAGAAAACTAGCTAAAAAACTAGTTTCAATTTTAAATAAAGCTTTATTCAGAAGCATGTTATTAGTAACAACAATTAGATTGGTATTGAAAAAAGTACTAATTATTAATTTATTTTTCATATTACAAACCTTGCTTTTTTAAAGAATATGTAAAAATAGTTAAATATTTGACGTAAAAAGTTGACAAAAATCACATTTTTGATTCGTATTTAATTTATTGTAATTTATGTAATAAGTATTACATAAAAAAAGAAATGGAATAATATTTTAATTCATCATTATTTAAAAAATAAAAAAACATAGCATAAATTTTTATTCATAATTTTTTTGAAGTATACTTGTATTTCTTTCATAAAATAATGAGTATTAAAATTACTTTTCTAGGAACAGGCACATCGCAGGGAGTACCTGTTATTAACTGTACGCATCCTGTTTGTTTATCAAAAGATAAACGTGATACACGTTTAAGAGTTTCAATTTTAGTTGAATGGGATAATTTTACGTTTGTGGTTGATTGTGGGCCAGATTTTAGGTATCAGATGTTGAGAGCAAATGTCAAAAAAATTAATGGAGTTCTATTTACCCACGAACATGCTGATCATACGGCAGGCTTAGATGATATACGTCCATTTAGCTTTCAATTAGGAGCAGTACCAATTTATGCTCAAAAAAGGGTATTAGAAAATTTAGCTTTGAGGTTTGATTATATTTTTGAGGATAAAAACAAATATCCTGGAGCTCCAAGTGTTGTTCAAAATGAAATAAAGAATACTCCTTTTTATTTAGAAAAACTCAAAGTTACTCCAATTGAAGTAAAGCATGGAGAATTG
Organism: Lutibacter sp.; assembly: GCA_021647265.1. Classification (GTDB taxonomy): domain Bacteria; phylum Bacteroidota; class Bacteroidia; order Flavobacteriales; family Flavobacteriaceae; genus Lutibacter. Next base: position 7,154 of record JAKIVA010000069.1, read on the forward strand.
CTTATTTTTGGGTTTAGATTTGGAAATATTGCCTACTTAACTGATGTTAAAACAATAGCAGGTAAAGAAAAATTAAAACTCAAAAACTTAGATATTCTAATTATCAATGCAATACGTTACAAGCCACATCGTTCTCATATGAATTTGGAAGAGGCATTAAATTTAATTGAAGAGCTAAAACCTAAGAAAGCTTATTTAACGCATATAAGTCATTATTTAGGTTTTCATGCTGAAGCAGAAAAAATATTACCTAAAAATGTGTTTTTAGCGTATGATGAATTGGTTTTAGAGGTGAAATAATTTAGTTATTTCTTAGAGCCCATTCAACTGCTTTTTCTGCATGAATTTTTGTGGTGTTAAATATTGGTATATTTACATCAGTATTTGAGATAAGCAGCGGTATTTCAGTACAACCCAATATAACACCTTTTGCACCACGTTTTTCTAAATTAGAAATAATTGTTTTGTAAATGGTTTTTGATTTATTTTCAATCTTTCCTACCACCAATTCATTGTAAATAATATCATGAATTAATTGTCTTTCTTCAGTAGTTGGAATTAGTACTTCAATTCCAAATTGATGTGTTAATATTTGTTTGTAAAAATCTTTTTCCATAGTAAATTTTGTTCCTATCAAAGCTACTTTTTTAATGTTTTTTTGTACGATTTCTTTTCCGGTTGCTTCTGCTATATGTAAAAAAGGGATTGAAATGTTTTTTATAATTTCATCGCTGCATAAATGCATGGTATTTGTACAAAGAACTAGGATATCAGCACCAGCTATTTCTAGTTGTTTTGCAGCATTCACCATTAATTTAGTTAACATTTTCCAGTTGTTTTCATGCTGTAACCTTTCAATTTCAGCAAAATCAACAGAAACCATAATGCTTTTGCAAGAGTGGAAACCTCCTTTTAACGCTCTTACCTTTTTATTGATATATTCGTAATAAACCGCTGAAGATTCCCAACTCATACCTCCAATTAATCCTATTGTTTTCATATTCATAATGAATTATTATTTTAATACAATGTATTTTTCTAATTTGGAAGTGAGAATGTTAGCTAGTTCTTGTTCATTTCCAAGAGAAGTTTCAACAAATAAAATACCAAAAATCGGGTATTCATTAAAATCAACTTTGCGTAAACTTAAAGGGTTTTCAAAATCTTTAAGAACCTCTTCATAATTAAAATATGCAATATTGTTTATGTCTATATCAGCACTATTATCTAGTAAAATTATGCTGTATTTTTTATCTTTTCTAGTTTCTAGAATTTCTTTCCAATTAGGTTTTTTATCTTTTATAAAATATTCATAAGAATTAATACCGTATGCATACCAAGATAAATCTCCAGTTGTACACCAACCTCCAAAACGAAGAGGGTTTATTTCAATAGGAATTATTTTACCTTGTTTATCAATTCTAACCTCAACATGAACAGGAAAGTTAATTAAACTTGCTTTTTTTCCTATTATTTGTAGAAATTTTTCTATTCCTTCAATATTGCTTTCAATTATTTCTTTTGAAGTTGTATAAATTCGATCACTAACATCTTTTCCTGATGAAAAAATATGGTGTAAAATATTTAAAACAATTGGTGCTCCATTTTTATTAAAATAACAGTCAACTGCATATTCTTCTCCTTCAATACATTCTTCAATAATAAAATTAGTTGTATTTAAAACTTCACTAGGGTAGAACCCTTTGATTTGATTTATTTCTTGTTTTATTTCCGTTAAAACCTGTTTCCATTCTTGAGGTTTATCAACTTTATGAACTCCCAAACTAAAAAAACCAATAGCTGGTTTTATAATAAAAGGAAAAGGTAAATTGTTAATAGAAACACTATCTAAATCTTCAAATTTAACACCTTTAAAAAAGTAATTTGGAAAAATATCTTGTATTAATTCTCTAAATGTTATTTTATTTTTAAAAAGCTGAATTTGCGTTGGTAATTTTGAGAATTCTAAATTTTGCTCAACCCAGCTAATGATGTTTTCAGAATTTGAATAGACAGGTGTAGTGGGATTGTTTTTTATTAAAGTAATAGCTTCTCTTTCAGAAATCCAATTTAACGATTTGTCTAAAATCATTTTTTTCGCTTCTGAGGTTGCAACAATTTTAAAGTTATTTTTTTTAATGGTTTCAATTAGAAAATCTGAAACATAGGGTTTGTCAATTAATATCATATTTTACTGAAAAGTTAAAAGTAATTTATACTTGTAAAATTACTCAAAAAGTTAAAAATAAACTGTTTTTATTACATATTTAATTCTTTTAAAGTTCCTATTAATTTCTTTAAATCAATATCTTTGGGTGCTGGTATAAAAAGTTCTTCACTATGTGACAACGTTCTATCTGTATAGTAATAAACTAAATTGATGCCGTAAAATGGATTCTTCATTATTTTTATCTTTTTTAAACCAGATAAGGGGAAATCCCAATTGTGAAAATAGCCATTGATGTAGGCATACTTTGCACCAATTAAAATATTGCTATCTCCTCTTGAATTTTTTATTTTATAATAAAAAGGCATTCCAAAAGCAAACAATGATAAAAAAGCTATTAATGCCAGTAGTACAAAAAACATAGCCAATTTTCCTTCATCAATAAATAAAATAAAAACGCCAAATACGACTATTGCAATTGATCCTATTGAAAAAAGAATGATTAGGTTTTTGCCAGATTCGTGTTTAAATAAATAATTAACATAGCTCTTTTTTTGTTCTTTTGTTAAAGTCCACTCTGCCACTAAATTTTCTCCTGTTATTAAAGTTTGTAGTTTTTTTTCTCTACGTCTAAACATAAAACCAATTTTTACAGATGATAAAAAGAAGAAAAATGAAAGAAAAAAAATAGCTGGTTGTATTTCAATAATTTCGGTAAGTGCAATAAAAATAATTAGAAGAAAAAAACCAGCAGCATACCATAATTTTTTAGTAATTGAAGTTTGATTATTTTCAATCGTTATTTTTTTATTTATTTTATGAATTACTGCATGTGGATTTGAAGAAGCTATCTTTCTTATTTCTTTTTGTGAATTTTCTTCAAAAGAAACCTGAATTTTGTTTCCACAATTGGAGCAGAATTTCACATTATTAGTAAGCTTTGAACCGCAATTTGGACAATAAATAGTTTTCATAATTATTGAGCTTTATTTCCTTTAAATAATAATAGGAGTATTACTATAAATAATCCTAGAAGTGATAAGGTTGTTAAAAATGAAATGAAATCAACAAAAAGGTCAGCTGAACTTATAAAAATTGATAACAGTAGTATGGCTTGTAATCCTAAAATAATTTTAATAAACCAGTTAAAAATCCTTTCCTTAT
>JAKIVA010000070.1 GCA_021647265.1 Lutibacter sp.
GTCTTGTTTACCAACCATATCTGCAAGCTTTTTTACTAAGATACGTATTTGCTTGCAGTTTTAAAAACTTATTGAAAGAGTTTATCAACTGATTATCAATAATCTAATTGTTTTTAAGGGATGACTATTTATTTTTAAAGAAAAGTTTTACAATTCATTTTAATAGCGAAGAATCATGTAGAAATCACTTTAAAGAAGAACGAGGTAAAATAGAATTGGTGAAGATGGCTTTGATTTTTCATTTGCAATGAAAACACTGGCTAGGAGGATATGGTTTTGTATAAGAATACCATGTTAATTGTTTAATACGCGATGCAAAAATTACACAAATTTACGAAGGAACTTCTAAATTCAACAAATTGTAATTTCTATAAGTATTCTAAGAGATTAGAAAAAAACCGACAAATGTCGTTTTTATTTTATCTCTTAACCTTATTTAGGAGGGAGACTTCTATAAATTTCTATTTAAAAAAATAATGTAAATTGCACTAAAACTGTTTGATTACATTATTTCTATGAAAAAGTATTTTTATTCTATCTTATTTCTTTTTTCAATTTATAGCTACGCACAAAAGAGTGCTAATTATACTAAAAAAATAGATTCGATTTATCAAAACTTAGTTGGTACAGAATTAAATGAAAACAAAAATAAAAAAACCTTAGGCATAATAGGACAACTAAATTACCCTGAAAACTCAAAAAAAATAATTAATAGAATACTAAAATTCTCATTAAACACTAATAGTTCCAAACAAATAACAGATGCATATTATGCATTAAGCAATTACTTCTTTTTTAATTCAAAGTTAGATTCTTCTCTAACTATGCTTGAAAAAACGGAACTTTATTTAGATAAAAATTCAATGCCTTTATTAAAAGCATCTGTAAAAATGACAAAAGGTGGTGTATTTCAAAGAAAAGGAAATATTATAAAAGCCAATCATAATTATTTAATGTCTTTAGAGATTTTAGATAAAATGGATACACTCACACTCTCTGAAAAAGATAAAATAAAACAAAAAGGGAAAAAACTAATTTTATTTAATAGTATTGCTATTTTTAATAAAAATACTGAAAATTACGACAAAGCTACATTGTATTATAACAAAGCCTACAAAATGGCTTTAGAGCTTGGTAATAAAAGACTTGCCGGAATATTATTATCAAACCAAGGTGATTTATTAATAAAAATTAAACAGTATAACAAGGCTTTAAGTATTTTAGAAAAAAGTAAAAAAATAAAAGATGAAATCAACGCTCCTCCAAAATCAAAAGGAGTAACAAACCTTAATATTGCACTAGTGTATAGCGCATTGAATAATTATAATGAGTCTATAACTATTTTCAACAGTATAATTCCTTTATTTCGAAACCAAAATAGCACTGCTAATTTAATGTACTCTCTAGTTGGTCGTGGTCAATTATACAATCAAAATAAAGAATACAAAAAAGCAATTGCTGATTGTGAAGAATCTTATAATCTTGCAATAAAAAGTGATGAATTAGAATATCAAAGTTCCTCTGCTAAATGTTTGGCCGACGCCTATAAATCTATACATAATTATGAGAAAGCATATTACTACCAAACACAATATTTAAAATTTAAGGACGCTATTTTTAACTCTAATAATGTTAAAAAGATTACACAAATGCAAATGCAATATGATTTTGATAGAAAAAATGAATTGCAAGAAATTGAAACTAAAAATAAAGCACGAGAAAATAAAATTATAATACTAAGTTTAGCACTTGGTTTACTTAGTTTACTGTTTTTTTCAGGAATGTTATACAAACAATATACTATTCGAAAAAAGAACAATCAAATTTTAGCATCCAAAAATATACAAATTAAAAAAGCGCTTGATGATAATGAAGTTTTATTAAAAGAAACACATCATCGCGTAAAAAATTCCTTACAAATGATTTCAAGCTTGCTATATTTACAATCTGAGAATATTGAAGATAAAAATGCCGCTGCTTCTGTAAAAGATGGACAAATACGTGTTAAATCTATGGCTTTAATTCATCAAAAATTATATCAAAAAGACAACCTTACCGGAGTAGAAGTTTCAGATTATATTAATGATTTAGCCGAAAGTATTTTTCAATCGCATAACATTAATATTAATACCATTAACTTGCATATTGATGTTGATAAAATGATATTAGACATTGATACCATTACTCCCATTGGAATTATTATAAATGAGTTAATTGTAAATGCTTTAAAACATGCTTTTACTACTAAAAAAAGTGGTGCCTTAATCTCAATTTCTTTACATAAAAAAAATAACATCTTACTTTTAAAAGTTGCAGACAATGGTGCAGGGTTTAATGCAGAGAAGAAAAAAGAAAAATCCTTTGGTTTAAAATTAATAAATTCATTGTCTAGGAAATTAAAAGCAGACTTAACCATTACAAACAATAATGGTACTTTAGTTGTGCTTAAAATAAAACGTTTTATTATAAAATAATGACCAATAAAATTTATATTGTTGAAGACGAACCCTTAATTGCTGATACAATTGCATTAGCATTATCAAAAGAGGGCTATAATGTTTGTGGCATAGCAGATAATGCAAAAGAAGCACTCTATGATATTGACGATTTAAAGCCCGATTTAATTTTATTAGATATAAATATAAGTGGTACCATTAATGGTATAGAATTGGCCGAAAAAATAAATACCAAATTTAAAATACCCTTTATTTATTTAACGTCGTTAACTAATGAACAAACTATTGATGCTGTAAAAAAAACCAATCCATCAGGGTTTTTGTGCAAACCTTTTAACGAAGCTGGGCTACGTTCCAATATTGAAATTGCATTATTTAAATACGGACAAAAAAAAGAAGAGAAAAAACTAATTGAAAATTCTTTTTTCATTAAAAACAAAGGAGAACTAATACGAGTACAAAAAGAAGACATAAATTACGTAGAAGCTTATGATAACTACGCCAAACTTATCTGTTGTAAAAGTAATTTTTTATTAAGTTTCACTTTGAAAAAAATAGAAGAAAAGTTAAATGATCAAAACTTTATTAGAATTCATCGTTCATACCTAATTAATATAAACAAAATTGATTCTCTCTACGATGGGTATGTGTTTATTGGCACCAAAAAATTACCTATTGGAAAATCCTACAAAGAGCAATTAATGAACTCTATTTCATTACTTTAATCCTATAATTCAAGCTATCCTTTACTATTTATCTACTACTAATTTAAATAGCTATACACTCTCTAAAAAAGAAAAATGTAGTATTTATTTAATATCCTAGACCCTTTACTCAAAAAAAATAGCAGTTCACTAAAAAAACAAATGCATTCCCCAAATAAATAATTTTTAGACTACTGATACATATATTTTTACAATATTCAATGTATCAATTTATGTCAATTAAAATTATTTCTACTTCAAATAACTTAACTATAACAACAATAAATAATGCCCTTTATTTGATTGAAATAAGCACTTATTTAGGCTCAATAGTTTATAAAGATCATATCAAACCCAAAAATAATAAAATTACAATTAGAGGTTTAAACTCAGGGAAATATATCATACATATTTCTAATAATACACAGTTAATTAAACAACAAATAAATATTTTAAAAAACAATCTATTATGAAAAAATCATCAAAATTAAAAATCATCAACATAAAAAAAATTTCTTTATTCTTTGCAACTTTCTTATTTACATTTAGTGTACAAATACAAGCGCAAACATGTTCTGGATTTGGGTCTGTCTTAAGAGACAGCTGGCAGCAAGTTTACACAATTGCACACCCTATTGGGGAGAGTGCTTTAACATTAATTCCTGTAGTAGGTCAGAACCAACAAGCTGTAGATGCTATTTCACAAGTTTCAGCAAATTTTCACAATTTTATTTTTAATGGAAATAGACAATCTTGGGCAACAGTTGGAGCAAGAGAGTTACCAGTACTTAAAGACCAAATAAAACAATTTGGGACACTTCGAAAAGCAGGAGTTGGAGGGGTACGAGTATTTACAACTGCACCATTATTTTGGGATAAAGTTATAATTGAAATACAAAAAATTGAAGGAAGAGCTGAGACAGATGTTTTTATATGTACGTGGGATATGGAATCTGGCGTGAAAAACAACTACGTTGAATATAAATTTAAAAGTGGAAAGAATACTGAAACTAAGAAATTTATAATAACAAATGTTCATGGTAAGTCAATTTCAGTCAAACTTAGAAATAGATCGGTGACAAATAAATTTAAGTATGCAATAAAATCAAAAGGATTTTTAAATATTACAAAGCAAAGAGCTCGTGGAATGAGTAATGTCGGAACGAATAATGGTAACAGCTCTACCAATACTAGAGTTAGAAGAGCAATAAGACGAAATAATTAGAATGTAAATTACCTCTTTTTAAATAAATGAGGTTGTTCATTCAACCTCATTTTAATTAAAATCTAAAACTATTTAATATGGAAAAAATTGGAACATTATTAATCTGTATTGTTTTATTAAATCAAAATTTTTACAGCCAAAATACTTCTAAAAATTTTGCAAATAAAGGTAGAGAATGGTTTATAAGTAAAACTACAGGCACAGGTCAATTGGGAACAAAAGAACGTCCTGCAAAGGATTTGGGTAACATTATTCATCATCTAAAACCAAACGATATAATTTATATTGCTGAAGGTGTTTATATGAGTAAAGGTAACAGAGGTTCCGATGAAATTAATGTACCAGTAAAAATTTATGGAGGTTATGATACATCATTCACAACACGTGACCCTTGGAATACGCACAAAACCATTTTTACAGGAGTTAATGAGTATATGAAATTAACTTCACCTAGATTGTATATTAGAACAGACCAACAACGTGAAAGTAATGGGCAGAAATCACAAGGTTCCGTAATTATTGTGGATGGAATTATTTTTGACAATGGACCAAGAAATAGATACCATAAAGATAAAAACTTAGCAATAAGGCGACAAGCAAGTCCAAAAAGCGGTCAAAATCCTTCTCCAGAATCTGGTGGAATTGTTATTGTAGGTAGTAAATACACCAATATTGCTATCCAAAATTGTGTTGTTATGAATACTGCACCAACCGAAGGTGCTATTTCAATAAGAGTTTTTCAAGGTGGAAAAGGAATCATTCAAAATAACTTTTGTATAAATAATACAGGATATGGAATACAAGTACGAACAGGATATGTAGGAAGTGACGAAAATAAAATTCCGAAATTTCAAATTAAATACAATACTGTTTTATTTACTTGGAAACACGATGCTGTTGCCTCTTATGGTGGTGATGGATTGGCATTAGATAGAAATTTAGTTGCCGTTGTTGAAAATAATGTGTTTGGATTTGGACATATGGGTGGTGTTTACAGTAAAGGAGCCGATTTAACTTTAAATAACAACCTATTTACAGGAAACTCAAAATACGATTACAAAGAAATTAACAATAAAATGCGTGTAGCAGATATTTTAGATGAATCGGAAACTTTAAATCCGTATAGCGATGGGAACGAATCTTTATTAATTAAAATACCAATTGCTGAACGTTGGGCAAATATCTATGCAAACAGAGCTGAATTAAGTCGTGCTGATGTAGATGCAGCAGTTAGCGTAAGCAACTCTGGAGCAAATCAATTAAGAAGTATGCTAGGACTTAATTTACAAGGTAGCACTGTAAAAATGGATGCTGAAATATTTCTCCCTTTACTAACTATTGAAGAAGGTTTACCTGCAGGTTTAATGCCTTGGAATGGTAAAGGTTCTTCAATTCCAAGAAGCAACTAAAATAACCTTGTAATTAATTTATAAAACTTATAAATATAAAATCATGAAAAACTTTATTAAAATCACCTTCTTTTTAACTTTATTTATTATACAGTATAACTGTAGCAGTAGTAACGATGAGTCTATTCCTATTATTGCTAATCCAAACCTAACAACCATAAACCCAACAAGCGGACCTAAAGAAACTTTAGTAAGCATTAATGGTGAAAATTTTGGCACAAATGTAAATGCAATACAAGTATTTTTTAATGATGCAGATGCTATAATACAAACCGTTACAGAAACAAAAATAACCGCAATAGTACCTTTAAAAGCATTTACAGGCTTAGTAAAGGTTATTGTAAATGGCACAGAATTAGTAGGCCCAGAGTTCACCTATATAATTACGGATATACTGGTAAATTCCCTAGCAGGAAATGATACTGCTGGTGATGCAGATGCTACAGGTACTTCAGCAAGTTTTAAAGTACCCAAAGGAGTCGCAATAGATAAGCAAGGTAACATATATGTTGCAGATGCTTTTAACCATAGAATACGAAAAATTACGCCAAGCGGCGTTGTAACGACTTTAGCAGGTAGTACTGCTGGTGATGCAGATGGTACGGGAACTACTGCACAATTCAATAGACCATTAGGACTAACGGTAGATAGCCAAGGTAATGTTTATGTTGCAGATACAAATAATCAAATAATACGAAAAATTACACCAAGCGGTGTTGTAACTACTTTGGCAGGAAGCACTGCAGGATTTAGTAACGGTACAGGTAGTGCAGCACAGTTTTATACTCCAATAGGTTTGGCAATAGATAGCCAAGGTACTATTTATGTAGCAGATAGTGACAATCATAAAATACGAAAAATTACGCCAAATGGTGAAGTAAATACTTTTGTAGGAAGTAGTATTGGTTATGCTGATGGCACGGGCACTGCAGCGCAGTTTAATTCTCCAACAGGTATAACCATAGACAATCAAGACAATATTTATGTAGCTGATGAACTAAATCATAAAATACGAAAAATTACACCAAGTGGCGTTGTAACTACTTTGGCAGGAAGTACAGAAGGTTACGCCGATGGTACAAGTTCTACTGCACAATTTAGCAGACCAGCAAGATTAACAATCGACCCTCAAGGAAATGTTTACGTAGCAGATCCTTTTAATCATAGAATACGAAAAATTACGCCAAATGGTGAAGTAACTACTTTTGCAGGAAGCATACAAGGTTATGCCGAAGGAATAGGTACTGAAGCTCAATTTAACTATCCTGGAGGTCTTACAATAGATAGTGAAAATAGCATTTATGTTGCAGACGCTTTTAACCATAGAGTACGAAAAATAACACAAGAGTAAAAGATTATTTGAGTTAATTATCAAAGGTTAGAATAGATACTTCTAACCTTTGCCTCAAAAACTACAATGAAAAAAATTAATACAATGAAAACACTATTTAAAAATACCTTAATTTTATTTTTAGCCATCATATTGTATAGTTGTGGTGGTGATGACACACCTACAGTCAACCCAACAATAACAGCCATAAATCCAACTAGCGGACCAAAAACAACTATTGTTACCATTAGTGGAGAAGATTTTGGTACAAATACAAGCAATGTCCAAGTTTTTTTTAATGATGTAGAGGCTGCAATACAAACAGTTACAAATACAGTAATTATGGTTGAAGTACCTGTAAAAGCAGGCACAGGTTTGGTAAAAGTAATTGTAAACGGCACAGAACTAGTAGGACAAGAATTTACCTATGTACTCACTACAGAAGTAACCACCTTTGCAGGAAACGATATTACTGGTGATACTGACGGTACAAGTACTGAAGCTAAATTTGCACTCCCTACAGATGTAGCAATAGACAGTCAAGACAATCTTTATATAGCAGACAGAAGCAACCATAAAATACGGAAAATAACTCCGAGTGGTGTAGTAACCACTTTAGCAGGAAGTACTAGGGGTTTTGCTGACGGAATAGGTTCTACTGCCCAATTTTATTATCCAACAGGAATAGCTATAGGTAACCAAGGAAATATCTATGTAATAGATAAACAAAATAGCAAAGTGCGGAAAATCACTCCAAGTGGTGTAGTAACCACTTTGGCAGGAAGTAGCTATGGTTATGCTGACGGAACAGGTACTAATGCTCAATTTTCAAATCCAACAGGAATAGCAATAGACAATGAAAATAATATTTATGTAGCCGATCAAAACAACCATAAAATACGGAAAATAACGCCAAGTGGTGTTGTAAGCACTTTTGCAGGAAGCACTAGTGGGTTTGCTGACGGTATAGGTGTTGACGCACAATTTAATAGACCAACTGGATTAACAATAGACTCTCAAGACAATATTTACATTACAGATATAAATAATCATAGAATACGAAAAATTACACCAAACGGTGAAGTAACCACCTTAGCAGGAAACGATACTTCAGGTTCTGTAAATGGAACAGGTGTTACTGCTCAATTCAATAGACCAATAGGACTAACAATAGATTACCAAAACAATATCTATATAGCAGATAGCGAAAATAACAGAATTCGTAAAATTGCACCAGGAGGTGTAGTAACCACTTTAGCAGGAAACACTCAAGGATTTTTAGATGGAGATGGTTCTACCGCACAATTTGAGTATCCAACAGGGTTAACAATAGATAGCCAAGGCAACATATATGTAGCAGATAGAAATAATCACAAAATAAGAAAAATTACTCAAGACTAAACTCCTAAATTAATAAATCAACCTTTTTATTTTTTAATAATTTAATTTGGTTGTAAGTAATAGTTAATTTCTATTCCAAAGAAAAAATAACCAGTACCATAAAAAATGAGGATACCGAAAATCATAAAAAGAGTAGGTATAAAAAAATAAGTCTAACTAGGTAGGTTTAACTGAATCTGAAATTATTCAAATTATTGATTTCAAGGTTGGTTATTTTGATAATAAATCACATAGGTTCATTAAAATTAAAAAAAAAGAGAACTAGCACTACAAATAAAAAATAGTATGATAAAAAAATTACTACATATCCTTTTTATAACTCCAATACTATTATTTGGACAAACACAAGTAGGAACCGACATAATTGGAGATACAACAGATGATTATTTTGGGAGAAGTATTTCATTTTCCAATGATGGTTCTGTTATTGCAATTGGTGCTGATGGTGCGGAAACTATCGCAGGTCATGTAAAAATTTATCAAAATATTTCAGGGACTTGGACACAAATAGGAGCTGATATAGTTGGAGAGGCAACATCTGATCAATCTGGAAAAAGTGTTTCTTTATCTAGTAATGGAAATATTGTTGCAATTGGGGCTAGTGCAAATGATGATGCAGGAAGTAATGCTGGCCAAGTTCGCATATATCAAAATATCTCCGGTACTTGGACACAAATAGGAGCTGATATAGATGGAGAAGCAGAAATTGACTTTTTCGGCACAAGTGTTTCTTTATCAAGTAATGGAAGTATCGTTGCAATTGGAGGTTACTTAAATGATGGAAATGGGTCTAATGCAGGTCATGTGCGGATTTATCAAAATGTTTCTGGCACTTGGACACAGATAGGAACAGATATTGATGGAGAAGCTGCAAATGATTATTCTGGGATTAGTGTTTCTTTATCTGATGATGGAAATATTGTTGCAATTGGGGCTAGTGCAAATGATGATGCAGGAAGTAATGCTGGCCAAGTTCGCATATATCAAAATATTTCCGGTACTTGGACACAAATAGGAGCAGATATAGATGGAGAAGCAACAGGTGATAAATCAGGGTGGAAGGTTTCATTATCAACTAATGGAGATGTAGTTGCTATAGGCGCTTATGGAAATAATTCTTTTACAGGTCAAGTTAGAGTTTATAAAAATATTTTAGGCACTTGGACACAGATAGGTACTGATATTGATGGAGAAGCAATAAATGATTTTTCAGGGTATAGTATTTCGTTATCCGGAGATGGTAGTATTGTTGCAATAGGCGCTCTTTCAAATGATGGTTCGGGCTCTAATGCTGGACATGTACGAATTTATCAAAATATTTCAGGTACTTGGAATCAAATAGGAATTGATATAGATGGTATAGGAGCTGATTATAATTCTGGACAAACAGTTTCTTTATCAAATGATGGAAATGTTGTTGCTATTGGAGCATACGGAAGTGCTTTTACAAAGGGTCAAGTGCGTGTGTTTAATATTTCAAGTGTTCTATCAAATAATGAGTTTGTGTTAGAAAATTTTTCAATTTATCCCAATCCTGTTTCAACTACTTTAACAATTCAATTACAAAGTAATTTAGAATTAAACACAGTTACCATTTACGATAGTTTAGGAAAAAAGATAAAAGAAGAAATTACCAAAACACTTAATTTAAGTACATTATCAAAAGGTATTTATTATGTTAAAGTAAGTACAAATATGGGAGAAGCAACAAAAACTATTATTATAAAATAGCAGTATCACATAAACTGTGTAAGTTTAAAAAATAGCTTGGGTCATGACCCAAGCTATTTTTTATTAATTTTAAATTTTATACAGTAATGAAGAAAGAAGAATTATTTAATGATGCGTTTTTAAA
>JAKIVA010000071.1 GCA_021647265.1 Lutibacter sp.
TATTATTTCATTTACTCATTCCAATACTCAAATCCGACAACTTAATTATTCTGACAGTTCATAAGCTACTTTAAAACTCAAATTATGGATTTCAGACCTGAAATCCGCCATTACAGGCAACGGGCTTTTATAAGATTTGTGCGCCTAAAAATCGGAGATTTTTCGGAGGTAGCAAATCGGTTTATTAAATGTTAGATTTATCAATTTTTGTTTAAAAGTAAGCATAAATTTTATGAGGTGTTGCAAAATGTTGCTTTTTCCTCTAATTTTTAATGATTCTAAAATTAATCCGTTTGAATTCTTAATTTCTAGAATTTATCAGTTTTGTCACAATTTATCTATTTAGTTATCATTTATCAATCATAGTTTTCTCCGCAATGAAAATAAATTTAATTCATTTCTCATTTTGTGCGATTTATTACTCAAAATCCGTAGAAAAATGATAATCTATTGGATTCAGTTTTTATTCCGAGAATTATCGGAACCGCTATTGTATTAAAAATCGGCAATGTTATCGGTTTAGTTCGCATTTGTCAATCATAGTTTTCTCGGCAATGAGCATAAAATCCGAATAATTTTTTCTAAACGATTCAATTCTCATTTTGGTTGACTTATTACACAAATATTTGCATTGAGAAAATCAATCTAACCGATATATTTCTCATTAAAGTAGAGTAGTGGTCAACTATAAATTTATCGGCTAGTTTGTATTAATATTTAGAAGACTTTTTCTCATTTTAATTGGATTCCGCCTATATTTTGCAACGGTTTAGGGTTATGATTTCGTTGCGATGAATCCGTTAGGATTTGTCGATAAAGAAATCAGGTTAAATATACAGAAAGTTTGTCGGACAATTACCATACCCAGCAATGAATTATACCCATTGTTGCCCACTGTATTTTTATTCTTAATTATCTAAAACATAAATCCTATACCTAGTTGAAATCCATTATTTTTTGTATCAGTCTCAATGGAATCGGTTAAACCTTGAAAATATCTTACAGACCCAAAAAAGTCTCCTTTGAATTTATAAGAAACACCTAACACTCCGCTAAACTCAAAACTATTTCCATTAGCATCTTTATATTTTTGTTGTATTATTTCATTTCCATCAATTACATCTGGAAGTGTTGGTCGATATGCTTCACCATTAATTAAAAAGTTAAAAGATGGTCCAAATTCTATTGACCAATTATTAGATAAATACACCTTAGCTAAAATAGGTACTAGAATATAATCTAAACTATATTCTGTCAATAATGGTCCTCCACCATACAACATTATTTTTACATCAGCACCTAGGGTTGAATAGAAAATTTCAGGTTGAATAGAAAATTTATCACTGAATGGAATTTCGGCTACTAACCCAATGTAAAATCCTGTTTTACTGTCGTTCTCCGCAAAATAATCTGAAGTCATGTTACTAAAATTAATTCCGCCTTTTACTCCGAAATCAAATCTTTTTTGAGCATTAACTGTTGTAAAAGTGAAGATAGTAAGTCCAATAATTAAAAGTGTCTTTTTCATTTTGTTTGTATTTATTAAATTGTATTCTTTTTTTATATTTCAGGACGAGTCAATATAGTGGGCAACGGCTTAGTATAATATTTGTGCGGTTTAAAAATCGAAGATTTTTCAACCTAGTAATTTTTTTTATTAAAATGTTAATCAGTTCGTACTAGTTCAAATTTAAGCATAAATTTTATACATTGTTGCAATTTAGCAGCTTTTGTATCCAATTATTTATCCGTTTCATTACTAATTCCGATAATTATCAGAACCGCAATGCTAATAAAATCTTAAAATATTTATCGGTTTAGTTACAATTTTTCTTATATAGTTTTTGTCATTTCTGCTCATTTTTCCGTTCTGATAAGGAAATCTGTGCGATTCATTGCTAAAATCCGCAATGCTAAGAAAATCTTAGAATATTTCTCGGTTTAGTTACAATTTTTCATTTATAGCTTTTGTCGTTTCTGCTCATTTTTCCGTTCTGATAAGGAAATCTGTGCGATTCATTACTAAAATCCGCAATGCTAAGAAAATCTTAGAATATTTCTCGATTTAGTTACAATTTTTCATTTATAGCTTTTGTCGTTTCTGTTCATTTTTCCATTCAGCTAAGAAAATCTATGCGATTCATTTCTCAGTTTTTACGGATTCGATTCTCAAAATCCGACAACTCAATATTCTGATTACTACTTTTTATGAATAGAACTCAAATTATGGATTTCAGACCTGAAATCCGCTGTTAATTGCAACGGGTTAGTATAATATTTGTGCGACCTAAAATCCGAAGGATTTTCGGTTTAAGCAAATCAGTTTGTTAGTATGTTTATCGTTTTGTTTCAAATCAAATTTAAGCATAAATTTTATACGGTGTTGGGTTTTAGTGCATTTGGTTTAGAACTCATTCCATTCAATCGTTTTTTTATCTTTTGGATTCCAATTTTTTAAACTCTCTCCAAATCGATTTATCGAAGATGTTTCAGCAATGATTTCAAATTCCGATTCAGCAAATGAGTCATTAAATTCATTATTACACGTTTTAGTCTTAATTACAAAACTATTATTGTCAGACTTGTAACAAGCTTTTAAAAATAGATAAAAAGCCCATTTTTCTCCTTTTTCTCCAATTTCATAGATTACTTCATCAGACTTTGAATTAGGAAATTCAGTTAACTCAATTCCAAATTTTTGAATTGATTCTATATAGTCATAGATTTCTAAAGTTGATGCAAATAATCCGTTATTCAAATGTATTTCTATTTTTAAAAGTTCATCTGAATCATCAATATCTAATATTTTTAATCTTATCATCTTTTTCATTTTCAGCATTAAACCCAACTTGTTATATCCTTTCAAATATAGCTATTTATAATTAATAGTTTCCGGATAAACGCAGGTTATTATTGTTTTTATCAGCTCCAACTAAACTTTTTATTGCTAAGTCTAGCGGACTTTCAATGTTTAGTAAATCTTTCTTTGATACATGGGTGTAAATCATAGTGGTTTCTGGTTTTGCATGTCCTAATAATTCTTGTATATAACGTAAATCTATACCGTTTTCTAATAAGTGCGTAGCATAACTATGCCGCAAAGTATGTGGTGTAACTCTTTTTGTTATTTTGGCAATTTTAGTTGCTTTGTGTAAAAATGACCGAATGCTTTCTGCACTATACTTTTGAAATGGTTTGCCTTCTACAAAATAAATTTTTGGCTCATAACTCATTAAATAATTTTGCATTAACGGAATAAAACTTTTGGCTAAAATTATATTTCTGTCTCTGCGCCCTTTACTGTTTTTAACAATTATTTGCCTTCGGTCTATATCAATATGTTGT
This sequence comes from Lutibacter sp., assembly GCA_021647265.1. Lineage (GTDB taxonomy): Bacteria > Bacteroidota > Bacteroidia > Flavobacteriales > Flavobacteriaceae > Lutibacter. Next base: position 3,346 of record JAKIVA010000071.1, read on the forward strand.
AATTCTAAATTTAATAACTCACTAATGCGTAATCCGGCTGAATATATCATGGCTAAAACGGCTCGATGTTTCAAGTTCTTGGTGTATCGTAATAAATCTATAATTTCTTCTTTTGATAAAACCGTAGGGAGTATCCTACTTTTTTTTGGTCTTTTTAATTCAATTTCTTCAATCTTGCATTCAGGATAAAAAGCTTTAAATAATTTAATAGCACTTATAAACTGCCTATGTGTACTAACGCTGTATTTCCTCGGTATAAAAACATCTTCTAAAAATTTTTCAATATCTCTATTGCTTAACGTAGTAAGAGGTTTATCTTTTATATAATCAAAAAAATCAGCAACAAATGTAAAGTAGGTTTTAACAGTGCTCTCACTGTAACACTTCCCTTTTAAATACTTAATATAAGCTTTAATAATTTCTTTGTTTTTTTCTGAAATATTTCTAGGCTTTCGTTCTGTTCTATTGGTAAGCGTTGCATTGTAAATAGAGGTATCTAACTTAAAATAAACATCATTCCGAAGTGCTTGCTTAATAAATTCTACATTTTTTATAGAATAATTTATATACCAACCTTTTAATGTTTGACTCCAAGTATACCCATTTATTTTTCTAATTTTTGAAATAATAAAATCGTCATACGGAAATACTAAAAGTAATTGTACTTTTTTTCTGTGCAATACCCTTTTTAATAAAATGGTTGGTTTTAAGGTTGAATAAGTTTTCATAGCACATCAAAAATAACATTAATTTTTAATATAATAAGGTAAATTGTAATTTAATTTTGTTGGGGTCAATTAAACAAACTAACCGTATAAAAATTAACAACCACCTGTAAATATTAATCATATCACAGTTGTTTCTTTGTAATTATACTATATAATATTATTAAATATAGTAGTATTTTTTATTGAATAAAGTAGTAAATATTTGTAAAAATAGTAGTATATTTAGAAGATGTACATAAACTGTGTTAAAAATAGGTAGTTTAACAAAAGAATAAATGTATAAAATAAATAACTAAAAAACACTAATTTTTAATGTTTTTATACACAAATTTAAGTATTAATTAAAAGAAAATAACATATAATTAGTATGGCAATTAGATACAGAATAACAAAAAGAATAAATAGTATTTCAAATCAAAAAAAAGAACAATTTATAATGCAAGCAGTAAATACGGGTACTGTAGATATTGAAAAAATTAGTAAAGAAATTAGTATTGAAAGTAGTTTAAGTGTTGTTGACGTAAAAGCTGTATTGATAGCTTTAGGAATTAAAATGCAGTTTCATTTAGAGGAAGGAAAAATAGTTGATTTAGAAGATATTGGTAAATTTAAAATTGGATTTAAGTGTAAGGCTGAAGATAATGCTAAAGATTTAACACCAAAACGAAGTATAAAGAAATATCATTTAAATTACCAACCTTCAATAACAATCAAGCGTAGATTAAAAAAAGCAATTGTAGTATATAAAGAGGGTAGTAGGAGTAAATAAATAATATTTTCTATATATTTTTATTTTTTTTACCCTTAAAATTTGAAGGGTATAAATTCATTCCTTTTTTCTCTGCAACTTTTAAAATAAATGGAATTAGTAATGTTGCTCCAGGAATTAACATAAAAGGAACGCCAATGCCAAGTATTTTAAATAAATCGTAAACCTGAATTTTTAGATGCCTTTCTTCTTCTTTTGTAATATTTTGTTCTAAAATAAATTTATATATAATTCGTGAAGCTTCTTTAGTATCTATAGCTTCATTTTTTACACCAACAAAAAAGTCATTCAATGCCTTGGAAGTTTTTAGGCTATTTTTTTTTATTAATTGAGCAAACTCACTTTTACCATTCTTTTCAAAAATGGAAACATCAATATTTAAAGGTTGTTTTTTCTCTTTCATTTAAAGAACTGGAATAGGCGATAAATATAGTATTTATTTATGTAATGCTTGAAGTTAAGATATTACTTCATTTCTCTTGCAACAACGAATTATATTTAACGAAGACGAAGACACAAACGAAGACTAACTTTAAGTTGAAACTATATTCATACTACAAATACTTCAGCCGGCCTATCAATACATTCACGTAAAATTTGTAATGAAGGTTTCGTAACAAATTTCAGACTGTTTGAGTAATACGAATTATAAATTTACCAACAATTAGAAAAGCGAGTTTCTGAAATTTAGAAATCGAATAAAAAATTTAGAGAAAGTATTGTAAGCCTAGATTTTTGGATACTTTTCATCAATGGAAAAGTATTGCATAGAATAAAGATTGCTTCATTTCTCTTGCAACAACGAAGTGTATTAAACGGAGACGAAGACTAAAACTAAGACTTTATTTGAAACTATATTCATACTACAAATACTTCAACCGGCCTATCAATACATTCACGTAAAATTTGTAATGAAGGTTTCGTAACAAATTTCAGACTGTTTGAGCTAAACGAATTATAAATTAATCAAAAACGCTAGTACAGATACAACCCTTTTCGTAAAAATAATTATTCAGCTTCTACAATAGGTATTGTTTTCACATCATCAGCACCATGAGTTAATTTTTTTAGTTTTTTAACAAAAACAATTAGTACCAACCCAAATAATGCACAAAAAATAAAAATTCCCATAAAAATAGTATACTCACCAGCACTTTGTGCAGCTTCACCAAGTGCACCTGCAAGCTTGTTACCTAAGCCAGAAACCATAAAATAAGCACCCATCATTAATGAGGCATATTTCACAGGGGCTAGTTTTGTAATAAATGATAAGGCAACAGGTGAGATACTTAATTCACCAATTACGTGTAAAAGATAAGCACCAAACAACCAATATATAGATGCTTTTCCATCTAAGGAAACGGTAGTTTCAATAGCTGCTCTAGCAAGTAATAAAAAACCTAAACCTGTAATAATAGTACCAATTCCCATTTTAAAAAGAGAAGAACTTTCTTTGCCTTTTTTTCGCCATTGTGTCCATAAATAAGCGACAGGTAACCCAATTAGTATAACATAAAAAGCATGTAATGATTGCAAAAAGCTAGTAGGAATGGTAAAACCAAAGAACACCCTGTCAATTTTGTCACGTGCATATAAATTCATCAATCCGCCAGCTTGTTCATAAGCTCCCCAAAAAACAATGACAATGATAAATGATAGAATTAGAACAATCATTCTGTCTTTTTCTATGGCAGTTAACCCAACTTTTTTATTAGTACCTATTGCTGTTTTAACTGGAACAAAATTTCCTACTTCGGTCAAATATTTTTGTCCCCAGATGTATACTATTTGTCCAATTGCCATACCAATTCCTGCTAAACCAAAACCATAATGCCAGTTGATAACTTCACCTAAATAACCAACAATTATTGGAGCTGCAAAAGCACCGATATTAATTCCTATATAAAAAATGGTAAAAGCTGTGTCTCTTTTGGCATCACCTTTATTATATAAACCTCCTACCATTGTTGAAATGTTAGGTTTTAAGGCTCCAACTCCTAAAACAATTAAAACAATACCAGTATAAAATGCCCAAATTTCATCAAAAGCTAAAACAAAATGACCTATAACAAGTAAAAATCCACCCAACATAACTGTTTTTTTCTGACCTAATAATCGGTCGGCGAGTAGCCCTCCAGGAACTGACATAACATATACCATCATAGTATACCAACCATACAGTTGTAGGGCTGAAACACTATTCCATCCTAATCCTGCATTGCTATCGGTAGTTTTTGCAGTTAAATAAAGTATTAAAATAGCACGCATTCCATAATATGAAAAACGTTCCCATAATTCAGTAAAAAATAAAATATACAATCCTTTTGGGTGCCCCCATAATAGTTCTTCTTGCTTTGCCATACAATACTTAAATTTTAAAAATGCTAAATATAGTATTTATTTACGTAATGCTTGAAGTAAAGAGATTGCTTCATTTCTCTTGTAACAACGAAGTGTGTATTAAACGGAGACGAAGACTAAGACGAATACTTTTATTTGAAACTACAAATATCTCAAGTGGCCTATCGATACATTCACGTAAAATTTGCAATGAAGATTTCGTAACAATTTCAGACTGTTTGAGTAATGCAAATTATAAATTTACCAACAATTAGAAAAGTGAGTTTCTGAAATTTAGAAATCGAATAAAAAATTTAGAGAAAGTATCGTAAGCCTAGATTTTTGGATACTTTTCATCAATGGAAAAGTATTGCATAAAATAAATAGATTGCTTCATTTCTCTTGTAACAACGAAGTGTATTAAACGAAGACTAAAACTAAGACTATATTTGAAACTATTCATACTACAAATACTACAACTGGCCTATCAATACATTCACGTAAAATTTGCAATGAAGGTTTCGTAACAATTTCAGACTGTTTGAGTAATGAAAAAAAAGGACAAAAGTTAAAATATTCAATAATAAAATTCTTTGTATTTTGAGATTGATTTGTATCATTTATAATATCAGAAAAAATAACTATTTTACTCTAAAATTTGAAGTTTACCATTTTATATGTATAAAGTTAATTATTAGCTAGTTATGCTTGTGAGTGTGTTGAATAAAAATAAAAATAAAAAAAATATTTTTTTAAGGTAGGGATTTAAACGTTCTACCTGTTATATAATTATGTAAACTGAATATCTCAAATAAAACACAAAATATGACCAAATTAAATTCATTAGCAATTAGCGATAACGGATTCATTTTTAAACCGTCAACAGGAGAGTCTTTCACGACAAACGATATGGGTTTATTTATAATTAATTTATTAAAAGAAGGTAAATCAAGTGATACCATAATTAGTGCAATCACAGACGAATTTGAAGTTGACGCTATAACTGCAGAGCGTGATTTGTATGATTACCTCGATTTTTTAAGAGCTGAAAAAATGATTGATTAATTATGAATGAAAAAAAACTAACCATAGCAATTACAGGACTTAACAATATTGATAGTCCGGGGCCTGGTGTACCAGTAATACGCGGAATAAAAGATTCAGGAATGAATGTTCGAATTATTGGTTTGGCTTATGAAAACTTAGAACCAGGTATTTATATGCCCGGTTTGGTAGATAAAACTTATTTAATGCCATTTCCTTCAGCAGGGAGTAAGGTTTTTCTAGAGCGTTTAGAGTATATTCATGAAAAAGAGCAACTAGATATTATCATTCCAAATTTTGATGCTGAGTTGTTTTTGTTTATAAAATATGCTCCTGAATTATTAAAAATGGGTATTCATACGTTTTTACCAACCTTAGAACAGTTTGAAGAGCGACATAAAGATAATTTACCAAAATTCGCCAAAAAATACAACGTAACAGTTCCAAAAAGTAAAGCAGTTTTAACGAGTAATGAATTGGCTGATTTACCAAAAGAGATAGCTTACCCATATTATATTAAAGGTAAATTTTACGAGGCATATAAAGTTGATAATTACAATCAGGCAGTATTTTATTTCAATAAATTATCTTCAAAATGGGGACTTCCTGTTGTAGTACAACAGGAAATTAAAGGCTCGGAAGTAAATGTAATTGCATTGGGTGATGGAGAAGGTAATACCGTTGCGGCTGTTGCTATGCGTAAACAATATATTACCGATAAAGGCAAGGCTTGGGGAGGTATAACCTTGAATGATGAAGTTTTATTAGAAGTAACACATCGTATCATTAAGGAAACAAAATGGCGTGGCGCTATGGAATTAGAAATGATAAAAACGGAAGATGGTGAATATCATTTAATTGAAATTAACCCACGTATACCTGCTTGGGTATATTTAGCTGTTGGTGCTGGACAAAATATTCCAGAAATGATTTGCCAATTAGCTATGGGTAAAAAAGTGAAGCCAGTAAATAACTATGAATATGGTAAAATGTTTATACGTTATTCGTGGGATTTAATTGGTGATATAGCCGATTTTGAAAAAATAATAATGTCAGGTGAACTATAAAATTTAAAAAAAATGAGTAAAAAAATATACGAACGTCCAATTTTAAGAAAAGTAGTAGAAGGAATTCCAAATAAATTTGGAACCATAAAAAAATTAAACCCAATTAGCACCATAGACAATGTGCCAATTGATGGTATTATTTCAACATATGGATCACCTGTATTTATACTTTCTGAAAAAACTATTAGAGAAACGTACAGAATGGCGTATCGTGCTTTTTCAACACGTTATCCAAAAGTACAATTTGCTTGGTCGTACAAAACCAATTATTTAGATGCTGTTTGTCGTGTTTTTCATGAAGAAGGTGCTTGGGCTGAAGTAGTTTCAGGTTTTGAATATGAAAAAGCACTAGATAACAATATCTCAGGAAATAAAATTATTTTTAATGGCCCAGATAAAAGTGAGAAAGATTTAATTAGAGCAATTAATAATAAATCATTAATTCATATCGATCATTTTGATGAATTGTACTCTATTATTGGCTTAATAGATAAGTTAAAAGAGCGTCCGCAAGTAGCTATTAGAGTAAATATGGATACAGGTATATATCCTCAATGGGATCGTTTTGGTTTTAACTATGAAAATGGTGGTGCTTGGAATGCTGTTAATAGAATTTTGTCAACTGGAAAAATTGATTTGGTAGGATTGCATACTCATATTGGTACCTACATTACTTTATCTGAAGCATACGCTACCGCCATTGGAAAATTAGCTGC
>JAKIVA010000072.1 GCA_021647265.1 Lutibacter sp.
TATATTAAAATGATGAATCCAGCTTTAGATAGTGTTAATATAGCTATAGAGCAAAAAAATCAAACATTATTCAAAACCTCTTATATCTTATTAACAAACTCCTGCAACGAATGTCATCTCTTAACTAACTTTGAATACAATATTGTGAAAATACCTGATAGCTCACCTTTTAGCAATCAAGATTTTAAAACTAAAAAATTAATTAAAAAATTATAACTATATGGAAGATATGCTTTTCTACGATAGAATGCAATTTGCTTTTACAATCACTTTTCATTATATATTTCCTCAACTAACCATGGGGTTATCTTTATTGATAGTTTATTTTAAATGGAAATTCTTAAGAAGTAACATCGAAAAGTATAATTATGCAGCTAAATTTTTAATGAAAATATTTGCTGTTAATTTTACAATGGGAGTAATTACGGGTATTCCTATGGAATTTCAATTTGGTACCAATTGGGCTAAATTTTCGGAATTAACTGGTGGCATCATAGGGCAAACTTTGGCTATGGAAGGTTTGTTTTCGTTCTTTCTAGAATCTTCTTTCTTGGTTCTCTTTATTTTTGGTGAAAAATTATTAGGGCAAAAATTACATTTTTTAGCTGGTTTCTTGGTTTTCTTAGGCTCTTGGGCTAGTGGCTTATTTATTATAGCCACCAATGCCTGGATGCAACACCCAGTAGGTTATGAAATCTTAGATAATGGTAAATTTGTACTTGAAAATTTTTCATCTTTATTTAAAAACCCTTGGCTTTTACCTGCTTTTTTACATAACCAAATGGCTTCCCTAGTTACTTCTTCTTTTGTTGTCGCAAGTATTGGGGCATTCTATATTTTAAGAAATAAAAATATAGAATATGGGAAATTATTTTTAAAAACAGGTGTGATTTTTGGTTTTATAGCTAGTGTACTAGTTGCTTTCCCTACAGGGGACTGGAATGCTAAAAATGTTGTAAAATATCAACCATCTTCTTTTGCTGCAATGGAAGGAATTTTTCATTCAGAAAAAGGTGGAGCTGAAATTATTCTTATTGGGCAGCCAAATATGATTGAAAAGAAACTAGATAATAAAATTGCTGTACCTAATATTCTAAGTTTTTTAACATATCAAAATTGGAATACCGAAATTGCTGGTATGGATCAGTTTAAAAAAGAAGAATTACCTAACAACATTCCAATGCTCTACTACTCATATCATATTATGGTTGGTTTAGGAACTATTTTTATTGGAGTTATGACCTTATCTATTTTCTTCTTATACAGAAAAAAAATATATCATATTAAATCTTTACTTTGGTTTATTATGTTTTTAGTGCCTTTTCCATATATCGCAAACTTACTGGGTTGGTATGTTGCTGAATTGGGAAGACAACCCTATTTGGTTTATGGCCTTTTAAAAACGAGTGAAGGAATTTCTCCAACTGTTTCCTCAGGAAATACACTATTTACCTTATTAGGGTTTATGGGATTGTATTTTTTACTGGGAGTATTATTTTTAATTTTAATAGGCAAAACTATAAACGACGGTCCTGAACCTAAAAAAATATAACTTATGGAAATATATTGGTATCTTATTATTGCAATTATTTTAGCTGTCTTTTTTGTATTAGATGGCTATGATTTTGGTGTTGGAATTATTCATTTATTTTTAGCTAAAAAAGAAAAAGATAAAAAAGTTATTTCTAAATCTGCTGGTCTTTTTTGGGATTCTAATGAAGTTTGGCTTGTTGCGGCTGGTGGAATGCTTTTTATGGCTTTTCCTACCTTTTATGCCGCTGTTTTTAGTGGCTTCTATCTCCCTTTAATAATTGTTTTGTGGCTTATAATTTTTAGAGCTATTGGCCTTGAATTTAGAAATAAATTTAATTATCAAATGTGGACTGCTATATGGGATAAAGCTTTTGGAGTTTCAAGTTTATTATTAGCACTTTTTTTTGGTATTGCCTTAGGAAATATTGTTCGAGGTGTTAATTTAGGAGGTGTTGAAAATGGCTTGTCAATTTATGAGAAGCATTACTTTTTCTTACCGCTATGGAACAGTAGCTTTAGCCCTTTAAGTGAAAATCCGGGTGTTATTGACTGGTTTACAATTATTATTGGACTCATTTCTGTAATCACGTTATCAATTCACGGAGCAGCTTGGATTATTCTGAAAACCAATTCATCTATTAATCACAAACTTAAATCAGTTATATTTAAATTAAATATTATACTTTTAATATTAACTATTTTTTCATTGATTATTTGGCAAAATATTAATCCCAATTCATTTAATAATTTTATTGATAAACCATACTTAATTGTATTCCCTCTACTCTATTTTACAGGAATAATAGGTTTGTTTTTCAGTAAAAAAATAACAAAGGATATTTATCGTTTTTTGTTTTCTACTTCCATAATATTGGGAGGTATAACTTCTTCTTTAGCTTCATTATTTCCTGTGATTTTACCCACAACTAACAATGTAAATGAGTCGCTTACTATATACAATACGGCTGCGTCTAAATATGGCTTATCAGTAGCATTAACTTGGGGTATTATTGGTATTATTCTTATTATTGTTTATGCAATTGTTCAAAAAAGGTTTATGGCTGGAAAAATTGATGGAATGGATTATGGTCATTAAAAAATAGATTGTCAATAATATTTTATTTAAAATCTTTAGACCCAACATCTTAAGTTCACAGCGTTTCTTACATAAATACAAATTAAAATATGAAATCAAAAAAAATAGGATTAAGAGAAGCTATATCTATAGGTATTGGAGGTATGGTTGGAGGTGGTATATTTGCAGTTTTAGGTTTAGCAGTTTCTCTAGGTAAAGGAGGCACACCCATTTCTTTTTTAATTGCAGGAGTAATTGCCCTAATTACATCATACAGTTACGTAAAACTATCACTTGCTTTCCCTGACAGAGGTGGAACTGTTAAATTTATCAATCAAGGATTTGGAAAGGGTATTTTTAGTGGAGGTATTAATAATTTACTTTGGGTTAGTTATATTATTATGCTTTCTCTTTATGCCTCAGCTTTTGGATCCTATGCTCCTAACCTATTCAAATTAACTAGTGATAACTTTCTAAACACTCATATAGCTACTACTGCAATAGTTATTTATGCAACAATTATTAATTATTACAGCATTAAAGTTGTTGGAAAAATAGAATCTTATGCAGTAATTATTAAATTAATTATTTTAATCTCATTTGTATTTATTGGTGCCTATGGACTTTTTTCAAATCCAAACTTAAGTCAATTAGCTGTTACTAATTGGGAATCTCCTCTAAAATTATTAACAGCAGGAATGGTTATTTTTGTTGCCTATGAGGGGTTTGAGCTTATTGCAAATGCAGCGCCAGATATTATAAATCCAACAAAAAACATTCCTAAAGCTTACTATTATTCAGTAATTTTTGTCATTATTTTATATATTGTCATTGCAATCATTACCGTTGGTTCTTTACCATTTAGCAAAATTGCAACGGCACAAGATTATGTTTTAGCTGAAGCTGCAAAACCTATGCTTGGTAAGGTTGGATTTACAATTATTACACTTGCTGCTCTTATTTCAACCTTTTCTGCAATAAACGCATCATTATATGGAGGAAGTAGAGTTAGCTATGAAATTGCTGAAGATGATGAGCTACCACATGAATTAACAAGCAAATTATGGAACCAACCTGTAGGCTTAATTATAACATCAATTACCACCATTATTATAGCAAATACCTTAAATTTAGAAAGTATATCAACGGCTGGAAGTGTGGGATTTTTATTTATTTTCGCAATGGTAAACTATGTAGGATTTAAATTACATAAAGATATCAAAGCCACAAAAGTAATTCCTTTCTTAGGATTTACACTTTGTTTAATTGCTATGATCGTTTTAATTATACAGCAATATTCAACAAATAAAACAGGAGTTTTAATTTCTGCTAGTATTATTATACTCTGTTTTTTTATAGAATTTTTCTATAAAAAAACCGAATCAAACAAGAATAAGCAACTGTAAATTCAATTAAAAAATAGTCTCTGAGTAAATATAATTATTTAGACATTTAATTTAAGAGATAGTTATAATTTAAGAGGTAGTTAACACCTTAATTTTAAACAATTAACCTTATCTAAATTGTAAGACTATAAAGGTTATAAAAACTCAGAAGTGTTAATTTTTTTATAAAATTATGAGTTTATAATATAAAAACACTACATTTGCAACTAATATAATTTTTAATTTTAATAAAATGAGTAAAGGAACAGTAAAATTCTTCAATGAAACTAAAGGATTTGGATTTATTAGTGAAGAAGGTTCAAACAAAGAACATTTTGTACACATTTCTGGTTTAATCGATGAAATACGTGAAGGTGATGAAGTAGAATTCGATTTAAGCGAAGGTAGAAAAGGTTTAAACGCAGTAAACGTAAAAGTAATTTAATATATATATATTACCTTATTTTCGAAGTAAAAGCCTATCAAATTTGATAGGCTTTTTTTATGTTATTAACTTTACTTTATCTAATTTCATTTTTTATTTATTATAATTTAAAATATGTTAAATCATACTATCAAAATAGCCTACCTACTATTAATTGTATTTATGATAACTTCCTGTGGAACAGCACATAAAATTAAACGTAATTTTAAAAAAAGTTATAAAGAAATTTCTTATTTCAAAGGCTTTGTATTGTACAATCCTAAAATTAAAAAAGAGCTTATAAATTACAATGGTGAAAAATATTTCACCCCTGCTTCAAACACCAAATTATTTACTTTTTACACCGCATACAAAACACTAAAAGATTCTGTTTCAAGTTTAGCTTATTACAAAACACAGGATTCATTAATTATAAAAGGAACTGCAGATCCATCATTACTATACGGATTTGATAGTTCAAAAATAATTGATTTTTTAAAGAATGAAACGAATAGCATTTATTTATTAGATGAATACATTGATGAAGCACCTTATGGAAGTGGATGGGCTTGGGGTGATTATCAATATTATTATATGCCTGAGAAAAATTTATTTCCTATTTATGGAAATATTGTAAAATTTTCAATAGTTGATAGTTTAATTAATGTAAATCCTACTTATTTTAAACAAAAAATAACAGTTTTAGATGCTACCACCATTGCTAGAGAGCTTACAAAAAATATATTCTATATAGAAAAAGACAACACACAGGGAAATGAAGTTCCTTTTATTACATCTAATCAATTAACAGCTAAATTATTAAGTGAAGTTATTCAAAAAAATATTACTGTAATTCCAACTTCAAAAAAATACAATTTTAAAATTTTAAAAGGAGGTAGTTATAATAACTTATATAAACAAATGCTTGTTGTAAGTGATAATTTTATTGCCGAACAATTAATGTTACAAGTATCAAAAGAAGTTACTAATTCTTATAATGTTAAATTAGCTATTGAGTATTCTTTAGCCAATTACTTGTCCAATTTACCTCAAAAGCCACGTTGGGTAGACGGTTCTGGATTATCTCGATATAATTTATTTTCTCCAAACGATTTTATTTTCTTATTAGAAAAAATGCTGAATGAAATTCCTCAGCAACAGCTATTAAGTTACTTTCCTGTTGGTGGAGAATCTGGCACCTTAAAAAATTGGTATGGAAATAACAAACCATTTGTATTTGCAAAATCGGGGTCTCTATCTAATAATTACAATTTAAGTGGCTATTTGATAACTAAAAAAGGCACATTACTTATTTTTAGTTATATGAACAATCACTACAAAATTAAAACTTCAGAAGTTAAAAGTAATATGGAAAGAACATTGAAATTAATTTATAATCATTATTAAAGTTTTATAAAATTCTTCTTCTGAAGCAAAACCTAACATTTATCATATAATTTTCCAAATTAACTTTATAATTTTAATTGTTAAAGTTATTAATAATTAAAATATCTCTAAAAAATCATTTTTTTTAACCCCAGTGTTAAAAGTAACTTGATTTTACCTTTTGTGATTTACATTTTTGTAAATAAAAGGATGATTCAAACTCATTATACTCTCTCAAAAATTTGATTTTTTACAATTAAATATGAGTATTTATATGAAAAAAATTAAACCTATCTCTCCTCTCATTATTTTATAATATTTCAAAACTGAGTAGAAAAATTAACCCCTATACAATAAGAAACTGATAGGTAGATAGGTAATTCAAAAAGGCTAATAAATACTGTTATTTAAAGTAAATAAAACTCAATAATATGAAATCTATAAACTGTCCAAATTGCGGAAATAAACTAAATGAAGGCGCTCACTTTTGTGGTGCTTGTGGACAAAAGGTAACTCAACCAACAAAAGAAATTAAAGTTGAAGTGAATCTTTGCCCAAAATGCAATACACCATTTGAAAAGGGTGAAAAATTTTGTGCTGAATGTGGAACAGCAATAAATGGAAGTACACCAAAAAAAGTAGAAATTCAGCAAAAAGAACCATTTCAAAAAAGTGAATCTCAACCAGTTTCTACTCCAAAACAAGCTACTTCAACCAAAAAGAAAAAAGGAAGCATTCTAAAAACATTAGGTAAAATTGTACTAGGGTTTATTGCTTTTATTATTGTTGGTTCTATACTACTCTACAATTTAGGTGATGACAATGAGGATACTGCTATTGAGCAGGAAGAGGTAATTGATTCTCCAAATGATGCCATTAATAATACAACTGAAAGAGATGAAATAAATTTAAATCTTGAAAATAAAAAAGTTGTAGTAGGAAACTTGAATAAAAATGAAATACAACTTGAAATACCAAATAAAACTTTTGATAAAAAAGTAAATCTTCAAGTAAATGTTTCGAGTAATATTCCTTCTTTTGATAAAAAGAGGGCAAATATAGTTGGACTACCTTATAATATTTCAATAGACCAAAAATCAAAACGTCTCAATCAACCTGTAACTGTTAAACTTAAAATTTCTGAACAAGAGATTTCTGAATTAGAACATCCTGAAGATTTATGGATTGGTTATTATAATGGGAAACAATGGGATTATTTTAAACCTTTAGAAGTTAACATAAAAGATAAATTCGTAAAATTTGAAACGTATCATTTTAGTGATTATGCCAAAGCAAAACTCAAAAAAAAGGAAAGAATTAACGATTTTGCTACTAAAAAAGCAGTTGAACAGTGGGATAGTAAAAATAACAATGCGCCAGCAAGGAAAGCTACAGAGAAAATAGTACGACAAATTCTGGGTGAAAAACTAGGATTGAGCAATAAAAGTATGACTCAAGATATTGTGGAGTCTATTATGAATGAAAATGATTATCAAAAACTTTTAGTAAGCTACAATGATAATAATCTGGAGCAATTTGGTCAAGACCTTGCAATATTAGCAGGTAAAAAAATAGTTGAGGTTGTTACTGAAGATAGTAGAGCTAAATCAGTTTTGGGTGCAATTACAGAGCATGCTTCTAAAATAAGTACAGGAATAAATATAGCTCGTGCATTAACTGAAGGAAATTTAGAACAAGCTGCAAAAGATTTGTCAAACGAAATTATAGGTACTTTTCCAATTACAAAGCTTTTTAGAGAGGCTGCAAAAATAACGAACCAACAAATTGTTCGATGGCGAGATACAGAATTAGAAGCTGCATATAAAGTTTTTGTAAATGGCGCGCAAAGTAGCATTCCATTTTGGGGGTATAGTGTAGAACCTGGAAATTTTGATGAAGTGTGGATACAAATGAAAGGACTGAAACCTCAATTACTACGAGATGCAAAACAAAAGTATGCAATAGCACATACTATGAAAGTTGATAATATAGGCCCTAGAATTTTAGAAATTATTGAAGATGAGACTAAAAAAAACCTACGGAAAAAGTTTATACAGCGAGAAAAAGAAGAGAAAGAGATTGAAAAATTAAAAGAACAAAATATAAGGCTTATTAAAGTATTTGAAGATGCCAAGCTTTTAAATAAATATAGATTTGGATATACTAAACACACATCTTTTGAACTTCGGCTTCATAGACTTTATAAAATTAAAGATATGATATTAAAAGACACAAAAAGTAAGGTTGGATTTACAGGAGTTAATGAAGGTGGTATTATCCCAGCAAAAACAATTGCTAGATTAATACAAATATGGTACAATCCTGATGGAGGAAAAGAGAAATACCGCGAAGAATTAATAGAACTAGGTTACATTAAAGAATTAAAAGAACTAGAATTAGCCGATGGGCCTTGGGAACTATCTTTTTATGAGTCAAAAAAACTTTTTGAATCTATGGATAATTTTTCTGAGTATTTAAGTGCAACAAAGGAAAGAAAGAAGGTTATACTCGAAACAGATCTTATAAAGACAGCAAAAGCTGTTAAAAGACTGAACGAGGAATATAAGAATTCATTAAGCTTAGGTTTTATAAATATCCCATCTGAGAAATATGAAAAAAGTGAAAGGGGTTTAATGTTTCTATATAAATATAACCCTATTTTAAAAGATGGATTATATACATTTTCTTATACCGAAGGTTTTGGTAAAGAAAAAGAAATAATGAAATATATAATTCAATTAAAGTCTAACGATTATTTTGAAGGAAAAATGTTTTATGAATCCTTTGGGAGCGTTTATATAATTTGTATTAAAGGAAAATTAAAAAAATAAATTATGGCATATTGTTCAAATTGTGGAAGTGAGTTAAAAGAAGGTAGTGCATTTTGTGAAAATTGCGGCACTAAAATAATACAGGTAGAAACACCACAACCTGTAATCCAAGAAATAGTTGGAGAGGTAACCTTTAAGGTTGTAAATAAAGAACGCTTAAACTTAGTAGAAGTTGAGGTAGATAACGCATCATTTCGCTATGAAGCTGGTGCAATGCACTATATGAATGGTAATCTTGAGCTAATTTCAAAAGCACCAAGTATTGGTAAAATGTTTAAATCTATGCTAACCAAAGAAACCATTGTAAAACCAATAATTAAAGGTACAGGAACTGTATTTTTACAACCTTCATTTGGTGAATTTACTATTTTAAATTTAGAAAATGAAGAGTGGATTTTAGATAGAGGTGCTTACTTTGCCTCAGATAGTACTATAGAAATAGGCTCTTATACCAATAGAGCAATAAGTGCTCTATTTTCAGGTGAAAAATGGTTTCAAACCGTTGTTTCTGGAACTGGTAAAGTAATTATTACATCGGCTGGCCCTGTTGAAGAAGTAACATTAGATAACGGAAAACTAGTTGTTGATGGGGCTTTTGCTGTAGCTCGTACTTCTGGTATTGAATTAAAAGTTTCAAAAGCTACCAAAGGTATTTTTTCAACCCTAATCTCAGGTGAAGGAATTGTAAATACCTTTTCAGGTACTGGTAAAGTGTTAATCGCACCCGTTGATAATTACTTAAACACATTAATTAATTCAATCCTTTCTATTGGATATCAAATTCAGAGTTTGCGTAAATAAGGTTAACTAAAATAAAAATAAATGAAATATTGTCAAAATTGTGGTTCAGAGTTAAAAATAAATGCAAAATTTTGTACTAGCTGTGGATATAAACTAAAGGATTCTTTATCAAAGAATGAGGAAGCAACTGCAAGTATTACTCCAAATACAACAAATAATAGTATAGGAAATAAAAAGAATAACATTAAAAACTTATTGATTTATTATTTTTTATTAAACATACCACTCTATATATTAAATTCAGGAGTTGATGAAATTATTGGGGTACAAGTCTTTTCATTAGTAATATTAATAACTTATTTAATCAGATTTAATAAGGAAAGGATTTTTAACTGGTTTATTAAAATTATTTTAGGATTACAAGCCATACTACTGTTATCAATTTTTATAAGTTCAGCTGACCTTTTTGTTGATTTCATTTCATTTTTAACAACCTTATC
>JAKIVA010000099.1 GCA_021647265.1 Lutibacter sp.
CTATGCCAATTAGAAATTGGGGGATTATTCTCAATCAGTTCTTAACAATATATGACAAAAGGGTCAGACTTTAATTAAAAAATCTAACCCAAGTTATTTTAACTTACACACTTTTTAGGATAGTGTCTATAAAATAGTGCGTAATTAACCTTCATAGTTTGTGAGGTACTATTTCTTATTTAAACCTTTTTAATAACATACGTTACAATTCCCCAAATAATTAATTCGTTTTCTTCTGTAACTTTAATAGGTTTATATTTTTTATTTTCTGGCATTAAAAACACACAATCTTTTTCAACTTTCAATCTTTTTATAGTAAACTCACCATCAATCATACAAACAGCAACTTTACCGTTTCTAGTTTCAATACTTCTATCTATAACCAACAAATCTCCATCTTCAATATTGGCATCAACCATTGAGTTTCCTCTTACACGCGCATAAAATGTTGCCTCTTCATTTTTAACTAATTCTTTATCTAAGCTAATACGTACTTCCTTAAAATCTTCAGCTGGAGATGGAAAACCAGCAGCAATATCCTCGTTCACAACTGGTCTTTTTTGTAATTGTGATTTTTTTCTTCTGTATATTGTTATGTTTTTAGCCTCTTTATTTTGTTTTAATCGCATTTTATCTCTATTATTTCATCAATAGCTGTTGTGTACCTTGGTGATAAATGTTCTTGTTTCATTTTCCAAGTTGTATCTAAGTCTTGATTCGCTATTTTTACTTTAGGGCTACTATATTTTAAATTAAGTGTATCTACTACTTTCATTAAAGATTTATGTTTTGGATTTTCATCTTCAAACAATGAAAATTGATGTTCTTTTTCAGATGTCAACCCCATAACAATAACGCCAGCTTTTTTATAATTATAACCTACTTTAAAAAGTTGTTTTATTCCTTTAATTGTATAATTACAAATTGTAATACTAGAACTTGTAGAATACGGTAAATGAACTATAACTCCTACATTTCTCTTTACATTGGAGTAACTACTCGTTTTTAAGAACACATATAAATAACTACATTCTGAATGCTGCTTTCTCAATTTTTCTGCACAAGAATTAGCAAATGTAGCAACCCTCTCTTGTATTGGCTCATACTCTTTTAATGCATATTCAAAAGTTCTTGTAGTTGCTATATTTTTTTTACCTCTTATTTCTTCAAAACCAATAATAGGTTCACCTAATAAATCCTTTTTTAAACGTAAACTAACTACTGAAAAATTCTTTTGTAAAAATTCATCAGACAATAGTGTAAAATCATAAGCCGTATGTATATTTTTAGGTTTTAATCGTTTTGAAATACGCCTTCCAATACCCCAAACAGTCTCAACTTTAGTCCATTTTAAAGCCTTAATTCGTTGCTCTTCATTTAAAATAATATACACTCCTTTTGTTTCATTTTCATATTTTTTGGCAATTTTATTTGCCACTTTTGAAAGTGATTTTGTTTTTGCTACACCTATGCTTACTGGAATTCCTACTTGTTTTTCAATAGTATATTTTATATCCAAAACATACGGTTCAATATCTTTTTCTTCTATTCCATCTAGTTTGAAAAAAGCTTCATCTATAGAATAAATTTCAATATCTGAAGAAAATTTAGCTAAAATAGACATTACTCTCGTGCTTAAATCTCCATACAATGAATAATTAGAAGAGAAAACATGAATATTATTTTTTTTAAATACATTCTTATATTTGAATGCCTCTGCTCCCATAGGTACAAATGGTTTAGCCTCCATACTTCTAGCTATTACACAACCATCATTATTAGACAAAACCACAATTGGTTTAGCTACCAAATTTGGTTTAAAAACACGTTCACAGGAAGCATAAAAACTATTGCAATCTAAAATACCATACATGCTACAAATTTACTACTATTTTACAGTCAATATATTCTCAAACAAAAAAGAGGCTGTCTAAAAAGTGTCATTCTGAATGTAAATGAAGAATCTCCTTAAAATTAAACACTTGTATATCAAGGCGTTGGTATTTTTCAATTTATTTAAAATGACAAGTGTAATTGCTTTTCA
>JAKIVA010000073.1 GCA_021647265.1 Lutibacter sp.
TCACAGCTAACCCACTACACTTTGTCGCTCCATTTAGATTAAAAACAGAAAGAATTACAAAGCCATTATTCTTGACTTTCTCATTCAGTAACTTAAAATAAGCGTCTTGATCTTTCTCTTCCGTAAAAAAATGAAGCACCGCTCTATCATTCCATAAATCGACTTTTGACATATTTTCTAATTTGGTAGGATTTACTAAATCATCAACTACCCATTCTACAGCAACTTGCTCATCCCTTATTCTATGTTTGATTTTATTTAAAGCACAACTGCTAATATCATTGACAATTAAATTTGTATACCCCTCATCAACTAAACTATCAATCAAAGTGGTTGAACCTGCACCCGCATGAAATTGTTTAGCATCTTTAGCTAGTTTGGTATTTTTTATCAATGCTAGACTAGGTGTAGCTTCTTTTTCGTACCAACCTAATTTAGTAATATCTACGTCAGTGTACATTGAGCACCAATACTCACCTAAATGCTCTTTAGCATTACTTGTTTTACAACCTTCATCAGTTATATTACATGAAGTTGTTTCTTTTTTATTGGTGTTACATGATGCCATATTATAAATATTTTAAAAATGTTTTATTAGAAGTTGTATCAAGTATTACTATTCCTTCTTCATTCGTATTTAATTGTATTAAAAGCTCTCCTTTTTTATCCCAAATTGATGTTTTCCCCGCAGCATTATAACGACCTGTTTTACCAATACAGTTTGACATAAAAACTGTCATTGCATATTTTTTAGCAATCTTAGCCAATTTATCAATAGACTTATCTACATATTCTACAGACTCAACAACACTTGCAATATAAAACGCCGCACCTCTCTTAAAAGCTCTTTCAGAATGCATAGGTACTGATAATTCATAACAAATTGCTAGAGCAATAGATTCACCATAAATGAGGTTATTCAAATTATTTCTGCTACTAAAAAATTTATCTTCACTAGCATGTAAATACTGCTTATAATAAACTTGTCTTTCTTTATCAGGATGAAAAATAAGCATACTAATACTGACCTCTGAACCATTTTTTATAGGTACGCCAACACCTATTATGATTTGATCAACACTACTTATTTTTTGAAGATTATCAAATCGAACATCATCTTTTTCTACTGCTAATTTTTGTGCTAATTCAGGCTCATAGCCTGTCAATGACAATTCAGGAAAAATAATCACATCTGCTTCTTCAGAAACAGCTAATTTAATTATTCTAATATGATTTTCAATATTCTTCTGAATATTTCCTTTAATAGGTTTTGTTTGTGCTACACTAATTTTCATAAATTTTTCAACTCTTGACACCTTATCACTCTAAAATAGACGTCTGCTTTTTTGATAATTACAAACTATTCATAAATGATAAATGAAATGTACAAATTATTTCACGAATCAAATCTAAAGGAAGTCTCTGGACAGGAATGACAATTAAACAGGCTCTCCGTTTAAATCAAAATCGCCTGCTGAATTTATTTTCACATTCACAAACTGCCCTAATTGCACATAATGCTTCGTAGCATCAATAATGACATCATTATCAACATCTGGCGAATCAAATTCTGTTCTTCCAAAAAAGTAATTCCCTTCTTTTCTATCAAATATACATTTAAAAGTCTTCCCTACTTTTTCTTGATTCAATTCAAAAGAAATCTGACTTTGAATTTCCATAATCTCATTTACACGCTGCTGTTTAATTTCTTCAGTAACATCATCAACTAAATTTGCTGCAGTGGTATTTTCTTCATGAGAATACGCAAAAACACCTAAACGCTCAAAACGCATCTCCTGAACCCAAGTTTTTAATTCCTGATATTTCTCTTCTGTTTCACCTGGATACCCAACAATTAATGTTGTTCTAATTGCCATATTTGGAACAGCTTTTCTAAACTCAGCAATTAAATTGGTTGTTTTTTCATGAGAAGTTCCTCTTTTCATTGATTTTAAAATGTCATCATTAATATGTTGTAGAGGAATGTCTAAATAATTACAAACTTTTGATTCATTATTAATAACTTCTAACACATCTAATGGAAATCCTGTTGGAAACGCATAATGCAACCGAATCCATTCAATCCCATCTATTTTAGCTAATTCTTTTAACAAATCAGCCAAGGCTCTTTTTTTATAAATATCTAGTCCGTAATAGGTTAAATCTTGCGCAATTAAAATAAGTTCTTTAATTCCTTTTTTAGCCAATTTGGTAGCTTCAATAACTAAATTTTCTATGGTAGTTGATACGTGCTTACCTCTCATTAAAGGTATTGCACAAAAAGAACAGGGTCTATCACAACCTTCTGCTATTTTTAAATAAGCGTAATGTATTGGCGTTGTAGTTAAGCGTTCTCCTACCAACTCATGCTTATAATCTGCATCCAACACTTTTAATAAGTTTGGTAAATCATGTGTGCCAAAAAACTCATCAACATTTGGAATTTCCTTTTCTAAGTCTGGCTTGTAACGCTCACTCAAGCAACCTGTTACATATACCTTATCAACCGTTCCTTCTTCTTTTTTTTGCACATAATGTAGTATGGTGTTTATAGACTCTTCTTTAGCATCACCTATAAATCCACACGTATTTATAACTACAATGTTTCCCTCATCATCTTTATCTTCATGTACAACATTTTTATCATTTGCTTTAAGCTGCCCCATTAAAATTTCACTGTCGTATACATTTTTCGAACAACCTAAGGTTACAACATTAATCTTATTTTCTTTCTTTGATTTGGTTCTCATCTCTCTAATTTAACGAGCGCAAAAGTAGTACTTTTGAACAGTATTCCAATTTATTTTTCGAAACTCTCTTATTGATAGTTCTTTGGAAGCTTCCTTACCTTATTTAATTTTTCAAAAGCATAACCCATTTTTAATAATTGTAATTCACTAAATGGTTTACTTATGAAAGTAAGGCTAATTGGTTCTCCAGATTTTTGGTACCCCATAGGTACTGTTAAACATGGATATTTTGCCACTGCTGCATAACCGGCATGGTAATTATTTATAGATAAAACAGCATCTAACTTAAGTGAATCCATTGGTGTTTTAAAATACGTTACACCTTTATTGTGTAAACGTTTCTTTATTTCTTGAAATGATTTTAAGGAAGTAGTATCGGCTACTATTCCTTCAAATAATTGCTGTCCATAAGGAGCTCTTTTTAGTGAATCTTGAAGATTTAAATCAATGATATCTTGAATGGATGCATACTTGATATTTTTATCGGCATATTTTGTAAGATATACTGGTAAATCATTCTTCATATCAATATTTAAAAGCATTAAAAAACCATTTAATGAAACTTGTGGTGGATCAATTTCAATTAGAACTCCTCCTGCATTTTTAATAACATTAACTATATTTAAATAAATTGAATCTGCCAATAATTCTTTTATAACACCAAAACGTTTCTCTTTCAGTGTAGCTTTCATTAAATTTTCTATATAATTAATTTTCTTGTCATTTCCTTTAGTTACACTATCATTAATATCTTCACCCTCCATTGCTGCTAAAAAAATGGCATTGTCAATTACATTTTTAGTCATTGGTCCAGGAGTATCCAATGTACTAGAAATTGGAACAATTCCTGTTCTGCTTAACAAACCAACAGTAGGCTTTAAACCTACTACAGAGTTTTTACTAGATGGAGATAAGATTGATCCTGATGTCTCTGTTCCTACAGCAGCAACAGCATAGTTTGCAGCAACACTAACTCCGCTACCTGAACTTGAGCCTCCAGTTTCAAAAATTTTTCTTCCATAAGGATTTAATGTTTGTCCGCCAATTGCACTATACCCAACAGGACAACCACTGCAAAAATAGTACGCCCACTCACTTAAATTGGCTTTACCTAGAATTAGTGCTCCATTTTCTTTTAATTTTTGAACAATAAAAGCATCATCTGTATCTTTATTATCTTTCAAAGCAAAGGCTCCAGCAGTAGTTGGCATACCTTTGGTATTTATATTGTCTTTTAAAAGAATTGGCAATCCGTATAATGAATAAGAGGTATCATAGGGTCTGTTTTTATCTTTTTCACGTGCTTCTTCAATTACAGTTGGATTTAATGAAATTATACTGTGCAACGCCAATTGATTGTTACTTTCAAATTTTCTAATTCTATACAAATAAAATAATACTATTTTTTCATAAGATAAAATCCCTTTCTCAACTGACTCTTGAATGGAGGGAATATCTTGTTCTATAATATAAGGTGCTAAGTTGTAGTAGTCCTTTTCAGAAAAATAAGCTAAATCTTGTTCAAAGGGTTTAAAAATCTCATTCATATCTAAATACTTAGATTGAATAAGGTTGAATTGCATTCTTTTTATTTCATGGTTTTGCTGTTCAGCTATTTCTGAAGTTTCATCATACGAATTAAAAACAACGGGTGCTTCTTTTTTACAAGAGATAAATAGTAGCAAAAAACTTACTATAACTGGTAATTTCTTCATTATAAGTATTTTAAAAATATAGGCGTAAAATTACAAATAGAAATCTAGAACTACTTTTTTAGAATAAAATTTCTATTCTCAATACTAATTTCATCCTAATCAGGATTGAAATTTACTCGAATTAGCTAAATTTTAATAAAATGAACAACGGGTTAAAACTTGTTTCTATTTAAAAAATGAATCTACAAATTCAATTTTATTGAATACTTGTAAATCGTCAATACCCTCTCCAACTCCGATGTATTTA
This sequence comes from Lutibacter sp., assembly GCA_021647265.1. GTDB lineage: Bacteria > Bacteroidota > Bacteroidia > Flavobacteriales > Flavobacteriaceae > Lutibacter. The sequence goes on from JAKIVA010000073.1 coordinate 4,713, forward strand.
ACTGGGATTTGAAATTGATCTGAAATACCAATCACCACACCACCTTTAGCTGTACCGTCTAACTTGGTAACGGCTAGCGAAGTAACTTCAGTTGCTAATGTAAATTGTTTTGCTTGTTCAAAAGCATTTTGACCAGTTGAACCATCTAAGATTAATAAAACTTCGTGTGGAGCATCAGCTACAACTTTTTGCATTACACGCTTAATTTTAGTCAACTCATTCATTAAATTAACTTTATTATGTAATCTTCCAGCTGTATCGATAATAACCACATCAGCATCTTGCGCTACAGCAGATTTTAACGTATCAAATGCCACAGAAGCAGGGTCACTACCCATCTCTTGTCTAACCATTGGAATATCAACTCTATCTGCCCAAACTTGTAATTGATCAATGGCTGCAGCCCTAAAAGTATCAGCCGCACCAAGAATAACTTTCTTGCCATTTTTCTTAAATTGAGCTGCTAATTTTCCAATAGTCGTTGTTTTACCAACTCCATTAACACCAACAACCATAATAACATACGGTTTTTTATCAGAAGGAATTGAAAATTCAGTTTCATTTCCTGTATTTGTTTGAGCTAATAATCCTGCAATTTCTTCTCTAAGAATAGCATTTAACTCTTCAGTTCCCAAATATTTATCTTTAGCTACTCTAGCTTCTATTCTTTCGATTATTTTAAGAGTCGTATTTACACCCACATCAGAAGATACTAATATTTCTTCTAAATTATCAAGTACATCATCATCAACAGTTGTTTTTCCTGCAACTGCCTTAGATAATTTTGAAAAAAAAGACGTTTTACTTTTTTCTAGTCCTTTATCTAATGTTTCTTTTTTTTCTTTCGAAAATATTCTTTTAAATAAACTCATTTTTTTCAAATTAATATGGTAAATATAAAAAAGAAAAGCTACCCTCAATAATGAAAGTAGCTAGTATATAAATAATGAACAAATTTTTATTTTTTGCTCAAAAAGTCTTTTACGTTCTTTGGATCCATAATAGCTTCAACAAAAGTGTAGGCTCCTGTTTTTGGAGATTTCACCATTTTTATTGCTTTTGATAATCTTTTTGAACCTGTTTGTAACGATGCTACTGATTTCTTTGCCATGTTCCTATGTGTTATTTGACGTTTCTTTTAGAAACCTCTAATTATTTAATTTCTTTATGAACTGTCATTTTCTTCAAGATAGGATTGAATTTTTTAATTTCCATTCTATCAGGAGTGTTCTTTTTATTTTTCGTAGTAATATATCTAGAAGTTCCCGGTTTACCAGAAGCTTTATGTTCTGTACATTCTAAAATTACTTGGATTCTATTTCCCTTAGACTTTGCCATTCTCTAGTATAATTATTTTTTTAAAAATCCTTTTTCTCTTGCTTCTTTAATTACAGCAGAAATTCCTTTTTTATTAATATTCTTTAAAGCTGATGTTGATACCTTTAAAGTAATCCATTTATCTTCTTCAGGAATATAAAAACGCTTTTTAACTAAATTAGCATTAAATTTTCTTTTAGTTCTATTCAATGCGTGAGAAACATTATTCCCAACCATTGCTTTTTTTCCTGTAAGTTCACAAACTCTTGACATATCTCTGTACCTTTTTAGTGTATTCTCAAAACGAGATGCAAAATTAAATTTTTAAAACTAAATACACAAACTTATTTTACTTGTTTTTTAAAATTTCTTTTCTCAGTAATTCTAAAGCCTTGTTTGAAGCTCTTTCAATTACTTTTTCACGTGGTTTCCCAAAGAAAAATTCTTCTGAAAAAACGGTTGTTGGTGTAGCGATTGCAATAAAAACCGTGCCAACTGTTTTATCGGTATTATCAACTGTAGGGCCTGCATTCCCGGTAGTTGCAATTGCATAACTCGTCTTAAATTTTTGCTGAATTCCTGTTGCCATCGCCTCTGCAACTTGTGAACTTACAACCGAATATTTTATTATTAATTCTCTATCAACATTTAACTCATTTATTTTAACAGATGCATGATATGCTACAATTGAGCCCACAAAATAGTTCGATGAACCTGCAATTGATGTTATTTTTTTTGCAATATTACCTCCTGTACAACTTTCAGCAGTAGCCAATGTTTGTTTTTCACTGGTTAATAGTTTACCTATTACCACCTCCAGTGTTTCATTATCTTCAAACCCAACAATAATATCTGGTATTAATTTTGTTAATTTTTCAACTTCATTATTAACCGTTTGTTTTAATAAATCTTTGTCCTCACCTTTTGCAGTTAACCGTAATCGAAGTCTGCCATACGCAGGTAAATAAGCTAATTTTACATATTTTGGTAAATTATCTTCCCAGGTTTCAATACGTTCAGCCACCATACTTTCTCCCATACCATAAGTTAATATTGTTTGGTGTACTATAAACGGTAATTGAAATGTTTCTTTTAGTTTTGGCAAAACACATCTTTGCATTAACCCCTTCATTTCATTTGGAACTCCAGGAAGAGATATAACAACTTTACCACTATGGTTAAACCACATACCCGGTGCTGTACCAAATTCATTTGTTAATGGAATACATTTTGAAGGCACTAAAGCCTGATTTTTATTGACTTCAGTAAAAGGATAGTTCATTTTTACAAACATGGACTTAATGTGCAATACAATATCATGATTTAAAATTAGCTCATCATTAAAGTATTCAACCAATGTTAGTTTTGTAATATCATCTTTTGTTGGTCCTAAACCACCCGTAACAATAATAATACCAACATTATTCTCGGCCTCTTTTAAGGCTTTTAAAATATGTTTTTTATCATCTTGAATGGAAGTTATTTGATATACAGAAATACCAATTTTATTTAATTCTGAGGCTATCCACTTTGAATTAGAATCGAGTATTTGTCCTATTAATATCTCATCTCCAATAGTAATTATTTCTGCATTCATTCTTATAACCTAATTTTTCGATAAATATACAAATTACAACGCAACCTTTTATAAAATTAGCATCTCTTTAATAAAGATTACATTTTAATTTTAATAACCTCTGCAGCTATGATTATAAGTACACAGTTAAGTGATAACGAACTTCTTGAAAAGATAGAAAATTGCACCTTAGATCCTAATTTATTCACACACGAAATGCAATTAAGACTTTCTTGGATATTAATTCATAAATACGGTATAGATGAGGCTATTACAAAAAACTGTGAACTAAAAGAACAATTTTATATAAAAGCTTTAAATAGCCACAAATTCAATCTTCCTTTAAGTAAGGCGTATACTGAAATTTTGTATTTTTTCATGAATAAATCTTCAACAAAAGATTTTGATAAATTGTTGAGAGAGTTCCCAAGATTAAAATATAATTTTAAAAATTTAGTAAAAACTCATTACGGGTACAATATTTTAAAAGAACACAGAAAAGAGGAAATCAAACCTTTAGGAACAATTTTATTTACATTTTAAAAACTATTTAATTTTAATTGAAAATATTTTTTGATCTTTTATTTCACCTGTTAGCACATCATTTTCACTAACTTTTCCAACTCCTGCAGGAGTGCCTGTAAATAATACATCTCCTTTTTTAAGAGTGAAAAATTGTGAAACATACGAAATTAGTTCATCTATTTTCCACAACATTGCATTGGTATTTCCATCCTGTACTAATTCTCCATTTTTATGCAACGTAAAAGCTAAATTATTTAAATTACCTAAACTTTCTTTAGGTAAAAATTTACCTATAACCGCACTTCCATCAAATGCTTTTGCTTTTTCCCAAGGCAAACCCTTTTCTTTACAAACTGCTTGAATATCTCGTGCTGTAAAATCAATCCCTAACCCTATTTCATCATAATATTTATGAGCAAATTTTTTATCAATATACTTCCCTACCTTATTTATTTTTACCAGTATTTCAACTTCGTAATGTATATCCTTAGAAAAAGGAGGTATAAAAAACGGTTGGTTTTTAACTAAAATGGCAGAATCTGGTTTTAAAAATACAACTGGATTTTTTGGTTTTTCATTCGCTAATTCTTCAATATGTTTAGCGTAATTGCGACCAATACAAATTATTTTCATGTAATTAAGTTTAATGTTGTTTAATTCTTAAATTTATATCCAAATCTTGTATTAATTAATAATTTTCAATTGTTAATTTTTAATTAATTTATGGTATCCATTTTTTTTCAAAATTTGGTTTGCGTTTTTCTAAAAAAGCATTTCGCCCTTCTTTAGCTTCATCGGTCATATATGCTAATCGTGTAGCTTCACCAGCAAAAACCTGCTGCCCTACCATACCATCATCCGTTAAATTCATAGCGAATTTCAACATTTTTATAGATGTTGGCGATTTTGCTAAAATTTCCTGAGCCCACTCAAAAGCAGTTTCTTCTAATTTATTATGTGGAATTACAGCATTTACCATTCCCATTTCATACGCTTCTTGTGCTGAATAATTTCTCCCTAGGAAAAATATTTCACGTGCTTTTTTTTGTCCAACCATTTTTGCCAAATAAGCTGAACCGTAACCACCATCAAAACTAGTTACATCTGCATCAGTTTGTTTAAAAATGGCATGTTCTTCACTTGCTAGTGTTAAATCACAAATTACGTGTAAACTATGTCCGCCACCTACAGCCCAGCCGGGAACCACTGCAATTACAGCCTTTGGCATAAAGC
>JAKIVA010000074.1 GCA_021647265.1 Lutibacter sp.
AAAAAGTACAGTTTAACCCTCTAAAGAGAGTTTTTATTTTTTAATTATTGGAATTTTAAATTAAAAATCAGTGAGAAAAAAATAACAGAAATTATTAAAAAAAAAATCGCCTAAAAATTACTTTTTAAACGACCTCTTTTTTGTAATACAAAATAATCCTTCTTTTATCCTTCCAAAAAAATAAATATCCATCTATTTTTTTCTACGTGCAAGTCTAACACAACCCTCCACCAAACCCATTACTTATTAACAATTATTTATTATATGTAACAATTGTTACTGTAAAGAATAATTACGTATTAGCATTTTATGATAATTATCAGTTTTTTCAAAACAGACAGTTTATAATTTTATATGGAATTACTAAATAAATCTATTGAATTTTAGTAATAAAATAAAAAATTTAGGGTTATTATGGAAAATCACAAAACCAACGAAAAAAGCAACAAAAGCAGACGTAAATTTATCAAATTAGGGCTAATGTCAAGTGTAACAGTTGTTACTGGAATTGGCATAGCTTCAAATATTACTTCAGAAGAAAAAAAAATTAGTTCTGAAGTAAAAAATGAAAGCTCAGGTGAAAAAATAAGACTCCTAACTCCCGAAGGTAAAATAGTTGAAGTAAACGAAACAAACATAAACAACTATCCAGAAGCACTAATAACCCCTGAAGAATCTAGAAAAGGGATTCCAGACAGGAAATTTGTAATGGTTATAGATTTGGCAAAATGTAAAAACGCTAGAAGTTGTGTTGAAGCCTGTCAAAAAGCTCACCAGCTAGATTTCAATGAAGAATTTATAAAAATTCAATTAATAAAAAATAACGATGAATCTTGTAATTACTGGTTCCCTAAACCTTGTTTTCATTGTGATGAACCTCCTTGTGTTACAGTTTGCCCTACTGGTGCAACATTTAAAAGAGATGACAATATTGTTTTAGTAGATGCTGAACGCTGTATTGGTTGTAAATTTTGTGTAACAAGTTGCCCTTACTCTGCCAGAATATTTAACTGGGGACACAAAGATAAATTTGATAATAAAGAAATACCATATTCTCCTGAAACCAGCGTCCCAGCATCCGAAGGAACCATCATGAAATGTGATTTTTGTCCAGATATGCTTAGGCAAGGTAAATTACCACACTGCGCAAAAGCCTGCCCAATGGGAGTTATTTATTTTGGTGATAAAAATGAAGATATTGTAACAAACGGTGAAGAAACTGTTCGATTTTCTCAATTAATAAAAGATCGTGGAGGCTATAGACACCTTGAACACCTTGGCACCAAACCAAATGTGTATTACCTACCAGCTGTTAACAGCCAGTTCCCTCTAGAACGTGGCTTTAATATAGATGAAGATATTCTTGAGCGTTACAAAAATGTTGATGTTGTAGAAGATTTTATAAAGAAAAACAAAGTTTAACCAAAGCAACTCTTACATATGGATTATTTAGACAAAAGAAAAAGAGAATTGATTAAAGAATTTTCCCCAACATTAGAAACATATAGTTTTTCTTATAAATTATGGGTGGCAATATTGCTAATCATTATTTCTGTAGGTCTATATGCATTTATTCTTCAATTAATAAATGGTCATATAATTACGGGAATGAGAGACAATGTTGTTTGGGGTATTTATATCATAAATTTTATATTTTTTGTTGGAATAAGTTATTCTGGAGCATTTATTGCAGGAATATTACACTTTTTTAAAACACCTTGGAAAAACTCAATTTTAAGAATTGTAGAAATTATTACTGTTTTATCTCTAATAGTTGGGCCAATTTTTATCTTACTTTGTATTGGAAGATTAGACCGATTACACTATTTGTTTATGTACCCTAGAATTCAGTCACCTATTACCTGGGATATTATAGCAATAATGACAGATCTTGTTGGGTGCTTCATCTATTTATACTTAACATTTATCCCTGATTTTGCACTATTGAGAGACGCTAAAGAATTAAAAGTTCCTAATTGGCAAAAAAAAGTATATAATTTTTTGGCTATTGGATATCATGACACAAAATCGCAACGAGAAAAACTAGATAAAATTACCAGAATAATGTCAACAATGATTATAGCAATGGCTGTAGTTGCCTACACAGTACTTGCCTGGATTTTTAGTTTAACATTGCAACCTGGGTGGAATAGCACCATATTTGCTCCTTATTTTATAATCGCAGGATTGTACTCTGGGGTTGGTGTAATCATCATTTCAATGTACGTTGTTAGAAAAACGCTGAAATTAGAACGATACATTAGAAAAATTCACTTCATTGGTGCAGGAATTGTATTGCTTGTGATATCCTTATTGTTTGGCTATTTTACTTTTAGCGAATATTTCTCAAAATGGTTTAGTCACAAAACACCAGATGAAGCATTATTAGACACACTATTTAGTAGGTATTTTTGGGAATTTATTTTCGCAAATTACATTGGAGTTATTGTGCCAATAATAATCTTATTCTTTAAAAAAATTAGAACTATTAAGTCTATCACATTTGCGGCAACAGTAGCTGTAATGGGCTTATGGCTAAATAGATACTTAATTGTAATTCCAACTTTAGAAACTCCCTATTTACCTATTCAAGATACAAGACCCGAGTTTATTTTTTACACTGCTACCTGGATTGAATGGGCATTAAGTTTTGCAGGAGTAGCAGCATTTCTTTTATTTTTTACACTCATTGTGAAATTTGTACCAATAATTCCAATTTCAGGAATTATAAACCAAGAAAGAAACCTTAAAAAATCAAAAAAGAAGGAAGCAAAATTAAAATCTAAACTTGCTTAAAAAATTATAATTATGAAAAAATTTCTATTTAAATATTTATTTATTGCTTCATTAGCAATTACTACAATTTTAAATTCAACATGTTTTGCTCAAAAAAATGATGCTGCTAATTATAGGATGTTATTTAATTTTAATACAATTAAACAAAGTGATAATACTCGTTTACTAGAAGTAAGTTTTATTGCAAAAAACAAAAAGAACAGAAAGGACAAAGTTCCTGTTTATAACGCTGAAATAAAATTTTTCAACACACTAAACGATGAAAAATTGCTGTTAGGCTCCGTAAAAACTTCAAAAAAAGGAATCGCAAAATTAACAATACCTAAAAACCATAAATACCTGACTGATGAGAATGGGAATATTAATTTAAAGACTCAATTTGAAGAAACTAGCGCATTGGCCGAGCAAGTAGCAGAAATTACTGTTAAAGATTTACATCTAAACTTTAACTTAACTGAGATAGATAGTGTAAGATCAGTGCTTGTTACTGCTTATACTATCGATAATTTTGGAAATAAAATTGCATCTGAGGATACTGAAATTAATTTTTACGTTCAAGGAATGCTTTCAAAAATGCCTATTCATGAAGAAGGGTTAATTAGTGACGGTAAATACCAATTTGAATTTCCAACAGATATTCCAGGAGACATCAATGGAAATTTAACAGTTTACGCAATGGTTCTGGATAATGATGAATACTGGAATGTAACTCAAAGTAATACCGTAAACTGGGGGATAACAAGTAAACAAATTAAGCAGGAAACAAATAAATTATGGACAGAAGCAGCTCCAATATGGATGTATGTTGTACTAACTATTATGCTGGTTGGAGTTTGGGCAAATTATTTATACACAATACTATATTTATTTAAAATTAAAAAAGAAGGCTACAGTTTAAATAAAAATTAAACTATAGACACTCATTACTAATAAATTAAACAATTAAATTATCGAAATATGAAAACAGTAAAATTTTTAATGATTATCGGAATAGTAGGCTTCGGGCTTTTATCATTTAACAAAATAACTCAAGAAGAATGGAAAGTTCCTGAGAAATATGAAAAAATGAAAAACCCAACTGAAGCAAACGAAGGAAACTTAGCAATTGGAAAAACGTTGTATGCTAAACATTGCAAATCATGTCATGGAAAAACAGGCTTAGGTGATGGCCCTAAAGGAGAGGATGTAGATGGTGATTTAGGAGATTTTTCTACGAAAGAATTTCAAACTCAATCTGATGGGGCACTATTTTACAAAAGTTACTTTGGAAGAAATGATATGCCTAATTATGAAAAGAAAATCCCGAATAAAAATGACATGTGGAATATCATTCATTTTATAAGAACACTGGAGAAATAAATTATTTAAAAACACACAACATGAAAACACTAAAATTTTTGTTATTTATTGGTTTTGTAAGTTTTAGTTTTTACTCATTCAATCGATTTGAACAAGAGGAGTGGGTAATTCCTGAAAAGTACGTAAAAATGAAGAACCCTACTTATGTAACTAAAGAAAATTTAGCAATTGGAAAGGCTCTATATACAAAACACTGTAAACCATGTCATGGAAAAACAGGTATAGGAGATGGCCCTAAAGGTATTGAGTTTGATAGTGATATTGGCGATTTTTCATCAAAAGAATTTCAAGCTGAATCAGAAGGAACAATATTTTACAAAAGCTATATAGGAAGAGATGATATGCCAAATTACGAGAAGAAAATACCTGACCCAATGGATATGTGGTTTATTGTAAACTATATGAGAACATTAGGAAAATAATCATACAATTAATCTAAAAAAAGAGGCTGTCTAAAAAGTGTCATTCTGAATGTAAATGAAGAATCTTCTTAAAATTAAACACTTGTATATCAAGATGTTGAGATTTTTCACTTTGTTCAAAATGACAAGTGCAATTGCTTTTCAGACAGCCTCTTTTTTTGTTTCATATAATTGAAAACATGATATAAATCACTTCTTAGTTGAATAATAATCTATAAATTTGCAAGGTGCTATGTAACAATAGTTACTTTATTTTATAAATATTATAATTATGAACCCCTGCTTTAGAAATATTAAATTTGTAATAAGCTCCATTTTATTTATTCTTTATTTTCAAAGTAATGCACAAAAAATCACTTCAATAAAAAACAGCACAACAGAAAGGTATCAAGTTAAATGGGTTAGCCAATTTCCAACAACAAACAACAATGGTAAGGCTTTAAGAAAAAATCGATTTTTAAATTTTTTATTTGGAAGAAAAAATCTTCCTAAAATCACAAAGCCCCTTGCTATTATTGCTTCAGATTCTTCAAACTTTTTAATTTTGGATCAAGGAGCTGCTACCATTTTCAATATAGGAGACAACAAATTAAAGGTACCTAAAATATTAAAAAAGAAAAAAGAAAATTTTCCTTCTTTAGTGAGCTTATGTAAGCTTCCTTCAAATGAAATACTTTTTACTGATTCTCGTTTAAACAAAATATACCGTATGAATGAGAAGCAGAAAACATTGACTATTTTTAATGATTCGCTCTTACTTGAACAACCAACAGGAATAGCTTACTCAAAGGTATCAAATGAAATTTGGGTTATTGAAACCAAAGCTCATAAAATTTCAATACTAAATAAACAAGGTAACTTAATTAAAACAATAGGCAAAAGAGGTACCAAGCCGGGAGAATTTAATTTTCCTACATCAATTTGGATTAATAAACTTGGTAATGCCTATATTATTGACGCCATGAATTTTAGAGTCCAGGTATTCGATAAAAACGGAAAAGTGATTTCGGTTTTTGGTGAAGTTGGAAATGCTACTGGTTATTTTTCACGGCCAAAAGGCATTGCAACAGATTCACATGGAAATATTTATATTAGTGACGCCTTATTTCACACTGTGCAGGTTTTTGATATTTCAGGTAATTTTTTATACCAGTTTGGCAAACAAGGTAGAGGTCAAGGTGAATTTTGGATGCCTTCAGGAATTTATATAGATAATAAAGATTATATTTATGTTGCTGACAGCTACAACTCAAGAATTCAAATATTTAAACTCCTTAAAATATAAAAATGAAAAATATTTCCATTCTAATATTATCCTTTTTAATTGGTTTTCCTATATTCTTAAATGCACAGTCTATTATAACAACCAAGCATAATTTGTCTATTAGTGGAACTGGAACCATCAAAGCTACATCAGAGTCTGAAATTTGTATTTTTTGCCACACCCCTCATAACAGTAGCCCAAGAGCTCCTCTATGGAATAAAAATATTTCGGGAACAACCTATACCCTATATAATAGTTCTACTTTAGATGCCGTCCCAGGCCAACCTGATGGAAGTTCTATACTATGCCTTTCTTGTCATGATGGAACAATTGCCTTAGGGGAAGTTGTTAGCCGAACCACCCCTATAGATATGACCGGTATTATGCCTTCAAAAAGCAATCTCACTACAGACTTATCTAATGATCATCCTATTTCATTTACCTATGATGCGGCGCTGGCTGCTTCAGACGGGCAATTAAAAACACCTCCTTTAAATTCCTTGGCAATACTTGATCATAATTCAAAGCTACAATGCACCTCTTGCCATGACCCTCATAAAGAAACCAATCCTAAATTCCTTAGAGCTTCTAATGAATTTTCTGATTTGTGTTTTTTATGTCACGACAGGACCTATTGGAATAATAGTACTCACAAAACTTCTACGAAAACATGGAATGGATCTGGAACTAACCCTTGGGCTCATTTAGAATCAGCGTATGCCACGGTTTCTCAAAATGCATGTGCTAATTGCCACAACCCTCACAATGCAGATGGTAAGCAACGATTACTAAAATCAAATCTTGAAGAAAATAATTGTCTTGATTGTCATAATGGAAATGTTGCTAGTAAGAACATACAAACTGAACTTGCTAAAACGTATAAACACGATGTATATAATTATTCAATAGTTCATGACCCTACAGAATCAACTTCTGTAACAACAAAACATGTAGAATGTCAAGATTGTCATAACCCTCATGCTTCAAATTCAACTACTGCAACCGCTCCTTTTGTAAACGGCTTTAACTTAGGCGTAAGTGGCATAAACCAAGCAGGGAACTCTGTAAACCCAGCCACTAATACTTATGAAATATGTTATAAATGTCATGCTGGGAACTCTTGGTCTCCATCACCTGCATTCCCTAGATTAATTGTTCAAAACAATGTAAGGTTAGAGTTTGAACCATCAAACCCATCTTTTCACCCTATTGCTGGCCCTCGAAACAACTCAGAGATAACAGCCAATCTTATTTCTCCAAATACAGCCAATACAGTATTGTATTGTACTAGCTGCCATGCAAGTAATAACTCTACTGGCCCTGCAGGACCACACGGCTCTATATATCCTCAAATTTTAAAATTACAATATGAAACCGCAGACTATACCGTGGAGTCTGCTCAAGCGTATGCGCTTTGCTATAGTTGCCATAATAGAAATAATATTATAAACGACATAAATACTTTTAAAGAGCATAAATTACATATTGTTGAAGAAAGAACACCTTGTAGTGCATGCCATGATGCACATGGTATTAGCAGTACGCAAGGTAATAGCACCAATAACTCTCATCTTATTAATTTTAGAACAGACATTGTTTTCCCAAGTAGTTGGGGTTCTTTAAGGTATGAAGATACAGGAGTAAATAAAGGTCGCTGTTATTTAAGGTGTCATGGTAAAAATCACAGGCCTAAATCTTACTAGAAGTAACTTTTATATTTATAGTTGTAAATATAATATACTATGATAATAAAAGAGTTTAATAAACGTAAAATAACTCAAATTGCTGATTTCATGCGTTCTAAAGTTATTTTATCATTCCTATATTCACAGGGGGTAAATCCTTTTTATACTATAGATTTATATTTAAAATAAGCTGGAATCTTTTAGCTTCTACATTTTAAGTAAATTAACAAGACAATACCCCCATAGCAAAAATAAATAAACAAAAGGTAACTAATGTTACATAGTATGATAAAAATCATATTTTTCACACATTATTACCCTTAAATTTGTTGTAGATATTAAACACAACTTTTACTAAAATATATTAAAACTATTATTATGAAAACAACAAAAATATTATTAACTTTAGGTTTAGCAGGATTTATGAGCATTGTAAGTTTCGGACAAAATATTGCAGGTTCTGCACATGATTTTTCGGGAGACAATTGGAATAACACTGGAGAAATTTGTGTAGTATGCCATACACCACATAATGCTGCAACTATGCAAGAAGCTCCATTATGGAATCATGAGGTAACAACAACTGTGTTTACACTGTATACCAATGCAACATCTCCATCATTTGATGCTACTGCTAGCCAACCAGACGGCTCTTCTAAATTATGTTTGAGTTGCCATGATGGTACTGTAGCTATGGATAACTTTGGAGGAAGAACTAATGGAGCAGATTTATTGACTGGTAATAAAAATTTAGGTACTGATTTAAGTAATGATCACCCTGTTTCATTTGTATATGATGCTGCATTAGCAACAACAGATGGTGGATTATTTGACCCTACTTCAACAAACTCAGGATTGGGAGGAACTATTAATAGTGATTTATTATTAGCTAATAAATTACAGTGTTCTTCTTGCCATGACGTTCACAATGGCTCGGGTTTAAATGACCTATTAGTTGTATCAAATACAGCTAGTGCACTTTGTTTAACGTGCCACAACAAATAAATTACGTTTAAAATTATTAAGCATACCAAATAGAGGGCTTTAAAAGCCCTCTATTTATTGTAATAATAAACACTTCTTTACTACTTTAAATTTAAATCCTAAACACCCAATTTAACTATACAAACTGATTTTAATCATAGCTTAAATCTTTTATTTTATATACTTTTACTTAATAACCTTAGTTCTTACTAAAACCTATAAATCATAAAAAAAATGAACTTTAAATCGTATTTTCTTTCTATTCTAAGTATATTATTTGTATTCATTTTTATTTCGTGTTCTCCACGTATTAACAAAGCCCCTACTGCAAAAAAAGTAATATACCCGGCAGCACCTGCAACGCCAAGAATTCAATATTTAACAAGTATTAGCAGCTCCTTAGATATTGCAAAAAAACAATCTGCTTTTACTAAATCTATTGTTGGTGAAAACACAGTTCTCCCAATTTACAAACCTTATGGTTTATTTATGCGTAATGGGAAATTATATATTTGTGATGTCTCTCTAGGAGGAGGACTTGAAATTATTGATTTTGAGACAACTAAATTTAGTTATTTCGCTC
>JAKIVA010000075.1 GCA_021647265.1 Lutibacter sp.
AGGTAGTAAACTTAATTGATCTTGATTATAAGTCTTGAATACTGCTTTTGATTTCATTCCATGAAAATAATCAATCTCTTGCTTTTTTCCAAAAAAAAAAGACTGCCTTTTCAGACAGCCTCTTTTTTATTGTATATATTTAATAGTATAGTTTTGCAGATTTTATTACTCAGCTAAAGTTCTCATATAGTTAACAATTAGCCACCTATCTTTGTCATTAGGTAATTTTTTAGTGAATTCAGGCATATCATCTCTACCAGTAGTAGTTTTGTAAAATAATGCACCATCACTTTGCGCTTGGAATTCTTCAGAAGAAAAATCACCTAACTCTCCATCAAGGTCTTCAGCTTTTGGTCCGTCTCCATAACCTTCAACACCATGACAAGATTTACAATGTTTTGTGTATAATGATTTTCCCATTGCTGTATCAGTACCTGCATCTACAGGATTTTTCATAGTTTCATATTCTGCAGGAACTTTCCATTCTTCTTGAACTAGCGTAGTAAAAGAGTAGAGGGCAAATGATAAAACCCCGATAATAGTTACAATTTTAAATGTTTTCATAATTTTAAGATTTAGTTATTTTAAATAAATTAGTAATTAAATATATAATTAAACCCCAGATACTAAAGATTAATAAATTTGGTAATATTAGTAAAAATAGGGGTGTTTTGTTTCTTGGCGACCACATTGTTCTTTGGTCGAAAGTAGATTCATCTACTATTGGTACTCCAATGGGAGCTTTTACTATTGCTTTTACAGTTCCAAAGTCGTCACTGTCATTTAGAACAACTTCAAAAGTTAAATTTCCATCAATTCCAGGTATTCCTTCTTCAATAGGGACAAGAATTGTACCATCCTCGTCAGTTATTATAAATTCTTCACCAATAAATAGAGGTTGGAATAAGCGTTGAACCTGAACTGTTAGCGACTGATTACCAACAAGGCTATCTTTGTTTGCATCTATTAAGGTTGCACTAATGTAATTAATACTGTCTTTAGTAATTAATTTAGCTCTAATATCAACGTCTTTAAAAACAATATTTTTCTTGGCTTTCTTAAAGGTATCATTCCCTTTAAATAATATTACAAGGTTGTATGTATTTGTTGAATCGGGTTGAATAGCATTCAAGTTTTTAAATACAAACTTACTTTCTCCATCAATATTGGTTGTGGTTTCTCCAACTTTAATTTTTTTGTTATTTACGTTGTTGTAAATAATCAAATCAATATTTGAAACTTTAATATTTTTCTTTTTAACTCTGGCAGTTACTTTAATATTTAAATAAATTTCACCATCCATTATTTTGATGTACTTGGCTTTTAATCTAACTCTCTCTTTTTTTACTTTTTGAGCATGTAAACTTTGAAAGCTAGTGGAAAATAGTAGTAAACTTAATATAGCAAGAATGATGAAGTTAAAATTTAATTGATTTTTCATTGTTCAGCATTTTTAGTAGTTTTTAATAATTCTTCTTGCTCATCAGCGGTTCTCTGAATAGGTATTATAGGTAAATAGCGTACTAATATTGTAATGATTAGTAATGCCATTGCTAATGTTGCACTTGTAATTAGCCATTCGTGTACACTAGGAAAATAATGATGCCATGATTCAGGTACACCTTGTATAGGTAGGAATGGGTGTAATAAGGTTGGTGTAACAATAAGGTAACGTTTCCACCATGAAGCAACAACTACTATTAAACCAATTATAAACATAGGTAAGGGTTTTCTTCCTTTTTTAAATAATAAAACTATAATTGGGATTATTAGCCCTCCTATTGTTACGAACCAAAATAAAGGGGCATAGTGACCGGTAAATAGTGTGTTTAAGTGAGTGGCTTCATCCTCAGTTGCTGTAAAAGCAGGAATTAGGTATTCGTTAATATTAAAATAAAGATAGGTTAAACAGGCTAACACTAATAGTTTTCCAAGTTTATCGAAATGAAATTCTGTAATGTAATCTTCTAATTTGTAAGCCCTTCTAATGATATAAACTATAGTTACAAGGGCTCCTATACCTGCTACAAATGCTCCTGCAATAAAATAGGGGCCTAAATTTGTACTGTCCCAACCAATTCTATAGGTAGTTGAAAATAACCAAGCATCTATTGTTTGAAGAATTAATCCCACAGGAATAATCATTAAAGCAATAATTTGGATAGATTTCGTTTGAATGCTTTTTTGAACTTTACTCCCTTTCCAATTTAAGGATAATTTTCCGTACCACTTACTTAAAGTAGGTTTATCCTTTTTATAATACTCTTTAAGAATTGCTAAATCAGGGAGTAAAGGAAAATACAGTAATAAGAAACTTAAAGTGATATAGGTAGGGATTATAATTACATCCCAAGTGATAGGAGATTGTATTCTGGCATGAATAAATAAATTGAGTAACCTATCAGGTCTTGCCATGTCAATCATTATTGTTATTCCTGCCATTACAATTGCAGCTAAAGCAATAATTTCGGCAATTCTAACTACTGGAGTTCTCCAAGTATTTTTGGTTAATCTTAGAATAGCTACGGTAACTGAACCTACAAAACTTGTAGCTACAAAAAACACAAAATTTGAAATATAAATTCCCCAAAGTGCATAATCACGCATATTAGTAACTATTTGTCCTTTTATAAGTTGATCTATATAAGCTATAACTCCGGCAATTATTATTACAATTAATAAACTTGTCCAAATAACACCAAGCTTCCCAAATTTTTTAGGAGCTAAATCTTTTAATAATTTATCATTACTCTTCATAATTATTAGGATTTTTCAGTAGATTGGAACTTTTTATATTTGTCTAAGCCTTCTTTGAAATCAACTAATCTATCAACAGGAGGTAAATAGTAAACACTAGGTTCGGTTCCTAAACCTTCCATTAGTCTATAGCCGGCTTTATCTTCTAATAGTTTTTTTAATCTTAAAGTAACTTCTCCATTTGTAACGGTGTCTTCATATTTGTCTCCGAAATAGAATACACCGTTTGGGCAAGCAGTAACGCAAAAAGGAAGTTCGTTTTTTACAATTTGGTGAGGACAAAAATCACATTTATCAACAGTTCCTTTAACGCTTGGAAAACCTGCATAATCGGGTGAGTATTCAGCGCCAAGCGTGATTTCTCCTTGGTCTGGCTCTTTCCAATTAAACACCCTTGTTGAATAAGGGCAAGCAGCCATACAAAATCTGCAACCTATACAACGTTCATTATCAATAAGAACAATCCCATCTCTTCTTTTAAAAGTTGCGTCTACGGGGCAAACGGTAACGCAAGCTGGTTGGTCGCAATGCTGGCATTGTGTAGGCATCCAATAAGGAGCTGTCTCCTTAGATTCTTGCATTTTATAAACCTTTAACCAAGCATTATCACCAGTTATGTAATGACCTTTATTACAAGCTTGTTGACATTTAAGTGCATTTTTACATTTTGCCAAATCAACAACCATTACAAACTTTCTATTAGGAAACCCTTCACGAACATTGTATTTATTAGAATCTTCTTTTGGAGGATGATTGATTTCTTGAACTTCGGTTGAGTCTACTTCAACCAATGTCCCATCTGTGGTCATTAATTCAATTTTACCTTCAGAACCTTTAGCAGGTTTTGCATTTAATTTGGAAGCTATATTGGAGAGTCCAATTCCGCCAACTACAGCTGCTAGACTAAATTTCACCCCTTTGTCAAGGAATTTACGCCTTGAATTTTTATTGTTATTTTTCATAATTTAATTAGCTTGATTAGGGTTTAAAGTTTTCTACCTAGCCAGTTTAGTAATGCCTTATTAGATATGTTTTTCTTTATAATTTTAGATTTTTTTAAAGTGTTGATTTTAACTTTTACAGTTGAACCGTCAGGTTTTAATAAAGTTTGGTACTCTTCATTTTCCTCAGAAATTATATTGTCATCAAGGGGCTTTCCAAATCCTAGAAAGGGTATTAGTAGTGTACTTCCTAATATAGGTAACATTCCTCTTCTTGAGATTTGATTTCCTTTTTTAGACTCTTGTTTCATTTTGTTAAAATTTTAAATACTAAAATAAATTAATAGATAATTGATTTTTATTTTCTGCTGGTAGACAATTTATGTAACCTACGTTACGAATTTAAGAAGTATTAAATCTTAATTTTATGATTTAAATCATAAAATTTAAAAATATAAATTGCTAATAACCAGTTAGTTAAAGTCTATTTAGAACGATTTTAATTAATTTCCACCATTGTTTTAAGCAACTTTAGTTACATACAAGAGTAATTTTTGTTACATTAAGGTGTGTTTTTATTTTTTTTATAGAAGCCCAACATATATAATGAGAGAGTATTCAGATAAGTTTAGTTGGGAAAAGCACTAATTTTAAATTATTTATATTAATATAGATTAAAATTAGAGTAAAATGTAATACATGAGGTGTTAATTTAAGTAAAATTACAATATATGTAATTGTAGTGTTAAATTATATATAAAAAATAGAGAGGGGTTTTAAATAAATAGATTTTAATTTTTGTAAATTTGCACTTCTAAAAAAATAATAATGGCAAGATTTGAGGTGAAACTTCCTAAAATGGGTGAAAGTGTTGCAGAAGCAACTATAATTTCTTGGTTGAAAAATGTTGGAGATACAGTCGAATTAGATGAGGCAATTGTTGAAATAGCAACTGATAAAGTAGACTCTGAAGTACCAAGTGAGGTTGAAGGGACAGTTACCGAACTGCTATTTGAAGTGAATGATGTTGTTAATGTTGGAGAAACTATTGCTATTATTGAAACCTTAGGTGAAGATATTTTAGGTGCTGAAAAAGAAACTTTAATAAAAGAAGTGACAGATGAAGCAATTACTATTGAAAAAGACGTTGAAAATGTTATAAGCACTACAACCATTGACAAAGTTTCGGCATCAGGTAAATTCTTTTCTCCACTAGTTAGAAACATAGCTGAAACAGAAGGTGTTTCTATGGAAGAATTGGAGACAATCATTGGTACAGGAAAAGATAATAGAGTTACTAAAAATGATATTTTAGCTTATATTAAAAGTGGTAGAACTACTGAAAAGCACACTAAAAATATTGAAGCAACACAAACCAACCAATCTAAAGTAGAAAAAACAATACCTTCAAAGGTTGCGATGCCGGTTTCTGTTAATGGTGAAGATGAAGTTATTGAGATGACTCGTATGGGTAAATTAATTGCTCATCATATGGTTCAATCTGTTCAAACATCAGCACATGTACAGTCTTTTATTGAAGTTGATGTAACCAATATTGTGAAGTGGAGAAATAACATTAAAGATAAGTTTTTTGCTCGTGAAGGAGAAAAAATTACTTATACACCAATTTTTATGCAAGCCGTTGCAAAAGCAATTAAAGATTTTCCTATGATTAATATTGCAGTTGATGGAGATAAAATAATAAAGAAAGGGAATATTAATTTAGGGATGGCAGCTGCGTTGGCAGATGGTAATTTAATTGTTCCTGTTATAAAAAATGCTGATCAATTAAATTTAATTGGTATGACTAAAGCGGTTAATGATTTGGCGAATAAAGCTAGAAAAGGACAGTTAAAGCCCGATGATATACAAGGAGGTACGTATACGGTAACCAATGTTGGAAGTTTTGGCAGTGTTTTTGGTACACCTATAATCAATCAACCACAAGTTGCTATTTTAGCGTTGGGAGCTGTTAGAAAAGTCCCAGCAGTAATTGAGACTTCAGAAGGCGATTTTATAGGAATTAGACACAAAATGTTTATATCACATTCATATGATCATAGAGTTGTAAACGGAGCTTTAGGGGGCATGTTTATAAAATCAATAAAAGAAAATTTAGAAGCTTGGGATATAAATACCGAGTTTTAAAAAGAATCTATAAATAATTAGAAATACTATTGCATTTTTAAATAAGTTATAACTACTATGAAAGACCTTAAAATTCAAATTAATGTAAGTTCTGATACTTATCTTAGAGATCCTAACGGCTCTAAGCTTGGACGGAAAATAATCTCTAATGGTATTGATTTAATTGATGAGTTAGGTTTTGAAGGGTTTACATTTAAGAAATTAGGGAAAAAGATTGGTTCTCCGGAAAGTTCTATTTATAGGTATTTTGAGAGTAAACATATGCTATTGGTTTATTTGACAAACTGGTATTGGAGTTGGATTGAATACAAGTTGGTTTTTTCAACAATTAATTTGAGCTCATCAGAACAAAAACTTGAAAAAGCAATAAAAATTTTAACAGAATCTACCAAAAAAGATGACTTGCTTTCTCATATTAATGGGGCTGCTTTAGATAGAATTATAATGAATGAAGGAGGTAAAACATACCATATTAAAGAAGTTGATGCAGAAAATAAGAAAGGCTATTTTAAAGTTTATGAGCAAGTTGTAAAAAGAGTTAGTGAAATTGTTTTAGAACTTAATCCAGAATATCAATATCCACATATGTTAATCACTACTGTAATTGAAGGGGCGTATCTTCAAAGTTTTTTTGCAGAGCATATACCAACACTTACAGATGTTGATGGTAAACATAAAAGTATCATTTCAGAATTTTATATAAAATTGGTATTCAATGCAATTAAGTATTGAAAATAAAACACTTAATTTTTGTTAGATTTCTTTTTGTTTAATAGAAGTTGTGAAGTAATTTTATATATTGATATTAAAATAAATGATGATTATTTAAAGAATTTAAAGACCAATATTAAATATCAATTCTTGAGATAAATAATAACATAACGTTCCTTATATTTATTATGAATTTTAAAATATAAAAATTGTTATAATAAAAATTTTAACCTTTCATTTGTATACTAACTAGTATATAAATAACAATTATGAATATACAATGAATAAACTATTTAATTTTAAACACTTAAAAGGCGATTTATTTGGTGGAATTACCGCTGGTATTGTTGCATTACCACTAGCTTTAGCCTTCGGGGTAAGCTCAGGATTAGGGCCAAGCGCAGGACTTTATGGTGCTATTTTTGTAGGTTTTTTTGCAGCCCTTTTTGGTGGAACAAACACACAAATTTCAGGCCCAACAGCTCCAATGACAGCAGTAAGTATGGTTGTTATTGCAGGTATTGTTGCAGCCTTTGATGGTGATGTTTCAAAAGCATTACCCGCAATATTAATGGTGTTTATGTTGGCAGGTATAATGCAAATTGGATTAGGGCTTATAGGATTAGGGAAATATATTAAATACATTCCATATCCTGTAGTCTCAGGATTTATGACGGCAATAGGTGTTATTATTTTGATTACACAAATACTACCATCAGTTGGATATTACCCTAAAGAAGATGCTGAATTTGTAAATGAATTTAAACCTTACGCCGAAGAAATTATTTTAGAAAATATTTTGAAAGAAGAAGCTGGCGAAGGGATTTTAGTGCTAGAAAATTTTAAGGAAACGGTTAGTAGAGCTGAAAATATTACACAAGCTCAAATTTTGAAAGAATCCCAAACCTTAGCAGCAAAAGAAGCATCAGGAGTTTTAGGAACGTTAAAGGTGCTGCCTAAAGCTTTAAGTAACATTAATTGGTTAGAATTAATATTGGCATTAGGAACAATTATTATAATTTATGGATTTAAACGAATTACTACTGCAGTTCCAAGTACATTGGTGGCGTTGCTTGTTATGTCTGGTATTGCCACTGGTTTTAAACTAAATTACAGGCCTATTGAAGAAATACCAAGTGGATTACCTCTACCAAATTTAGAAATTTTCACCAATTTTAATATTGGAAGTATTACCCCTTACATCTTTACAGCGCTAACTTTAGCGCTCTTAGGAGCGATAGATTCTTTGTTAACATCAGTAGTGGCAGATAATATGACTAAAACAAAGCACAAGCCAAATAAGGAATTGATAGGGCAGGGAATAGGAAATAGCATTGCAGCACTATTTGGTGGTATACCAGGAGCTGGAGCAACAATTAGAACGGTAGTTAATATCAATGCAGGAGGTAAAACTAGACTTTCAGGTATGGTAGCATCTATTTTACTTTTAGTTATCTTGTTAGCTTTAGGCCCTATAGCATCTCAAATTCCTGCAGCTGTGTTAGCAGGGATATTAATTACTGTAGGTATTGGTGTAATGGATTATAAAGGCTTAAAAGCTATTCCATATATGCCAAAACCAGAGGTTATTATAATGTTGGTTGTTTTAGTGTTATCATCCATATGGAACCTAGTATACGCAGTAGGTATTGGTTTGATAATTGCTTCATTAATGTTTATGAAAAAAATTGGAGATTTAACAGCTGATAGATCAAGTATTGAATCTTTTGATAGGTCGAAAGCTTGGCCAGATGAAGTTAATTTATCAAAAAATTTAAAAGAAGAAATTTTTATAAAGCATATTAGAGGTCCTTTGTTTTTTGGATCTACAAGTTATTTTCAACAATTAGTTAAACAAATTCCTGATACTGCTTCTATTATAATAATAAGAATGGGGAGAATGCAATATATAGATCAATCAGGATTGTACGCTATGGAAGACGTTTTGGTCGATTTGACTAGGCGAGGAAAGAAAATATTGTTAGTTAATATTATGGAGCAACCACGATATATGCTTGAGCGTATTGATATAATACCTGATTTAATACCTGAAGAGCAGGTTTTTGATAACTTTAATGATAGTTTAGCTTGGGTTAAAAAAAACATTAATACAGCTCAATAATACTATTTAAATTAATATAAACATATACTGTTGTAATAGCTTTTATTTTTTTAGCTTGTTATTCCTTTTGTATCTATAACTCTAATTGTATAATTTTTACTACACAATTACTAATTATATTGATATCATAGTAAATTTACACTAAAATTTGATTCCTATGGAAACATTATAATTATTTCTGCATATCCGCTTAAGCTCCACTTACTGTAATGCTTGCTATTATTAGTCTATCAAATATTTTTTCACCAAAATACCTTCTGTTTAGTTTATAAACAAACTCGTTTAAGTATAATTGTAGGTATT
>JAKIVA010000076.1 GCA_021647265.1 Lutibacter sp.
TTCGGGAAGAATACAAATTACGCAAATAGGCATAAATGATTACTTTTAATAACATTCGTGGATGATAACTTGAAGTGCCACCTCCTTTATAAGTTGCTTCTAAAGTGCTAATGTCTACATTATCTATGATATGATTTACTATACGAACAGGATGATTCTTTAGTATTAATTCATCGTAACTTGGAGGTAGTAAACTTAATTGATCTTGATTATAAGTCTTGAATACTGCTTTTGATTTCATTCCATGAAAATAATCAATCTCTTGCTTTTTTCCAAAAAAAAAGACTGCCTTTTCAGACAGCCTCTTTTAATTTTAAATATCAATTATTTTATGTTGTAGATTTGTTATCCTCATCGTCAACTTCTTTAATTTGTTCTTGATTGAATAAATCTAAAATTGCATCGGGTAAATACTCTAATATTGAACTAGCAGTAAATGTTTCATAGCCCGTTTCCTGAATTGCTATGTCTGCGGTTTTACCATGCAAGTATACACCAAATATTGCAGCATGTTTAGGCTCGTAACTCTGAGCAATTAACCCTGTAATTATTCCAGTTAAAACATCTCCACTTCCTGCAGTAGCAAGTGCCGGATTTCCTGTTGAATTAAAATACATAAATTCATTATCAATTATAACGGTATAAGTACCTTTTATAACTAAAATTATATTGTTATCTTTAGAAAACAGTTTGGCATTTGTTAGTTTCTCATAGTCATTTTTCCAAGATCCAATAAGCCGTTCTAATTCTTTTGGATGTGGAGTTAAAATTGAATTATTTGGTAAGTATTTAAGTAAAGATTTGTTCTGAGCTAATAAATTAATTGCATCAGCATCAATAACCAAAGGTAGTTTGTTTTCTTTGATAAATTTTTCAAACCCTAGAGCAGTCTTTTCAGCAGTTCCCATTCCTGTTCCAATACCAATCACTGTTGCCTTAGTTTTAAAGTTATAATAGGCTAAAATTTTATCATCATCAACTTCAACCATTACTTCAGGTATTGAGATTTGAATAATATTATACCCACATTTTGGCACATAAGAAGTAACAAGCCCACTGCCAATTTTAAGGGCAGCCTTTGATGTTAAGGTAACAGCTCCAATTTTACCAAAACTACCACCAATTATAAGGGAATGGCCAAAAGTACCTTTATGAGACCATTTATTTTTAGGTTTATACAATGGCATGATTTCACTTTTTGTAGTGAAATTAATTTTTGGTTGTAAGCTATTTATGTATTCTTCATCTAAACCAATATCAATTAGTTCCCAAGTATTCACAAACTCTTTATTTTCAGGTAATAAAAATGCCAGTTTTGGTGTCTGAAAAGAAAGTGTATGACCTGCTTTTAAAACGGAATCTTTTTGGGGAACAGGTTTATCGCCAAATAAACCTGAAGGTACATCAATTGCAAGTGTAAATACTTTTGTACTATTGATATATTGAATTAATTTTTTGGTAAATCCTTCTGGACTTCTCGTTAACCCATTTCCAAAAATGGCGTCAACAACAATATCTTCAAAAGAAATTTCCGGGAAATTATTTTCATTATTTATAACCGTAGGCCATTCACCAATTTCTTTAAGTCTATCATAATTAGTTAAAAATTCATCAGTTCTTTTGTCACTAAAATTAACAATATAGCAATTAACATTATATCCATGTTGAAATAAATGCCGTGCAATTACTAAACCATCACCACCATTATTTCCTATACCGCAAAATACATGAATTTTAATGTTTTGTCCTTGTAAACGAGTGTGAAGCCATTGAAAACAAAGTGTAGCGGCATGTTCCATTAAATCAATGGAAGTTATTGCCTTATTTTTAATAGTTACCTTGTCAACTTTTGCTAGTTGCTTGGAAGATAGAATATACATATTTGTAAAATTAATAAAAAACCTCTCGATAAAGAGAGGTTTAGTTTAATTTTTTATCCTTTAAAAACGCCCATATTGGCATATTTTTCCATTCGTTGTTTTACCAGTTCTTTTGGCGTTAACTCTTTTAGTTCTTTATATGCTTTTAAGATGGTTTTTTCAACTTCTTTAAATGCTTTTTCACGATTGTAATGTGCTCCCCCTAAAGGTTCTTTAATAATGCCATCAATTAATTTTTGTTTTTTCATGTCTTCAGCTGTTAATTTAAGAGCTTCAGCTGCTTCTTCTTTGTGTTCCCAACTTCTCCATAAAATGGAAGAGCAAGACTCAGGAGAAATAACAGAATACCAAGTATTCTCCATCATATATACTTTATCACCAACCCCAATACCCAATGCTCCACCTGAAGCACCTTCACCAATTACAATGGTAATAATAGGTGTTTTTAACCTTGTCATTTCTAAGATATTACGAGCAATAGCTTCACCTTGTCCACGTTCTTCTGCTTCTAAACCAGGGTAGGCACCAGGTGTATCAAGTAATGTTACAACTGGAATGTTAAATTTTTCAGCCATTTTCATTAAGCGTAGTGCTTTTCTATATCCTTCTGGGTTTGACATTCCAAAATTTCTATATTGACGGGTTTTGGTATTATACCCTTTTTGCTGACCAATAAACATAAATGATTGGTCTCCTATTTTACCTAAACCACCAACCATTGCTTTGTCATCTTTTACAGTTCTATCGCCATGTAACTCCATAAAAGTGTCACCAGCAAGTGAATTAATATGATCTAAAGTATATGGTCTGTTTGGGTGACGAGACAATTGTACTCTTTGCCAAGCAGTTAAATTTTTATAGATTTCTTTTTTTGTCTTTAATAATTTTATTTCGATGTTTTTACAACTTTCAGTCATATCAACATCACTTTCTTTACCAATCAACTCACATTTGTTAAGTTGTTCTTCTAACTCTTTTATTGGTAATTCAAAATCAAGATATTCCATATTTTTAAGTTTGGATGTGATTACAAATATAATGAACTTATAAATTTTGAAAGTATGTTAAGTGCTTTTTTTATTTTTTAAGGCTCCATTAACAATAACAGTAACTATAATCAATAAGGCACCAATGTAAAATTGTGGGTTCATTTTTTCTTTATCTCCAAATATTAATACGGCTAATATAATTCCATAAACAGGCTCTAAATTAACAGTTAACATTACGGTGTATGGTGTTAAGAATTTCATTATTTTAACCGAAACTACAAAGGCATACGCCGTACAAATACTACTTAAAATAAATAGATAAACAAGGTCTAAAATATTTAAAGAGAAGTCTTGAATTGTAAATGTATTTGAAAGTAAAATGTATATGGTTATAAATACAACGCCAAAAAATAACTGATAAAACGTGATTACTTCAGCTTCGTGTTTCTTTACATATAGACCGTTTAAAACAGTAAATAAGGCAGATAAAAATGAGGCAATTAGGGCGTAAATTATCCCTAATGTATATTGCTTTTCTACATTAAAAATAATGTATAAACCTATTATTACCAATAATCCAAAAAATAATTCTAAATAATTGAGTTTTCTTTTAAAAAAAAGAGGTTCAATAAGCGAAGCAAACAAGGCTCCTGTACTCATTGCTACTAAGGCAATTGATACGTTTGCTACTTTTATAGCCGAGAAAAAAGCAATCCAATGTAGCGCAATAATAATACCAGTAAACGCAAATTTTAAAAGTTCTTTTAGTGATATTTTTAATGGTTTTTTGATTAATAAAATATAAAAAAAGACAAAAATTACCGCAAAAAACATACGATACCATACTAATGGAATTGCATCAATACTTATTAAGGCACCTAAAATTGCAGTAAACCCCCATATAAAAACCAATAAATGGAGGTGTAAATAATTATTAAATTTAGTTTTTGGCATTTTTAAAGTATAAGTATACAGCCAATGCTCCAAAGATAATATTTGGAGACCAAACCATTAAAAATGAATTTGTATCTGCTCCTGCACCAAGAACTTCAGCTATTTTTAGAAAAAATACATAAATGAACATTAGTGTAATTCCAATAGCCAGATTTACACCCATTCCTCCTCTACGTTTTTTAGAAGACAGAGCAACAGCTAAAAATGTAAGGATGTACGATGAAACAGGTAAACTAGTTCGTTTGTGAAATTCAACCAAATAGCTGTTTAAGTTACTAATGCCACGTTGTTTAGATATTTTTATAAATTCTTTCAATTTAAAGGAGGTCATTTCTTTTGCTAAGTAATCTACATTAACCAAATCTTTTGGGGTAAAGTTAAAGGTAGTATCTAATTTTGAGCCAAATTCAATACTATCTCTATCTTTTAAAATAATTCTTTTTCTATAGTTAATTAATTTATAGGTACTATCTTTTTTATTCCATCTAATATTATCAGCAAATAATTTATATTTTAATTTTGTTCCTTCAAATTTTTCATATGAAAATGAATAGCCTATGTTTGCTCTAACTGTATAGCTTTTTAAAAAAATATAGTCGTTAGGTCCTAGTTGTAAATTTATATTGTTAATAAAATTAGCATCCGATTTTTTCTTTGCTAGATAGGTTCTGGTAAATTCTTCATAAATTTTATTACTACGAGGCACCACAAAATGGTTCATAAATAGGGCAAAAACAGTAATAAGTGTTGCACCAATAAAATAAGGTCTTAAAAATCGAGTAAACGATATTTTAGCTGAATGAATAGCAATAATCTCTGTATTACTTGCCAATTTTGAAGTGAAAAATATAACGGCAATAAATAAGGCTAAAGGCAGAAAGGTATTTCCAAAAATTACAATAAAATTTAAATAATAGTCCTTAATAATTTCACCAACAGAAAGTTCAGAGTGTCTTAGAAACCGGTCAACCTTTTCAGATACATCAATTGCAATTGCAATAGGGAGTAATAAACTGAGTACTAGAATAACAGAACTTAAATATTTTTTTAATATGTATTTATCAAGTATTTTCAATTATTACAATCTTTTATCGAGTTGTTTTACCATACGGTTTTTCCATTGAGTAAAATCTCCTGCTAATATATGCTTTCTAGCTTCACGAACCAACCACAAATAAAATCCTAGATTGTGAATAGATGCTATTTGTTTTCCTAATAATTCTTTTGAAGCAAATAAATGACGTAGATAGGCTTTTGAATACATAGTATCAACAAAAGTGATTCCCATTTCGTCAATAGCTGAGAAATCATTTTCCCATTTTTTATTTTTTATATTGATGGTTCCATGAGCTGTAAATAACATTCCATTACGAGCATTTCGTGTTGGCATTACACAATCAAACATATCTATACCTAACGCAATGTTTTCTAAAATATTGATAGGTGTACCAACTCCCATTAAATATCGAGGTTTATCTTTAGGAAGAATAGCGGTAACAATTTCGGTCATTTCATACATTTCTTCAGCGGGTTCCCCTACCGATAGTCCACCAATTGCATTTCCTTCAGCCTCTACTGAAGCAATAAATTCTGCAGATTGTTTTCTTAAATCTTTATATGTACTACCTTGTACTATTGGAAAAAAAGCTTGGCTATAATCGTATTTATAAGGTGTTTTATCTAAGTGCGTGATACAACGCTTTAACCAGCGGTGTGTCATATGCATGGAGCGTTTCGCATAACTATAATCACAAGGATATGGGGTGCATTCATCAAATGCCATAATAATATCGGCACCAATAATACGTTGAATTTCCATCACATTTTCAGGAGTAAATGTATGGTAAGAACCATCAATATGACTTTTAAACTTCACACCTTCTTCCTTAATTTTTCTTGTGCTAGAAAGAGAATATACCTGATATCCACCGCTATCAGTTAAAATATTTCTATCCCAATTCATAAATTTATGTAAGCCGCCAGCTTGTTCTAAAATTTTTGTTTTTGGACGTAAATAAAGATGATATGTGTTACCTAAAATAATATCAGGGTTAATTTCATTTTTTAGTTCTGTTTGATGAACACCTTTTACCGTACCAACAGTACCAACAGGCATAAAAATAGGAGTTTCAATGGTGCCGTGGTCGGTTGTTATAATTCCTGCTCTCGCTTTGCTTTGAGCATCTGTTTTTTTTAGTTCAAATTGCATAGTTGGCAAAGATACAGAATAGGATTTGTTTGAAAAACAATTAATAAGAAAGGTTAACGTCTTTTATAATTTTTTCTTTTTGAAAATGAAGTTTTTCTTTTAATTTTATTTTGATCTTTAGAAGCATCTTCTGTTTTAGAGGAAGCTGAAACCATTTTATGAATCTTTTTCATTTCTTCATTTGTTAATTCTCGCCATTGCCCAGTTTCTAAATGATCTAAATTAACATTCATAATTCTAGTTCGTTTTAATTTGGTAACTTCATAATCTAAAAACTCACACATTCTACGAATTTGTCTGTTTAAACCTTGGGTTAATACTATTTTAAACTTAAAATCAGTTAATTTTTCAATTGTACACTTTTTGGTAACTGTTCCTAAAATTGGAATCCCTTGACTCATTTTTTGAAGGAATTCGGAGGTTATTACTTTATTAACAGTAACTATATATTCCTTTTCATGGTTGTTTCCTGCTCTTAGAATTTTGTTAACAATATCGCCATCATTGGTTAAAAAAATCAATCCTTCTGAAGGTTTATCTAAACGTCCAATAGGGAAAAGGCGTTCGGGGTGATTGATATAACGAACAATATTTTTTCGTTCTTTTGAATCTGTTGTGCATACAATACCAACAGGCTTATTAAAAGCGAGATACAATGTTTTAGGTTTGTTTTTTAATGGTTTTCCATCAATTTTAACAACATCACCATCTACCACTCGATTTCCTAATTGTGTAGGTTTTCCATTGATAGTTACCCGTCCATCAACAATCAATTTTTCAGCTTCTCTGCGCGAGCATATTCCAGTGCTGCTAATGTATTTATTTAAGTTGATTGAATTTTTATTGGTTTGTTCCACAAGTTAATATTTCTAGCTGCGAAGTTAGTAAATAATCTTAATTTGTTTGAATGTGTTATTTTATAATGTGTGTATTCTTTAAAAAATTAAAAACACTTAATTTTAATCAAATTTATTACTTATGCGAAATAAATATAGATAGCTAAAACAATTAAACAAATAGTGATTCCAACAAGGTTTAGGTATTTCCAAGGGGTAATATCTACCTGCTTTGTATAGTGTTGTACGTAGGCTTCTTTACGTGGTTTAAATTTTCCAATAAGTAGCATAATAAGCACATTTAATACAAACAAAATAGCCATAACGTGTAAAAAATGTGGGTAACTATCTGCTCCAACAACAAATGGTTTCAAAATAAACTGACTAACACTATACAATACAACTCCTGAAATAATTGCAATTTTAGCAGCAATTGCAGGAACATATTTTGTAAGATACCCAACAACAATAATAGTTAAAATAGGAATACTGTAACAACCATTTACTTCTTGTAAATATCCAAATAACCCATCAGGAGCGTTGGCTATAAGTGGGGCAATACACATAGATAAAATAGCCAATAAAATTCCAAAACTTTTTCCAGCTTTTACAACCTCTCTTTCCGAAGCACTGGGTTTAAAGTGAGATTTGTAGATGTCTATACCAAACAAAGTTACAGAGCTGTTCAATGCAGAATTGAATGAACTTAGAATAGCGCCAAACAATACAGCTGCAAAAAAACCAATCAATGCAGTTGGTAGTACTTTTGTGACTAGCATTGGGTAGGCCTCATCAGGATTTTCTAAAGTTTCTCCAAACATATGATACGCAATTATACCTGGGAGTACTACACTTAGCGGTCCTAATATTTTTATAAAAGAATCGAGTAATAACCCTTTTTGACCTTCTTTTAAGTTTTTTGCACCTAAAGCACGTTGTATTATGGCTTGGTTTGTTCCCCAATAAAATAATTGAACCAACATCATTCCCGTAAAAATAGTGCCAATTGGAATAGATGATTCTGGTCCGCCAAGAGCTTTAAATTTTTCGGGATTAGTTTGTATTAAAGTAGTAATTCCTTCGGTAACACTTCCATCTCCTATGGCTAAAAGTCCAAAAATCGGAATTAATAACCCTCCAATTAATAAACCAATTGCATTAATGGTGTCAGAAACCGCAACAGCCTTTAAACCTCCAAAAATGGCATATAAAGAACCAATAATTCCAATTCCCCAAACGGTAATCCATAAGGCCGAGGTTTCTGAAACACCCAATAATTCAGGTATATTAAACATTGTATTAATAGCCAATGCACCAGAATAAAGTACAATAGGTAATAATACAATTACATAGCCGCTTAAAAATAGAGCAGAAGTAATTGTTTTGGTGATTTTATCATAACGCCGCTCTAAAAATTGAGGTACCGTTGTAATTCCACCTTTTAAATATCTCGGTAACAAAAATACAGCAGTAATAACCATTGCTATTGCTGCCAGTGTTTCCCACGCCATTACCAAAATACCTTCTTTAAAAGCAGCACCGTTGAGTCCAACAATTTGTTCGGTAGATAAATTTGTAAGCAACAATGAACCCGCAATAACAACACCAGTTAAGCTTCTACCTCCTAAAAAATAACCGTCAGATGTTTTTTCGTTTGTTTTTCTTGTTTTTATATAAGAAATGAAGGCAACTAATAAGGTAAATCCTAAAAATGAGAGAATTTGCATAGGTTAGTTTTACAATTTTTAAATTTAGTGCAAGTTTTTATTTAACGTATAAACAAATGTAAATTTATAATATATTTAATTAGTACTATAGCTTTTTAAATATATCCAATATAAAGTTATAGTTATAATAATAGAATTAAAAAAGATATAGTTACAATGAAAGTTGAATAATTTAAAAAATAAAACCCTGTAAATATTTGATTTACAGGGTTTTTGCGGAGAAAGAGGGATTCGAACCCCCGGAGGTGTGACCCTCGCCGGTTTTCAAGACCGGTGCATTCGACCACTCTGCCATTTCTCCAGTGGTATGCGTATGGAGGCGACGTTAATCGCATTCGACCT
>JAKIVA010000012.1 GCA_021647265.1 Lutibacter sp.
GATTTGATGTTGAAATTGAGCAATTTGGTAAAAGTTTTGGTACCCACGATTTTAAAGAAGGAACCACCGCTTTTTTAGAAAAACGAAAACCAAATTTTGAATAGTATTTATAACTTTATTACAAGTTAGCAACAAGCTGAAAATGACATCCATAATTCAAGAACTTAACGCAACAAATGTCACTAAAAGAAGTTAAAAAGGAATTAAATAAAATGGACAAAGCTGAAATCATCAAAATGGTTTCGGAGATGTACAAAAAAATATCTACTGTGAAAACCTATTTAGATGTTTTCGTGACTGGAGAAATTAAACATCTAATTGAAAAATATAAAAATGAAATTGAAAGATATATTTATCCAAACGGGAGAAATATGGATTTACGCGAAGTTGAAGCACGAAAAATAATTCGAAATGTGAGAAAACTGAAAATTACAGAACTCAATGTAGAATTGGAATTACATTATGTAAAATGTTGCTTGGAAATTATTGAAGATTTCGGATATTGGGATGAGAATTATTACATAGCCTTAGAAAAAATATTTTACAATGCAATGAACGGAATTTCTGAATTAGGAATGAATGAAAAATATGAAGAACAGATTAGAGTAGTCTCACATAAAGCAAGTGAATTTGGAATAGAACTTGACTATTAGTTTGAATAAAAAGCCAGTTGCCAACACCGTATAAAATTCATGTTTAAATTTGATTTAGTACAAAATGATAAACATTCAACTAACGATTTGCTTCAACCTAAAAATCTCTGATTTTTCAGTCGCACAAATCTTATAAAAGCCCGTTGTAACACATACCTGAAAAAAATTTAGAACTTCAAAAAAAATACATTTGAATTTTGAAAATAGTAACTTTTAAGTTACCTTTACTTAAATGGAGAAAGTTAGAGAAGTAATTGCATATAAAAATCATTTTGAGGATTTCTTACTTGCTCAACCTATTAAGGTACAGGACAAGATATACAAAGTGATTGAAATAATCGAAACATACGAAAGAGTGCCTTCGACTTATCTCAAAGCAATTATTGGAACTAAAGGACTTTACGAAGCCAGAATTAAATTAGGCTCGAATATTTGGCGTGTTTTTTGCTTTTTCGATAAAGGAAAACTTGTAATCCTATTAAACGGATTTACAAAGAAAACACAGAAAACACCGAAAAAGGAAATTAACAAAGCTATTACATTAATGAATTCGTATTATGAAGACAAAAACAAATAAAATGGAAACCAAAAGTTGGAAAGATATTAAGGATTCCGTTTACGGAAAAAAAGGAACTGAACGCAGAGACGAACTCGACAGAGATTTTGAATCGTTTAAAATAGGTTTACTTTTAAGAAATGCGCGAGAAGAAAAAAATCTTACTCAAGAGCAACTTGGAGAACTTGTTAATAAAAAGCGAACATATATTTCTCGTGTTGAAAATAATGGTAGCAATTTGACTTTAAAAACATTGTTTGACATCGTTGAAAAAGGACTTGGAGGGAAAGTAAATATCTCAATAGAAGTCTAAATAAAGTACGTATTACAACACCTCATAAAATTTATGCTTAAATTTGGATTTAGTACAAAATGACAAAAATATTATAAAAACTTATTTGCTATAAGTAGATAAAAAAAGAAAATATTATTTAACAAACTAATTGATATGAAAAACAAAAGCCTATTATTAATTGCATTAATTATTCTTTGTAACCAATCTTTTTCTCAAAATAAGATTAAACCGGATATAAATATTATGAATTTTCTTGGTAGAACTCCTCAAAAAATAGGAAGCAATACTCTACCAGACAATCTTATAAAAATTTTATATTATAAAATTCAACCCGATAGTTTCCCTAAAATTGGGTATATGGATAAGGAAGGGAAAATACTGATACAGCCAAAGTATAATATGGGATTAGACTTTTATGATAATTACGCAAATATTATAAAAGATTCTATATATGGATATATTAGTAAAGATGGAACAGAAACGTTGTTTAAACAATATGATGAAACTTTCTTTTATTATGGAAATACTGGAATAGCAAAAAAAAACCGTAAGCAAGGTTTAATCGATAGGAAAGGTAATCCTATCACAAAATTTGATAATAAGATGATTGAGATTTTTGGGTTTAATCGCTTTAAACTATATGATAAAAATAGAAAGATTAAAATCTTAGATGAGAAAGGAAACGTCATATTTCAAAATAAATTAACTGTTAATATAAAAAGCCACTATTTTGAATCAGATTCATCACTAGTTTATGAAGAAATAATTGAAAATAAAAAATTAAAAGGACTTATTAATTTAGATGAAAAGATAATTCTAAAGCCAACGTATGAAAATATTTATTTTATAAATGATGCATCTTTTTTTGCTGTCAAAAAAGACAATAAATGGGGTTTTATTGATAAGTTAGGAAATGAAATAATCCCTTTAATTTATGACAAGGTTGGGTTCAATATCAATGACGATTTAATACCTGTTATGAAATCAAAAAAGTGGGGATTTATAAATAGAAAAAATGAAATTATAATTCCATTTGTATATGATGAAGCACATGCATTTATGGATGGTTTAGCTTTTGTTAAAAAAGAAAAAAATTATGGCTGTATTGATAAAAAAAACAATATTAAAATTCCGTTTAATCTTGAAAAAACAGGTTTTCCATTTTTTACAAATAAAATGGCATTATTCAAAAAAGATAATAAATATGGGTTTATTAATAAAAATGGTAAAGTAAAAATTCATGCTATCTATGACAAAGCTTACCCGTTTATAAATGGAATTGCATACGTTGAACTTCATGGAAAAGCTGGTTATATAAATAAAAAAGGTAGAGAAATAATACCTATCAAATACAAACAACTTTGGTTTGAAAGTGAAGGAATGATAAAATTTGCAGAATAGTCTATAGTTAATAATACATATTCAAAATTGCTAAATCCAATAATATGGAATATTTCTAACTATCAACAAAAGTCAAAAAATAGGATTTTTAAACTGTACAAATCATTATACAAACTCGTTTACAAAAGTATTATTTAAAAAATGGTAATTAGTTAGAGAATATAAACAGAATTATTTAAGCCCATTCCATTCATCATAAAACTGCTGAAGAAAAACTTCCATATAAGTGTGTCTTTCTTCGGCAATTTTTTTACCGGTCTGTGTGTTCATTTTCTCTTTTAACAACAATAATTTTTCATAAAAATGGTTGATTGTAGGAGCTTTAGAGTTTTTATATTCTTCTTTAGTTTGATTTAGTTTTGGGGGTATTTCAGGGTCATATAGTACCCTGTTTTTAAATCCTCCATAATTAAAACAACGTGCAACACCTATAGCTCCAATAGCATCCAATCTGTCAGCATCTTGAATAACATCTAATTCCGGAGATGTAAATTTTTGCTTAAAATTACCTCCTTTAAAGGAAATATTTGAAATAATATGTTCAATATGCATAATAATTTTAGCACTAATTTGTTGACTTTTTAAAAAGTCGCTAGCAATTTTTGGGCCAATGGTTTCATCTCCATTGTGAAATTTTGAATCGGCAATATCATGTAGTAAAGCTCCTAATTCAACAATAAATAAATCAACATTTTCATGTTGAGCTATTAACTTGGAATTATTCCAAACACGCAATATATGAAACCAGTCATGGCCACCTTCAGCATTTTTTAAGGTAGCTTTAACAAAGGTTTGTGTATTGGAAATTATTTGTTGTTTATTCATTTTCTAAAAATAAAAAGAGGCTGTCTAAAAAGTGTCATTCTGAATGTAAATGAAGAATCTTCTTAAAATTAAACACTGATATATCAAGATGTTGAGATTTTTCACTTTATTCAAAATAACAAGTATAATTGCTTTTCAGACAGCCTCTTGAAAATATATTTTTCAAGATTTTATTAATAAATTGCAGTACATTTCCCATTAACACAAGCAAGTTCTGTAGGTGGTAATACAACAGAACAATCAGAAATAATATGCCATTTTATATTAAATGCAGCTTCCTTTTTGTTATAAGCAGCTACTTTTTCTTTTAGCAATCCAACATTAATAGAAGTGTTAAATACTAAATAACTCCAAGGGCCTCCGCAAGGCTTACTACCAAAGGCAATAAAACTACAAGTCGTATTTTCAGTACAAGTTTCTTTAGAAACTAATAGTTCAATTTCTTCTTTCAAATTGTTTAATTCAAGCCGATCTTCTTCTTCCAGGCTAATTTCAGAATTACTAGAGCAACTTATGGTTACTAATATTACAATTGTTTTTATGATGTGTTTAAAAGCTTTCATATTTTTTAATTACTCACAAAAAATTAATAAAAGATAATAATTTAGCAATACTCTTCATAAGCTCCAGCTAAATTTGAAGCAATAACTTCAGCAGGTCTTCCTTCAATATGGTGGCGTTCTAGCATATGAACCAATACACCGTCTTTAAATAATGCAATTGAAGGTGATGATGGAGGAAAAGGAACCATGTTTTCACGAGCTTTTGCTGTGGCATCAGCGTCTACTCCTGCAAAAACGGTAACCAAATTAGTAGGCGTTTTATCATATTGCAGAGAAAGAACTGCTCCAGGGCGAGCTGTGCCTGCAGCACAACCACAAACAG
This sequence comes from Lutibacter sp., assembly GCA_021647265.1. Taxonomy (GTDB): domain Bacteria; phylum Bacteroidota; class Bacteroidia; order Flavobacteriales; family Flavobacteriaceae; genus Lutibacter. The sequence goes on from JAKIVA010000012.1 coordinate 4,616, forward strand.
AGTTTACAACAACTAACGTTGTTCCTTCTTTTTTTAAAGCTTCTTCTACTTCTTGAGCTGTATGAAGTGACGTAAAACCTACATTTTCTAGCTCTTCTTGCATTGGTTTTACCAATTCAGGTGGATACATATTTTTATTTTTTTAGTTACATTAAATTTAAGGTACAAACCTACATAATTTTTTTGTTTTGAAATTATTTTAAAAACAAAAAACACTCAAAACAACCACGTTTACAAATAATTATAAATATTTTAACAACAGTAACAAATATTAATAGAAAGGTTACTAACAATTAGATGTATATTTGAAAATTAAAAAATAAATATGGCAAATTTTATTAAATGGCTTGGGGCTGGCTTAGGCTTTACCTTAGGCGGGCCTATTGGAAGTATTTTAGGTTATGCTGTTGGAAATTTAATTGATGGCTTTACAAAAGGAGATGTTGAAAGAGCTAAAGCATATAGAAATACAAGTAGAACAAGCCATTCAGGCGATTTTGAGATTAGTTTACTGCTGTTATCTTCCGTAGTAATTAAAGCTGATGGTAAAGTAGACCAAAGAGAATTGTCTTATGTAAGAAATCATTTTATAAAAATGTATGGAGAGGAAAGAGCCAATAATGCATTTAAATTATTTAAAGGATTTATAAAAAATAATAAAATTTCTACAAGGCAAGTTTGCCTACAAATTAGACAAAATTTAACACATGCTTCTCGATTGCAATTAATTCATTTTTTATTTGGCATTGCAAAATCTGATGGTTTTGTCAACGAAGCTGAAGTAAATTCAATTAAAACAATTGCGAGTTATTTATTTATAAGTCAATACGATTTTGAATCTATAAAAGCAATGTTTTACAGTAGTTCTGAAAGTGCATATCAAATTTTAGGAGTTGATAAAACGGCAAGCAACGAAGAAATTAAACTTGCATATAGAAAAATGGTAAAAAAATACCATCCAGATAAACTACAACATTTAGGAGAAGAACATGTTAAAGGAGCCGAAGAAAAATTTAGACAAGTTCAAAAAGCCTATGAAAACTTACAAAAAGAACGAAAAATTTAGCAACTGTTTAATTTTTTATTGAGATATAATTTTATAGAAATAAGAGTTTACTTTTAGATACGTTTAAAATCCTTTTTTTTATATAAATAACTTATTCTTAAATGAAATTCTTTAAGCTTTTATATAAGAATTCAAAATAATTTACTAAATCATTTTTACAGCTAAAATATACACAAATTTAAAGTTAAATTAAAACTTTAAATTTCAACGTATCAAGTGATTAATTTTTTGCTATTTATAAAATGATATTTTCAATAAAATACGTAATTTCGCAAACTAATTGATTTAAAGGCTTAAAATGAGTAAAAAATTTAGAGAATATAAAGGGTTGAACCTCACTAAAGTAGCAGAAGAAACGTTGGAGGCTTGGGAAGCAGCTCATATTTTCGAGAAAAGTATAACTACAAGAGATGAAAATAAACCATTTGTATTTTTTGAAGGACCACCTTCTGCAAATGGATTACCAGGGATTCATCACGTAATGGCACGTGCAATCAAAGATATTTTTTGTAGGTATAAAACCCTACAAGGTTTTCAGGTTAAACGTAAAGCGGGTTGGGATACTCATGGGCTGCCAATTGAATTGGGCGTTGAAAAAGAATTAGGAATCACCAAAGAAGATATTGGTAAAAAAATTACCGTTGAACAATATAATGAAGCTTGTAAAAAAGCGGTAATGCGCTATACCGATGTTTGGGAAGATTTAACGCGCCGTATGGGACATTGGGTAGATATGCATGACCCGTATGTAACGTACAAACCAAAATATATGGAAACGGTTTGGTGGTTGTTAGCTCAATTATATAAAAAAGGATTAATTTATAAAGGTTATACAATACAACCGTATTCACCAAAAGCAGGTACGGGATTAAGTTCACATGAATTAAATCAGCCAGGAACTTATCAAGATGTAACAGATACTACAGTTGTTGCACAATTTAAAGCGGTAAAAAACACATTACCTAATTTTTTACAAGAAGTAGATGGTAATATTTACTTTTTAGCTTGGACAACTACTCCTTGGACGTTACCTTCAAATACCGCATTAACCGTTGGTAAAAAAATAGATTATGTTGTTGTGAAATCGTTCAACCAATATACATTTAAACCTATCAATGTAATTTTAGCTAAAAACTTAGTTGAAAAGCAATTTTCAAAAAAATTCGTTGCTGTTGAAAAAGAAATGCAACTTTCAGAATATAAAGAGAGTGATAAAAAAATTCCATACTTCATTGTAAAAGAGTTTAAGGGATTAGATTTTTTAGAGTCTAAATATGAACAGTTAATGCCTTATACACTTCCATATCAAAATCCTGAGAATGCATTTAGAGTAATTGCAGGTGATTTTGTAACTACGGATGATGGTACGGGAATTGTACATACTGCTCCAACATTTGGTGCAGATGATGCCATGGTTGCTAAAAAAGCAACTCCTGAAATTCCTCCAATGCTCGTATTGGATGACAATGGAAACCCAGTGCCTTTGGTTAATTTACAAGGGAAATTCACCAAGCATATGAAAGAATATGCGGGGAAATATGTAAAAAATGAATATTATGTAGATGAACCAGCACCTGAACGTTCTTTAGATGTTGAAATTGCTATTCAGTTAAAAGAAGAAAATAAAGCATTCCATGTTGAAAAGTATCGTCACAGTTACCCACATTGTTGGAGAACTGATAAACCGATATTGTATTACCCATTAGACTCTTGGTTTATAAAGGTAACCGACAAACGAGACAGAATGTTTGAATTGAATGAGACTATTAATTGGAAACCAAAATCAACAGGAGAAGGCCGCTTTGGTAATTGGTTAAAAAATGCAAATGATTGGAATTTATCTCGTTCTCGTTTTTGGGGAATCCCTTTACCTATTTGGAGAACAGAAGATGGTACCGAAGAAATTATGATAGGTTCTGTTGAAGAATTAAAAACAGAAATGCAGAAATCAGTAGAAGCTGGTTTTATGAAGAAGGATATTTTCGCCGATTTTGAAGTTGGAAATATGAGTGAAGAAAACTATGATAAAATTGATTTACATAAAAATGTAGTTGATCGTATTACGCTAGTCTCTCCTTTAGGACAACCGATGAAACGTGAATCAGATTTAATTGACGTTTGGTTTGATTCTGGCTCAATGCCTTATGCACAATGGCATTACCCTTTTGAAAACAAGGCATTAATTGATGAAAATAAATTCTATCCAGCCGATTTTATTGCGGAAGGTGTTGATCAAACCCGAGGATGGTTTTATACCTTGCATGCAATTGGAACAATGGTTTTTGATTCAGTAGCGTATAAAAATGTAGTGTCTAACGGACTGGTTTTAGACAAGGAAGGGAAAAAGATGTCAAAACGTTTAGGCAATGCTGTAGATCCATTTGAAACAATGGATAAATACGGTGCAGATGCTACACGATGGTATATGATTTCAAATGCAAATCCCTGGGATAATTTAAAATTTGATATTGAAGGTATTGATGAAGTTAGACGCAAATTCTTTGGAACGTTATATAATACCTATTCTTTCTTCTCATTATATGCTAATTTAGATGGGTTTACATATGCTGAAGATGAAATAGCTATTGAAAAAAGACCAGAAATAGACCGTTGGGTTCTTTCAGAATTAAATACATTGATAAAAAATGTAGAAAAATTTTACGAAGAATATGAACCTACCAGAGCAGCAAGGGCTATACAAGATTTTGTTTCAGAAAATGTAAGTAATTGGTTTGTACGTTTAAGTAGAAGACGCTTTTGGAAAGGAGAATACGGACAAGATAAAATTTCAGCCTACCAAACATTGTATACGTGTATGGTTACAGTTGCTAAATTAGCATCACCAATTGCTCCATTTTTCATGGATAATCTTTACAAAGATTTAACAAGTGTTTCGGGAAAAGAAAATTTTGAATCCATACATTTAACTACTTTTCCAACGTATGATAAAAATTTGGTTGATAGCAAACTAGAACGTAAAATGCAACAAGCCCAAAAAATATCATCTATGGTTTTATCATTGCGTAAAAAGGAAATGATTAAAGTACGTCAACCATTACAAAGAATAATGATTCCCGTATTGAATAACGAAGAAAGAGAAGAAATTTTAGCTGTTGAAAACCTCATAAAATCGGAGGTAAATGTAAAAGAAATTGAGTTAATTGATGATGCTTCAGGTATATTGGTAAAAACCATAAAACCTAATTTTAAAGTACTTGGTCCTAAGTATGGAAAAGATATGAGGTTGGTGGCTCAAGCCATTCAAAATTTAACTCAGGATGATATTGCAATTGTTGAAAAACAAGGAGAAATTTCTATAAAAATAGCAGGAAATATTGTAAATTTAACCATTGCAGAAGTTGAAATTACATCACAGGATATAGAAGGGTGGTTAGTGTCAAATCAAGGAAATTTAACGGTAGCTTTAGATGTTACAATTACAGATGATTTGCGCAAAGAAGGAAATGCAAGAGAGCTGGTAAACAGAGTTCAAAACTTACGTAAAGAGTCAGGATTAGATGTTACTGATAAAATTAAACTAGTTATCCAAAAAAATGATATATTAGAGCAATCAATTTTAGCAAATGAACAATATATTAAAACAGAAACGTTAACAAAAGAATTGGTATTTGAAGAGATGATAGAAAATGGTATTGAAATTGTATTTGACAATGTAAATACGAAGATATTAATTGAAAAAATATAGGTTTATGAATGAAAATAATAGATATTCCGACAAAGACTTAGCTGAATTTAAAGAAATAATTCTGAAAAAAATAAGTCATGCTGAAGAAGATTTAGCATTGATAAAAAGTGCATTTAAAAATGACAGTAATAATGGGACTGACGATACTTCACCTACATTTAAAGCTTTTGAAGAAGGGTCAGAAACAATGTCTAAAGAAGCAAATGTACAATTGGCAATTCGTCAAGAAAAATTTATAAGAGACCTAAAAAACGCATTGTTGCGAATTGAAAATAAAACATATGGTATTTGTCGTGTTACAGGTAAATTAATTCAAAAAGAACGATTAAAGTTGGTGCCACACGCAACACTTAGCATTGAAGCCAAAAGAATGCAACAATAATCAATCTAAAATTAACGACAAGAAAAGAGTAAGACTTTAATTATAAGGAAAGTAACTTAAGGTTTTACTCTTTTTTGACTACTTATTTATAAAATATTAAATCAATAAAATTGAAAAAAGCCATATCTATTATAATTTTGGTTCTATTAATAGATCAAATTAGCAAAATTTATATTAAAACTAATTTTTTTTATGGAGAAGAAGTTGTTGTTTTTGATTGGTTTAGAATTCATTTTATAGAAAATAATGGAATGGCTTGGGGTGCTGAATTTGGAGGAAAAGCAGGAAAGTTATTTTTAACTATTTTTAGATTATTTGCAATTACAGGTATAGGTTATTGGCTATATACTTCTATTAAAAAAAATGCTCATACTATATTAATTGTAGCAATATCCCTAATTTTCGCTGGTGCAATGGGGAATATTATAGACTCTGTTTTTTATGGTACCATATTTAACACGCCAGGAGGTACAAATTTAGCAACATTATTTTCAGATGAACCTTACGGAAAATTATTTTTCGGGAAAGTTGTAGATATGTTATATTTCCCGATATGGAGTGGTAATTTGCCTTCTTGGCTCCCTTTTTATGGAGGTAAACATTTCACCTTTTTTAATGCCATTTTCAATGTTGCAGATACTGCAATTTCTACAGGAGTTGGCTTGTTAATTGTTTTTAATAAGAAAGTATTTCCATAAAATAATAAAATTTAATGGTTAAATAATATCAATTTATTTATTAATCGTATATTTGCGATAAACAAATTAAAAGATAATGAGAACTATTAAAATTTTAGGGACAGGTTGTCCTAATTGTAAACGCACAGAAAGTATTATAGAAACTGTAGTAACTCAGTTAAACCTCAATTTTAAAATTGAAAAAATAGAGGATATTCAAGAAATTATGAAGTACAATGTAATGAGTACTCCTGCGGTAGTATTAGATGATGAAGTGATTATAAAAGGACGTGTACCAAGTTTAACAGAGATTAAGGATGTATTAACTGCTGTAACTTGTTGCTCAAGTACAGGAGACTCTTGTTGTGGCGGTGAACATCATGAACACGGAGAAAATTGCAACTCTGATTCTCATTCTAAAGAAGGTTCTTGCTGTAGTAATTAATAAAAAATATTTTATATAAAAATTAATCAATGAAACCCAAATTAAAACTACTTGACCGTTTTTTAACTTTATGGATTTTTTTAGCAATGGCAGTTGGAGTTGGAATAGGAGTGCTATTTCCAAATATGGCAAATTTCACTAATAGCCTATCTGTTGGATCTACAAATGTTCCTTTAGCAATTGGTTTAATTTTAATGATGTATCCACCCTTAGCAAAAGTAGATTACAAACTATTACCCAAAGCATTTAAAGATGCCAAACTAATGCGGTTATCCTTATTTTTAAATTGGATAATTGGCCCTTTTTTAATGTTTTTTTTAGCAATCATGTTTTTACATGACTATCCTGGTTATATGACAGGTTTAATTTTAATTGGTTTAGCAAGATGTATTGCAATGGTTATTGTTTGGAATGATTTGGCTGGTGGAAGTCGTGAATATGGAGCGACATTAATAGCGTTAAATAGTATTTTTCAAGTATTAACGTATAGTTTTTACGCTTGGTTATTTATAAGTATTTTACCAAAATACTTTGGTTTAGAAGCTTACGATGTTAATATTTCAGTTTTTGAAGTTGCTAAAAGCGTCCTTATTTATTTGGGTATTCCCTTTTTAGCAGGTTATCTATCACGTAAATATTTAACAAAATATAAAGGTGAAAATTGGTACAATCGTAAATTTATTCCGTTTATTTCACCCATCACATTAATTGCTTTATTAGCAACCACTGTATTGATGTTTAGCCTTAAAGGCGATATGATTTTAGAACTTCCTTTTGATGTTTTAAGAATAGCTGTTCCGTTAATAATTTATTTTATTGTGATGTTTCTGACGAGCTTTTTTATAGCAAAATCTATGAAAGTTCCTTATGATAAAAATGCATCAGTAGCATTTACAGCCACAGGCAATAATTTTGAATTGGCTATAGCAGTTTCCATTGCCGTTTTTGGGTTAAATTCTGCTCAGGCTTTTACAGGAGTTATTGGTCCGCTAGTTGAAGTGCCTGTTTTAATTGGGTTGGTAAATGTATCACTTTGGTTAAAGAAAAAATATTATTAATTAATTTGAAGATGTGCAGATTTGATAATTTGAAAATGAATTAATCTATGATACCTTATCATATTAAATAAAAAAATTATGAGAAATGATAAACAAAACCTAATAGTAGATTTAACAATTAAATTTTCTTTAAAAGTTATTAATTATTGCGAATAGCTTGAATCAAATAAAAATTTGTTATTGCTAAACAATTATTAAAATCTGGAACTTCAATTGGAGCAAATGTTCATGAAGCTCAGAATGCAGAAAGTAAGGCGGATTTTATCCATAAATTAAAAATTGCTGCTAAAGAGGCAGATGAAACAGAATATTGGTTATTCTTATGTAAAAAATCTAAAAATTATCCATTTAATAAAGAGTTAGAATCAGACTTAGAATCAATAATAAAAGTATTATCTAAAATAATAAGCTCTAGTAAAAAATAAACTAATTTGAAAATTAAATATTCTCATTATCAAATTTTCAAATTAACTAATCATCAAATCAAGTAAATGAAAATATTAATACTTTGTACAGGAAATTCCTGTCGCAGTCAAATGGCTGAAGGGTTTTTAAAATCATTTGATAAAAAGCTGGAAGTTTATTCAGCGGGAACAGAACCAGCTTTGAAAGTTCATCCAAAAGCAATACAAGTTATGGCAGAATTAGGCATTGATTTAAGTAATAATAAACCAAAATCAGTTGCTCAGTTTTTAAATAAATCTTTTGATTATGTAATTACTGTTTGTGGTGGAGCAAAAGAAAGTTGCCCAATGTTTACAGGAAATGTAAAACATAGAATTCATATAGGTTTTGAAGATCCAGCAGAGGCTATTGGAACAGATGCAGAAATTACCACTGAATTTAGAAAAATTAGAGATGAAATTAAACAGAGATTTAATAGTTTCTATCTAAAAAATCTGATTAATGAAAATAAATCCTTTTAAATAATTATAGTATGAAAAGAAGTTTGTCAGATATTCAATACAAAGAAGATACCGAAAAATTGGCTCGCTTTGCTAAAGCATTAGGGCACCCTACAAGAATAGCCATTTTAAAACATTTAGAAAATCAATCTTGTTGTTTTACAGGTGAATTGGTAGATGTTTTGCCTTTAGCACAATCTACAATTTCACAACATTTAAAAGAATTAAAAAATGCTGGATTAATTCAAGGAGAATTAAAGCCACCAAAAATAAAATATTGTATTCATCAAAAAAATTGGGCAACAGCCAAAAAATTATTTGAGAATTTATTTAATGGTAACAATAGTTTTGAAAAAGTTAAATGTTAGACAACTAGCAATAAAAAAGAAATACAAGTAATATGTTCGATTGGATTCAAAAATTAGCAGACTGGTTTGTATTTGATATATTACATTTAGTAAAAGGTCAACGCTTAGCGGAAGCCTTAAACTTTTTTATATACGACAGTATAAAAATTTTACTTTTACTGTTTGTTATCATCTTTTTAATGGGAATAATTAACAGCTATTTCCCAGTTGAAAAAGTTCGCAACTACCTATCTCGAAACAAATTATTTGGTTTTGAATATTTAATGGCAAGCTTGTTTGGGGTGGTAACGCCATTTTGTTCGTGTTCTTCTGTCCCCTTATTTATTGGCTTTGTGCGTGGAGGTATTCCATTGGGTGTAACTTTTTCATTTTTGGTAACCTCACCATTAGTAAACGAAGTAGCTATTGGTCTTTTTGTAGGTCTTTTCGGAATAAAAATAACCATTATTTATGTTGTAAGCGGAGTTTTGCTTGGTTTAATTAGTGGTCTTATTTTAAGTCGTTTCAAACTAGAACGGTTTTTAACTCCTTGGGTGAAAGAGGTATTAGCCAGTGCAGAAAGAGATGAAGAAGCTTTTGTAGCAGAAAAAACTCCTTTTAGTAAACGTTTGCCTATTATTTGGGCTGAAGTATTAAAAATTATTAAGGGAATTGTGATTTATGTACTTATAGGTATCGCTATTGGTGGATTAATGCACGGCTATATTCCTCACAATTTTTTTGAACAATATATGAGTAAAGATAATTTTTTTGCCGTGCCTTTGGCAACAATTTTGGCAGTACCAATGTATTCTAATGCATCAGGTATTTTACCAATAATACAAGTACTGGTTTCAAAAGGAATTCCAATAGGAACAGCAATTGCTTTTATGATGGGAGTAGTGGCATTATCATTACCAGAAGCTATGCTACTTAAAAAAGTAATGACTTATAAATTAATAGGAATATTTTTTGGAGTAGTAACACTTTGTATTATTTTTTCAGGTTATTTATTTAATATGATATTATAAAATTTTAACGTGATAGAAATATAAAAACCAATGGCAGAAAAAATTCTTTTAAAAATGAAAGAGTCAATGACTGGAGAACAACTAAATGTAGTTAAATTAGCTTTTAAAATTATAAACGAAATTTAAAATGGATAAAATATACCAACAGCAAATTAATGAAATAACTGAACATAATATATATGCAGAATTAGCAAAGCTGAGTTTAGATGATAAGAACACTAAAACATTAAAAATAATTTCTAATCAAGAATTGGCTCATTACAATTTTTGGAAAGAAATTACCAAAAAGGAAGCAAAACCAAATAGGTGGAAAATAAAAAAACATATTTGGTTAGCTAAAGTATTTGGTTTGTCATTTTCATTACGCCTTATGGAAATGGGTGAAGTAGAAGCTAGTATATTTTATAATGATATATCAAAAAAATATCCAGAAGCTTTAACTATTCAAGAAGAAGAACTTCAGCATGAACAAAAATTAATAGGGATTTTAAATGATAATCGCTTAAACTATGCAGGATCCATAGTGTTAGGGCTAAACGATGCTTTAGTTGAATTTACAGGAACTTTAGCGGGCTTAACTTTTGCTTTCTCAAATAACAAGGTTGTTGGAGCAACAGGGCTTGTTATGGGGTTCGCAGCTTCTCTTTCTATGGCAGCTTCAGGCTATTTGTCTTCAAAAGAAGAGGAGGCAAATGAAAAGATAAATCCAATTACGGCTGCAATTTATACAGGGGTCTCCTATATTCTTACGGTTGTATTCTTAGTCGCTCCTTATTTAATACAAGATAACCCATACATAGCATTAGGGTCAATGTTGTTTATAACAGTATTAATTATTGCCGGCTATACATATTATATTTCAATAGCAAAAATATTATCTTTTAAAAAAAGATTTATACAAATGGCAGTTATATCTCTTGGTGTTGCCGCAATCTCATTTGGAATAGGAGTATTAATAAAACAAGTTTTTGGAATAGGAACTTAATATTATAATTAAAAAATAAAAGAGTTATATATTAATGTTGTTATAATCTGTATTATTACAAAATTTTGGTATGTATTTAATTTTATAAAACTAATTTTTTAAAATACAATCCTCCAAATTTGTGCTACTAAAAAGGTAACTATAAGTCCCATAATAACTGGTAAAACAGTAGCAACAGTAGTCCATTTTAAGCTTTTGGTCTCTTTATAAATGGTATATATTGTAGTACTACAAGGGTTGTGTAATAGACTGAATAACATAATGTTAACTGCGGTTAGCAATGTCCATCCTCCAGCTCTCAAAATTTCTCCTGTTGCATTTGCTGAATCTAGTTCAAACATAACACCTGCACCATTTCCTACAGAAATTCCTGTAACTAAAACGGTTAGCATTAATATGGTTGGAATTATAATTTCGTTGGCAGGTATTGCAACAATAAAAGCTAACAAAATAACACCATTTAAACCTAATAAAAAGCCAAATCCGTCTAAAGAATTAATAATCCACGCCGCAACGCTTTCGTTACCAATGTAAATATTCGAGATTAACCAAATTACAGCTCCAGCAGGAGCGGCAAAAATGATTGCTCTCCATAAAACAATTAAAGTTCGGTCAATTAATGATGTATAAATAGTTTTCCAAAACCTTGGAGGTCTATAAGGTGGTAGTTCTAAATTAAAGGTAGAAACTTCACCTTTTAAGATTGTTTTTGAAAGTGCCCAAGAAGAAAAAAACATAAAAAAGATTCCTAACAAAGCAATTGCAATTACTGCAACAAGTGAAGCAATCCCTGAAAAAGCAGCCGGAACCGTTGCACCAATAAAAATGGTTGCAATTAAAATTTGAGTTGGCCATCGACCATTGCAAAGAGAAAAATTATTAGTTATTATGGCAATTAAACGCTCTCTAGGGCTATCAATTATTCGGGTAGCAATTACACCGGCAGCATTACATCCAAATCCCATACTCATAGTTAAAGCTTGTTTGCCATGAGCTCCAGATTTTTTAAATAATGAATCTAAATTAAAGGCTACTCTTGGTAAATAACCAAAATCTTCTAATAAGGTAAATAATGGGAAAAAAATTGCCATTGGTGGTAGCATTACTGAAATTACCCAAGCAACAGATAAATAAACACCGTCAATTAAAAATCCACTTAACCACCAAGGAGTATTAATTGTTGTTGCTAAATTTTTTAGCAGTGGGTGAAAATCATTTAAAAGAATTTTAGCTAAAAGAGAAGAAGGGTAGTTTGCGCCAGTAATGGTTAGCCAAAGTATTACTGCTAATACTAAAAACATAATTGGAAATCCCCAAGTTTTACTAGTTACAATTCTATCTATTTTGGAATCAATAGAAAATTTATTTTTTTTATTTTTTTTAGTAATGGCATCACCCACTATTTCTGCAGCATCAGCGTAAATGCCTTCTGCTAAATGGTCATGAAAATCATCGCCAATTTGCCAACGCAATTCTTTAGATAGGGCTAATATATCATCTATATTTTTATTTTCCATATTTTAACTTTAGACAAACTCTTGTGTTTTTAATGCTTTTATTATTTGTGTATCTCCTTCTAATAGTCTTAAAGCTATCCATCTGCTATTTGGTATTGTTGGATATTCTTTTTCAATTTTAGTAGCTAATTTTTCCATAGCTTTTTCAATATTTTTAGGAATATTTTTAATTCTATGTGGCTTACACCAAATTTTACCACTAGCCACTTCACTAATTGTTTGAATTAATTCGGGGATGCCTTTATTAAATCTGGCACTTGTTGGCACAACAGGAATACCTAAATCACGAGCTAAAGTACGAGTGTTAATTTCAATACCATTTCTAGTTGCTTCATCTATTAAATTTAGGCACAATACAGCTTTGTCTGTTATTTCTAAAATTTGTAACACTAAATTTAAATTTCGTTCAAGTCTACTTGCATCAACAACGATTACGGTAACAGAGGGCTTTCCAAAAAGAATAAAATTACGAGCAACCTCTTCATCTTCAGAGGTTGATAGTAACGAGTAAGTTCCGGGTAAATCAATTAATTTATATTTTTTCTCATTGTATTCAAATCCACCTTCAGCTCTTGTAACAGTTTTTCCTGGCCAGTTTCCTGTATGTTGTTTTAATCCTGTTAGAGCATTAAAAACAGTACTTTTTCCTGTGTTTGGATTTCCAGCTAGTGCAATTACAAAATCAAAATTAGAAGTATTTACACCTAATTTTTTTAATCCTTTTGCATTGAAATGAGCACAAGTGTCACAAGCACTTTTTACTTTTATATCCATCAGTTAATTTTTTTAATCAAAATTTTTGAAGCCTGATTGTTTCTTAGTGCAATTGCAGTTCCTTTTATTAAATAAGCATTTGGCTCACCTAAAGGGTTCAATAAATCAATACTTACTGTTGCTCCTTTTACAAAACCTAAATCTAGTAATCGTCTTCTGTTTTCGCCTCTGCTTTCTTTTGAAATTCCAATGATAATTGCTTTTTCAGTTTTTTTCAAACTTGAAAGACGAGCTATATTTCCTTCATTTATAATATCTTTTTTTAAAATTGAAATAGTTAAATTTCCTGCTACAATGGGTGCCAATTTAAATTCTTCGCCTTCTGAAAAAAAAGAAACTCGGGTATTATTATTTTCTGTGACTCTTATATGTGAACCAATGTGAATATTTTCAGCTAATATTTGTTTGTAAATAATATCGGGTTCATCTTCAATATGAATAATTTCACCAACTGTGTTAATAGGCAGTGTTGAAAGAGCAACTCCATTAATAATTGCCATTTTTCCTGTTTTTGAGGGAATAGGATCTCCGTGTGGGTCAAATAGCGGGTTTCCTAATTTAGAAGCCAATAAGTTGGTTTCTTCGGTGTTTAATTCATGTTCTTTTTGCTCGGCTCTTTCGTGCCATTCAGATTTATCATAACCTGTTTTTTCTGCTAAAAATTTTTCCCATAACCTGTGCATTCTTATGATTCTTAAAGCGTATTCTCTTCCTAAAGGTTTTAATTTTAGTTGTTCTCCATCAAGTAGAATAAAGTTATTAGCAGTCATTTTTTCAATAGATTTAATGATAAGGCTATTGTTGAAATTGAGTATTTGAGTAAGATTGTTTGTGTTTAAAATTTTACCTGAATTTTCATTATGGAACAGTAATTTTAAAATATCTTCAATAACCATTTTTTCATTGGTTCTGTAGTTGTTTTTTATAATCCAAAACCAGCCTTTAGCAGGTCTAAATAAAAAATATATTAATATAGAGAGCGCTATAAAAATAAGTAATGCATTAAGAGGATCATAAGTATTCATTAGCTTTGTATGTATATGTTTTTGGCTATGCTTTCTGAAAGAATTAACTGTTGATTGTTGTATGCAATTTTAAAAGAATTATCAAAAGGTTCAATTTCAAGAATTTTAATTCTTTCACCAATTTCTAATTTATTTTTACTTAAATATTTTAAAAATTTATCAGAAGAATCTTTGACATAAACAAAAATGCCCTCTTCATTGGCTTTGAGTTCAGACATATTAATCATTTTAAGGTTTTTTATTTTACCGTTTTTATTTGGAATTGGATCTCCATGTGGGTCATTGGTTGGGAAATTTAAAAAAGCATCTAAGTTATTTATTAATTTTTCAGATTTTATATGTTCTAATTCTTCTGCTAAATCGTGAACCTCATCCCATTTGAAATTTAATTTTTCTACCAAAAAAACTTCCCATAATCTATGATTTCTAATAACAGAAAGAGCAATTTGTTCCCCCTTAGAGGTTAATGTTACTCCATAATATTTTTTATAATTGATTAAGTTTTTTGTTGCTAATTTTTTAAGCATATCTGTGACGGATGATGCTTTCGTATTCAATTTTTTTGCAATAGTATTTGTAGAAACACCTTTTTTGGTAGTTAGGCTAAATTTATAGATTGCTTTTAAGTAGTTTTCTTCTGTAAAAGAATTCATAAACATGTATTTTTAGACAAATCTAATTAAAATATTTAGACTAATCTAAAAATTACAGATAATTCATATTAATTTCTCTAAAAAAGAAGATAAGATAGAAAGTGTGTAGTGTAATTTAGTTTTTAAGTTCGTTCACAAATTTTAACAGATCATCAATTTCAACGTGATCCATCATAATAACTTTATACCACTTATTATTTCCGTTATGAGTGTCTGGTACCAAACCAAATTTATGTGCCAATTCTTGAGGGATGTATTGAGATTTTATAGTAACAATATTCATATAAGAATCTCTAAAATATTCAATGTTAAGTTGGTTTAATTGATTGCAAAACCATTCAGTTCTTAATAATAGTGTATTAATTTTTTCAAACCAACCATAATAACCGTAGCTAAATAAAATCATCCAAACAGCTATTGCATTTGCACCAGATCTACTGCCAACCAAAGTTAAATCCATACCGTCAACATATTGAGCTTCTTTGGTTAGTACATTTTCAATGAACCCTTTTCTACATAAAAAAACACCAGTTCCGTAAGGAGCTTGCAACATTTTATGAGCATCAATGGTTATTGATGAGATATTTGGGTTTTCGAAATTAATAGTTGAATTTTTGTTTGAAATTGGATAAATAAATCCGCCAAAAGCACCATCAATGTGGATTTTAAATGCAACGTTATGTTTCGTTAATATTTCTGCATAAACATCAGGATTATCAATTGATCCAAACATTGTAGTAGCCATGTTTGAAATTACCATAAAATATTTTTTACCTTCAGTAATTAAATTTTTAACAATAGTATTTAATTCATCAATAATAATTTCTCTTGAATCAAAATCAACTGGAATAGAAACAGCATCAACACTTAATAAATTGGAGCCTTTATATACAGAATAATGAGTGTCTTCAGATGATAAAATAACCATTTCATCCAAAGTTGCATTGAAACTATTTTTAAAATGATTTCTGTAAATCCATAATGCTTGAATGTTCGCTTCTGTTCCTCCTGTAGCAATGTAACCATCATATTCATTAGCCTTTGCTTTAAAAATATCAACAGCTAACACATTCAACACCTCTTTTTCCAATTCTTGAGACCCTTTAAAAGCCTCTTCAGATTTTCCTGTAGTATGGCAACCAATATTGTTAGGATTTGCAATATATGATTTTAACAAAGGAGAATCACTTAAAAACGCACCACTGGTATTAAACACATTTTGGTCTAATCTTGATACGGGATACCCTAGATATTTACTTGTTTGAAAATTAACGTTTGCATCTAAAGCTTTGTCAATTCGTTGTATTAATTTTTCTTTTGAATATTTTTTCCAGTACTTCATTTATTGATAATTTCTAGTTATTCATAAAAAAATGGATATAAAAAGTAAATTTTTATATTTTCTGCAAAAATACGCTTTTTTTGGTAGTATAAATACGCTAAGTTCAATCTTTAAAAATAGAGCGTAAAATCAATAAAAAACTGTATTTTTAATTTTTAAATTATTAAACTTTTTGGAATTAAACATTCAAATACAAACATTGCCATCTTCACCTGGTGTTTATCAGTATTACGATAAAGAAGGTGTTATTTTATATGTAGGTAAAGCTAAAAATTTAAAGAAAAGAGTGGCTTCCTATTTTACTAAGATTCATGAAAATGGAAAGACAAGAGTATTAGTTAAAAAAATTGCAACTATTAAACACATTGTTGTAAATTCAGAAACAGATGCGTTGTTATTGGAAAATAATTTGATAAAAAAATACCAGCCACGTTACAATGTACTGTTAAAAGATGATAAAACATACCCTTGGATTTGTATTAAAAAAGAGCGATTTCCACGAATATTTTTAACAAGAAATGTTATAAAAGATGGTTCGGAATATTTTGGGCCATATACTTCTGTTAGAACTGCAAGAGCTCTGTTGGATTTAATAAAAGAATTATATCAATTACGAACTTGTAATTATGATTTAAGCGTAAAAAATATTGAATCGGGTAAATATAAAGTTTGTTTAGATTATCATATTGGAAACTGTAAAGGTGGTTGCGAAGGACTTCAAAAGGAAGAAGATTATAAAAACGACATTGATGCTATTCGCAATATTATTAAAGGAAATATTAAACAATCTTTATTGTTATTTAAAGATTTAATGCATCAATTTGCTGATAAAATGGAGTTTGAAGAGGCACAAAAAATTAAAGAAAAAATAGATTTATTGGCTAATTATCAAGCAAAATCAACGGTGGTAAATCCGTCAATTACAAATGTTGATGTATTTTCACTAATTTCAGATGAAGGTTTTGCCTATGCTAATTTTTTTAAAATTATAAATGGTTCAATTATTCAATCTCATACTACTGAAATAAAAAAGAAATTAAATGAAACTGATAAAAAATTATTAGAATTATTTATTATTGAAATTCAAACTAGATTTAACTCACAATCCAAAGAAATTTACGTACCGTTTAAAGTTGATTTAGGAGAAGGATTAAAAGTGACAGTCCCAAAATTGGGCGATAAAAAGCGCATTGTAGAGTTGAGTATTAGAAATGCTAAGTATTATAGGCAAGAGCGTTTTAAACAACTAAAAATTGTTGATCCAGACAGGCATGTAAACCGTATAATGGCACAAATGAAAATAGATTTACGGCTTACGAAAGAGCCTCGTCATATTGAATGCTTTGATAATTCAAATATACAAGGTACAAACCCTGTTGCTGCTTGTGTAGTTTTTAAAAATGGAAAACCAAGTAAAAAGGAGTATCGGCATTTTAATATAAAAACGGTAGTTGGTCCAGATGATTTTGCTTCTATGGAAGAAGTTGTGTTTAGACGTTATAAGAGATTGAAAGAAGGAGACCAGCCATTACCACAATTAATTGTAATTGATGGAGGTAAAGGACAATTATCATCAGCTTTAAAGAGTTTAGATGTTTTAGGCTTACGAAATAAAATTGCAATTATTGGAATTGCAAAACGCTTAGAAGAAATTTACTATCCAAATGATCCTATTCCGTTATATTTAGATAAAACTTCTGAAAGTTTAAAAATAATTCAACGACTTAGAGACGAAGCACACCGCTTTGGGATTACACACCATAGAAATAAAAGAAGTAAATATGTGCTAGTTAATGAATTAGAACAAATTACAGGAATAGGTAAACAAACTATTGTATCTTTAATGAAACATTTTAAATCGGTAAAAAGAATAAAATTAGCATCGTTTGATGAAATTGAAAAAATAATAGGAGTAAACCGAGCAAAAAAAATAAAAGAATATTATCAAAAAAAATAAGATGAGAAAACTCTTAATAGCTGTTTTAATATTATCTATTTCATTTGTTTATTCACAAAAGAATAAAGAACAAAAGGATCTAAAAGTAGGTTTAGTTCTTAGTGGTGGCGGAGCTAAAGGATTTGCTCATGTGGCAGTTATAAAGGTTTTAGAGGAAGCAGGAATAAGAGTTGATTATGTTGGAGGAACAAGTATGGGAGCTATAATTGGGGCACTGTATGCTTCAGGATATAATGGGAATCAACTAGATTCTATAATTAAATCTATAAACTTTGAAAATATTTTATTAGATAATTTACCACGTAAATCAAAGCCATTTTATGAAAAAGAAAGTGGAGAAAAGTACGCACTTTCATTACCAATTAAAAATAAAAAAGTAGGAATTCCAAGAGCATTATCTGATGGGCAGAGTGTACTTAATTTACTTACTAAATTAACTCAACATGTAAATAATATAAGTGATTTTAATAAGTTGCCAATACCATTTTTATGTATTGCCACCAATTTAGAAACAGGAGAGCAGGAAGTTTTAACTAAAGGGTTTTTACCTGAAGCCGTAATGGCTAGTGGTTCTTTCCCAACATTATTAGCCCCTGTTGAAATAGATGGAAAATTATTAACGGATGGAGGAATTGTCAATAATTTTCCAGTTGATGAAGTAAAAGCAATGGGAGCCGATATTATTATTGGAGTAGATATTCAAAGTGGTTTAGAAACGAAAGGTGAATTAGATTCTGCAGTTAAAATATTAAATCAAATAGTTGGTTTTCAAATACATCAGGCAAATAAATCCAAACATGAGAATGTTGATATTTTAATAAAGCCTAAAGTGAAAAAATTCAGTGTTGTTTCCTTTGATAAAATACATGAAATTATGTATGCCGGTCAAATGGCAACAAGAGAAAAAATTGAACAATTGAGAAATATTGCAAGTTTACAAATTAAAAAAGAAGTTAAAAAAATTAATACTAGACATATTCAAAAATTTCATATTAAAAAAATTGAAATTGAAGGAAATAAAAATTATACAAGAGCCTATATTTTAGGAAAACTAAATATAAAGAAAAAGGACACTACAGATTATCAAAAATTAATAGAAAGTGTGAACAACCTCTCTGCTACAGGTAATTTTGAAAATATTCAATATAGAATAATTGATGAAAAAGATGGAAGTATTGTAAAATTTAAAGTCAAGGAGAATGCAATATCAACTTTTTTACAATTAGGAATGCACTTTGACGATCTTTACAAAACAGGTGTTTTAATAAATACCAAAACAAAGCATATATTTTATAAAAATGATATTTTATCTGCAGATTTTATTTTAGGGGATAATTTACGCTACAACATTAATTATTTTATTGACAATGGTTTTTATTGGAGTTTTGGAATAAAAGCAAGGTATAATAATTTTAATGCAAGTGTTAATTTTGATAACACGAATATTTATGAAACAGGTGTTGATGTGAATAAAATTAACTTAGAGTATGAAGATTTTACGAATCAAATTTATTTTCAAACAGTATTTAATAGAAAATTTGCATTAGGAATTGGTGTTGAACATAAAAATATAAGAGCTTATACAGAAACAGTTTTTCCGTCAGAAAATGGAAGTACTTTAACTAATAGAAACAGACTGTATTTCGATAAATCAAATTATTTAAATGTATTAGGTTATTTAAAAATAGACACTTACGATAAAAAATACTTTCAAAAAAAAGGGTTTTTTATGGATGTTGACTTTAAGTGGTATTTAACATCTTCAGATTACAATGATAACTTTGTGTCTTTTTCTCAGCTAAAAGGGAAATTAGGAATGGCCTATACTTTTTTTAACAATAAACTAACAACACATTTTATTTCAGAGGTGGGAATTACAATTGGTGAAAATAAAAATAGAGTATTAGACTACAATATAGGAGGGTATGGAGAAAACTATATAAACAATTTTACACCATTTTATGGATATGATTTTGCTGAATTAAGTGAAAATTCATTTTTGAAATCGATATTTACGTTGAGATATGAATTTATTCCAAAAAATTATTTTTCGGTTACAGCTAATTATGCGAGAGTTGAACGTGATTTGTTTAATCAAGGAAAGATTTTTGAAAATACAAAATCTGGGTATATGGCAGGTTATGGGTTAGACACTTTCTTTGGGCCAATAGAAATAAATTATGCTTGGTCTCCAGATCATAATACAAAATTTTGGTATTTTAATGTTGGGTATTGGTTTTAAAAAAAAGCCCTGCATTTTATGCAGGACTTTTTGGATATTGTATGTACCTTATTTAAGCAAATCACCATTTGTATTGGTGAAATTAAATTTTAAATATTGGTAAGCATCTCTTGGTAAAATTTTAATCCACTTTTTGTATTTTGTAAACCACCTATGTTGAATTGAAGGAATTCCTTTCTTTAAGTAAGCTGCAATAAAAGGATGTACATTTAGTATTATCTTTTTGTGCTCCTTTAAAACAATAAGCTTATCAAGCTCGGCTTCAATTTTATCTAATAAAACAATTGGTGCTTCTACTTCTCCTGAGCCACTAGGGTCAGGTTCTTGAGTTTTAATTACTAACTGAGGTCTAACTCGTTGTCTGGTAATTTGAACTAGTCCAAATTTACTTGGAGGTAATATTTTGTGTTTAGTTCTATCAAATGCCATTTCAGCTTTTAAATGATCGTATAATTTTTGTCTATGTTCAGCTGTATGCATATCAATAAAGTCAACAACAATAATACCACCCATATCACGCAATTGTAATTGACGCGCAATTTCTGAAGCGGCAATTAAATTAACTTCAAGTGCTGTGTCAGCTTGTGAAGTCGCCTTGTTTGAACGGTTTCCGCTATTAACATCAATTACATGAAGTGCTTCTGTATGCTCAATTACCAAATAAGCTCCTTTACTCATTGAAACAGTACGGCCAAAAGCTGTTTTTATTTGACGTTCAATTCCGAATTTTTCAAAAATAGGAACTTTAGAATTGTATAAACGTATAATAGACACTTTTTCGGGAGCTATTTCTCGTAAATATTCTTTAATCTCTAGAAATAATACTTCGTCATTTGTTACAATGCTTGTAAAAGAATCATTGAAAAAATCTCTTAATATTGAAGAAACTCTATTCAACTCACTCAACACTTTTATAGGTGTTTGTTGTGATTTTACTGATCTAATTTTTTTACACATTACTACCCATCGTTCTAGGGAGTTTTGTATATCTCTATCTAGTTCTGCTACTTTTTTATTTTCGGCAACAGTTCTAATAATTACGCCAAAACCTTTTGGCTTAATACTTTTAACTAGCCTTTTTAATCGTTCTTTTTCTTCTAAGTTAGTTATTTTTTGAGAAACTGAAACTCTTTCAGAAAAAGGAACTAAAACCATATATCTTCCGGCAATTGATATTTCAGAGTTCATACGTGGTCCCTTCGTAGAAATAGGCTCTTTTACAATTTGAACTAAAGAAGTTTGACCTGTTTTTAAAACGTCAACAATACTTCCATTTTTGTCAATATCTTTTTCTAGTTTAAAATTCTTTAAAGTGTAATCTTTAATTTTACCTGTGCTAATACCTTTTACAAATTTATTTAATGATAGTAATTGTGCTCCTAAATCATGGTAATGTAAAAAACCATCTTTTTCATAACCAACATTAACAAATGAAGCGTTTAAACCAGATAATACTTTACCTATTTTGGCTAAAAAAATATCTCCTACAGAGAATTTATTTCCATTTGTTTCATTATTTAGAGCGGTTAATCTACCATCTTTTAATAAGGCAAAATCAATATCAGAGGAGTTTGATCTTATAATTAATTCTGTTTTCACTCTGTATTGTTTTTATGTTCAAATCACTTCGATTTAAACGATTTATAATTAATTTTACAGGATTTATACCCAACAATACTTACAAATTAATGTAAATATCTATTTCAATGAACTTAAAATTTAAAGAATAAGTAAGTTTCCCCTACTTATTCTTTTTGTGTCTATTTGCTCTGGCTCTTTTTTTACGTTTATGAGTAGAGATTTTAGCTCTTTTTCTTTTTTTACCACTTGGCATAATAAAATAATATTTTTATATTAATAAATAAAGTTGTGTTTATTACTTATACGCTCACATTGCTTTTTACACTTTCTACAAAAACTTTTGCAGGTTTAAAAGCTGGGATATTGTGAGCAGGGATTTTAATAGTTGTATTTTTTGAAATATTTCTTCCAGTTTTTTCAGCTCTTGTTTTGATAATAAAACTACCAAAACCTCTTAAATAAACATTGTTACCTTTTTCTAAAGATGTTTTTACTTCTTCCATAAACGCTTCAACAGTTGCTAAAACATCTGCTTTTTCTATTCCAGATTTATCTGAGATACTTGATACGATTTCTGCTTTCGTCATTTTTAATATTGTTAAATGTGTTATTATAAAATTAAGACGGCAAATATAGTATAATAAATCAATTTCAAAAAGTTAATTCACTAAAATTTAATCAATTAAAACTTGTATTATTGCATTTCATAAAAAAAATAATGAATTTTTCTAATCAGCTAGTATTGTGGTATTTACATAATAGGCGAAATTTACCTTGGCGTTCTACAGTTAATCCCTATAAAATTTGGTTGTCTGAAATTATTTTACAACAAACTAGAGTTGACCAAGGAATGGAATACTATTATAAATTTATTGAAAATTTTCCTACTGTAAAAAAACTAGCTTTAGCTTCAGAAGAACAAATATTAAAACTTTGGCAAGGCTTAGGGTATTATTCAAGAGCAAGAAATTTACATTTTTCAGCTAATTATATAATGAATGAACTTTATGGCGAATTCCCAAAAACTTATAATGAGCTTATTAAGTTAAAAGGGGTAGGTGATTATACAGCTTCAGCTGTAGCTTCAATTTGTTTTAACGAAGCAACGGCAGTTGTAGATGGTAATGTTTATAGGGTATTGGCTCGTTATTTTGGGATTAGCACCCCCATTAATTCAACAAAAGGAATTAAAGAATTTAAACAACTGGCACAACAATTATTAGATACTGAAAATTCAGGAACACATAATCAGGCAATTATGGAATTTGGAGCTCTTGTGTGTAAACCTCAAAATCCAACTTGTAGTAATTGCCCACTAAATGATAGCTGTGTTGCATTGTTAAAAAAAAGAGTTAATGAACTTCCAGTAAAAGAAAATAAGATAAAAATAAAAAAAAGGTATTTCAATTATATCGTTATTGAGACAGAAGATAACAACACAAAAATTGTGAAACGAGCAAAAGGGATTTGGAAAAATTTATATGAGTTTCCTTTAATTGAAACCAAAAGTCTGATTGATGAAAAACAACTTATTGAGCTACAGGAGTTTAATGCATTATTTAAAACGAATGACATAACCATAAAGCTTTTTAATAATAATGTGGTAATACATAAATTGTCTCATCAGCATATTTATACGAAATTTTGGATTGTAAAAACTCAAATTTCAGGAGGTTGTACAGTTCATTGGGAAACCATTAAAAAATATCCAGTTTCAACTTTAATACACAATTTTTTAATCCAATACAAAACCAACTAATTTTTTTAGTACTTTTGATGTGTAAATGAATTAAAATTATGGCAGGAACAGTTAATAAAGTAATCCTTATAGGACATTTAGGAGATGATGTGAAAATGCATTATTTTGAAGGAGGAAACTCTATTGGACGATTTCCTATAGCAACAAATGAAACATATACAAATAAGCAAACAGGAGAAAAAGTAACCACTACAGAATGGCATAATATTGTGGTTAGAAATAAGCTAGCTGAAATTTGTGAAAAATATTTAAATAAAGGAGATAAAGTTTACTGTGAAGGTAGAATAAAAACAAGACAATGGGAAGGGGAAGATGGAACAAAAAGATACACCACAGAAATTCATGTTATTGATATGACATTTTTAACTACTAAAAGTGAATTGAATACACCTCAAAAAAATACAACCGACAAACCAACTGTACAAGAACAGTCTACAGATAACGATGATGATTTACCATTCTAAGTTTAATTAAATTAAAATTAATTTGGATCCTGAACCCTCGATTTTACTAATTTCATTACCAGAAGGTATAAACTACTGGTTGCTAATAAGTAGTGTGCTGTTTTTACTGTTACTGTTACTTTCAGCTTTAATTTCTGGTGCTGAAGTTGCTTTTTTCTCACTTTCTAAGGCCGATTTAGATAAAGCGTCTGAATCAAAATCAATAAGCCAAAAAACAGTAGTTTCTCTGCTGGAAAATCCTCAGAAATTATTAGCAACTATATTAATATCAAATAATTTTATAAATATCCTAATTGTTCTAATTTTCGCCTACATAGGAGAGTTTATTTTTGAAAATATATCTTCAATTGTTTTAAAATTTATTTTAGAAGTAATTTTAGTAACATTCTTAATTTTGCTATTTGGAGAGGTATTACCTAAAATTTATGCGACAAGAAACTCGCTAAAATTTGCTTCATTTATGGCATTTCCCCTCAAAATATTAAATTCAATACTTTCAATTGTTAGTTTGCCTATGTTGCGTTTAACAAATGTTATTGAGAAAAAACTTGGTAAAAAGAAATCTAACTTATCCGTTGAAAAGCTATCTCAAGCGTTAGAGTTAACTTCAAATGAAGCAACAACAAAAGATGAACACAAAATATTAGAAGGAATCGTAAACTTTGGCAATACTG
Source organism: Lutibacter sp. (assembly GCA_021647265.1). Classification (GTDB taxonomy): domain Bacteria; phylum Bacteroidota; class Bacteroidia; order Flavobacteriales; family Flavobacteriaceae; genus Lutibacter. Next base: position 29,206 of record JAKIVA010000012.1, read on the forward strand.
AAACAAGCCAAATTATGACACCAAGAATAGATATTTTTGCACTGGCTAGCTCAGAGCCATATAAAAATGTTTTAGATAAAATAGTTGATAACGGTTATTCTAGAAATCCTGTTTATAACGAAAATATTGACGATATTATAGGTGTTTTATATGCAAAAGATTTATTGCCATATTTAAATGTAAAAGATTTTAATTGGCAAAAACTAGTTAGAGAACCATATTTTGTACCTGAAAATAAAAAACTTGATGATTTATTGAAAGAGTTTCAGGAAATTAAAAGTCATTTAGCAATTGTTGTTGATGAATATGGAGGTACTAGTGGAATAATAACTTTAGAAGACGTAATTGAAGAAATTGTAGGTGATATTAGTGATGAGTTTGATGATGATAATGCGACCTATTCAAAATTGGATAAAAACAACTATTTATTTGAAGGGAAAACAAACTTAAAAGATTTTTATAAAATATTGGAGATTGAAAACACAGATTTTTTTGATGAAAACAAAGGAGAGTCAGAAACGTTGGCTGGTTTAATTTTAGAAGTTCATGGGAAGTTTCCTAAAAAAAATGAAGTAATAAAGATTGCTAATTATTCGTTTAAAATAGAATCTATGGATAAGAAGCGAATAAAACAAGTAAAGGTTACAATTCATAGAAATACTTAAAATAGTAGAATGAGGAAAATTTATGCACTTTTATCTATAGTTATTTTAATATTATCTTGTGGAGAGGAAGTATTGCCAAAGCCAAAACCATATTTAAAATTACAATATCCCAAGCCAACATATAAAAAAATTGAATCAAACTGTCCATTTAGTTTTGAAATTTCCAATTTAGCAACAATAAAATTTAAAAATAACTGCTGGGCAAGTATTGAATACCCAAAACTTAAAGCCACTATTTATATTACATATAGAGATGTTGAAAATAATTTAGAAGAAATCTTAAAAGAGGTTGAAAAATTAACATTTGAGCACACTATAAAAGCTGATGCCATTAACTCAGTACCTTATGAAAATTACAATAAAAAAGTTTTTGGAGAATTGTATAATATTGATGGTAATGTTGCTACAAACATTCAGTTTAGAGCTACAGATAGTGTAAAGCATGTGCTTTTAGGAGCTTTGTATTTTTATGTAAAACCTAATTACGATTCAATTATACCTGCAGTTAAATATATACAAAAAGACATTGTGCACTTAGTTGAAACTTTAGAATGGAAATAATAAATGTTAAAAAATAATTTTAAATACTCAAAAACAGTTAGAAATTGGTTATTAGTAGGGTTAATTATGCTAATTGGCCAAGTTATTTTAGGTGGAATTACTCGCCTAACAGGATCGGGACTTTCAATTACACGTTGGGATATAATTACGGGAGTTATTCCTCCATTAAATCCAGAGCAATGGTTAAATGCATTTGAATTGTATAAAGAAACACCACAGTTTCATAAATTAAATTCAGCATTTACAATTCGGGAGTTTAAATTTATTTATTTTTGGGAGTACCTTCATAGGCTTTGGGTTAGGTCACTTGGATTTATATTCTTGATTCCTTTTATTTTTTTCGTTGTTAAAAAGCAACTTGATTTTTATTTAATAAAGCGTTTAGGGCTGGTTATTTTTCTTACAATTTTAACTGCTTCAGCTGGTTGGATTATGGTACAAAGTGGTTTGGTAAACAGACCTTGGGTAAATGCATATAAATTAACCATTCATTTTATTTTAGCAGTATTAGTAATTACTGCAATGGTTAAAACAGTGGCAGATGTTTACAGGTTTAGAAGCTATAATACCGTAATTTTTACTAAAATTGTTTTAACCACATTAGGTATTACTTTTATTCAGCTAATTTTTGCAGGATTAATGTCTGGTATGAAGGCTGGGTTGTATTATCCGTCTTGGCCTGATATGAACGGAGAGTTTATTCCAAGTGTTTTGTTGAGTTCTTCAAATTGGAATTGGGATAACTTTATTAATTACGACACTTATTTGTTTGCACCTGCATTTATTCAGTTTACACATAGAATGCTAGCCTATATTTTGATTTTCTCAACTTTATATATGTATTTTAAATTAAAAGATAAGATTGAAACAATTTCAAAAAAATGGCTTAACTTCACTGTTGTTTTAGTGCTAGTTCAGGTAGTATTAGGAATTTTCACAGTATTAAATGTTCATGGAAAAATTCCTTTATTTTTAGGTGTAACTCATCAATTGGTGGGGCTGTTGTATTTTATGAGTTTATTATTTTTGTATTATTCACTGAGAAAAAACGCATAAAAAAACTCCAATTAATACATTGGAGTTTTTTTATGCTTAAAAGGAGTATTTCTTATTGTTTTACTGCATTTTTTACAGCTTCAGCACCTTTTTTTACTTCTTCTTTTACAGCTTCAGCACCATCTTTAACGCTTTCTACCGTTTCTTTAGCAGTAGCTTTTAAACTGTCAACAGCTTTTTCAACACCTTCTTTGGTGGCATCAACAGCATCATTTACAGTTTCTTTAGCTGCTTCAACTTCTGTTTTTACAGCATCTTTTACGTCTTCTTTCTTGGTTTCTTTACAAGAAATAGCAATAACACTTACCAATGCAATTGCAATTAAAAATTTAATTTGTTTCATTTTAGATTGATTTTGATTAAAATTTGATAATACAAAGAAACAATAATTTTAGCGTAGAAAGAATTAAATTATTCAGTTTTTTTAATAACCTCCTCAATCTCAGTTGTTTTTGTAACTGAATATAGATCTCCACCACCAATTCCAGTTATTTTATTCACAATATCTTTTTTGTTTAATTTATTAGAATCATAGGTGAATGTCCCTTTTTTTGCCTCAAAATTTACTTTTGAATAGGTAACACCATCAACTTTTGATAATTTTGATTGGATAGTTCTAGCACATCCAATTTCACAAGTCATACCTTCAATATCAACTTCAATACTTTTGTAATTTGCAGCAACTTCTGTCTTTTGATCCTCAGATTTTTTAGCCACAGTTTCTTTGTTGTTTTGGTTGCAAGCAATAAAAAGAAATGTAAGTATTAGGATAAAAATTATTTTTTTCATAATTAAAAATTAAATAAATAGTTCAGCGAATTTATAAACTTATGATTTCAAATCCGAATTTTTATCCGACTTTTGCGTTTTGCTTCTAAAAATGGACGATAAAAAATTAAGGTGGATTTATTTATTTACGCTTTCAATTATCTGGGGAAGCTCTTTTATTTTGATAAAAAAGGCCTTGGTTGGCTTAACTCCTATACAAGTTGGAGCATTTAGGATTTTATTTACTACTGTTTTTTTGCTGCTTATTGGATTTAGGAGTTTTTCAAAAATTAAAAAAAGGCATTGGTATTATTTAACATTGAATGCTTTAGTAGGTAGTTTTTTCCCTGTTTTTTTATTTGCATACGCCATTGAAAAAATTGACAGTTCAATTACGGCTGTATTAAATTCATTAACACCGTTTGTAAGCTTCCCTTAAAACCGAACTGTTTAAAAGTAGAGAAAAAGTATTAATTTTAAACAGTAATTATGAGAAAAAGTAAATTTAGTCCGACCCAAATCGCAAAGATTTTAAAAGAGTTTGATTCTGGTAAATCAGTATCTGTCATCACTAGAGAATATGGAGTTAGCTCTGCTGCATTTTACAAATGGCGAGAGCGTTATGCAGGTATGAGTTCAAAAGAGCTCAAACGTTTAAAAGTTTTAGAAGACGAGAACCGTAAGCTTAAACAGATGTATGCTACCTTGGCATTAGACCATCAAATGGCAAAAGAGATTATCGAAAAAAAGCTTTAAAGCCCTATGACAAGCGAAAAATAGCAAAAGAGTTAAATCATTATGGTATTAATAGGGCGTGCCGTGTTTTAAAAATGAGTAAAAGTGTTTATTATTACAATCCATTGCCAAAGGATGATTCAGCAATAGAAAATGCTCTTGAAAAAAAAGTGGAGGAACATTCAGAAGAAGGATTTTGGAAAGCTTATGATCGTTTACGTAATGAAGGAAAAACTTGGAATCATAAGCGAGTTTATCGAGTTTATAAGTCATTAGGCTTACCATTACATCGCAAGGTAAAGAAACGATTGCCCACAAGAGTAAAGGAACCATTGGAGGTTCCTGATGAGCTAAACCATACTTGGAGTATGGATTTTGTAACGGATGTTTTAGAAAATAAAAGACGATTTAGAGGATTTAATGTAATAGATGATTATAACAGAGAGGTGCTTTTTATAGAAATAGATTACTCCCTACCAAGTAATCGTATCATTTGGGTACTTAATCACTTAATAAATAAAAGAAGAAAACCTAAGCGTATTAGAATGGATAATGGTCCAGAGTTTATCGCAAGAATAACGGCTAATTGGAGTATAATGCACGATATAGAGTTTATCTATATACAACCAGGAAAACCAACCCAAAATGCTTTTGTAGAACGATTTAATGGCAGTTACAGAAGAGGAGTATTAAACAAATATATATTTGAGAACTTAGAACAAGTTAGAGAACAAACACAAATATGGATGGATGACTATAATCATTTTAGACCTCACGATGCTCTAGGTAAAATTCCTCCAATAAAATATGCAGAAATTAATTCTAATAGAGCTAGCTCTATTAGAATTAAAAATAATAAATTTGATAAATTAGAAATTTAAACAGTTCTAATTAGGGGAAGTCTACACGTTAAACACCTTAATTTTGGGAGTTTTATTTTTTGGATTTAAGTTAAAAAAAAAGCAAGTTATAGGTATTTTTATTGGATTAGCAGGAACATTGATGTTAATTCTCAAAAGTGCCGAACTTCATCCAAATCAAGATTATTTTTATGCTATATTTATAATTTTAGCATCTGTAGGATATGCATTTAATGTAAATATTTTAAAAAAATATTTGTATGATTTAGACGCTGTAAGTATTGCTGTAGGGAATTTTGTGTTACTGTTAATTCCAGCATTTTTAGTGCTGTGGTATACAGGTTTTTTTGAAACATTTGAATTTACAGAAGCTAGTACAACTTCGTTATTTTATATGTTAATTTTATCAATTTTTGGTACAGCATTGGCCAAGATAATGTTTAATAAATTGGTTCAAATTTCTTCTCATGTATTCTCTTCATCTGTTACTTATTTAATTCCTATTGTGGCAATTACCTGGGGAGTGCTTGATGGTGAAAAAATTTCATTTTTACAGTTTATTTCTGGTTTTATAATTCTTGCAGGAGTTTATTTGGTTAACAAGTCTAAATAAAAAACGACCCAATTTCTTGAGTCGCTTTTTAAATTTAATAGAATAGTTTTATTCAAAATCACTGTCAGAAACACCTTTGTTAATTATTATTTCTTTGGTGTTGAATTCAAATTTTTGAGGTCCCATTGTCATACTAATTAAATGTGGGAATTTAATACCATCAACTTTTTTATAGTCTGAAAAATCAAAAGTTTGATACATTGTTTTTTCACCAATTTTAATTTTAGTTACTTGTTTTATTTTTAACCCTGACGCTACATCGTAATAAATAGAAATATCATCACCTACTTTTAATACATAAGTATCATTTCCATCTATTGGTTCAATTTTTTCTAATGAAACTTTCTCATCTGTAGCGTAACCCGTTTCTGGAAATGGGACAGTATTGGATTTTACCTTTTCTAATTCTTTACCTGCTAAATCAACCTTACGTCCTTGTTGTTCTGAATAGCCTTTTTCTCCATCAAACTTCATTTTAGACATAATCATACCCATACCAGACATAATAACTGATTGCTTATTAGGAGCCATTGATTTTGATTCTAACAGTAAAGTCATGCCTTGCATACTCGCTTCAGATGTATTTAATATTGTTTTTATTGTTTTTACTTTTTCTTGCCCTCCAATAGCTTCAAAATAATGATTAATTACAGTTTCTTTTGTAACACCACTAGGAATTGGTTTGGTCATTTCAGGTTTTGAAGTAGGATTTGCTTCCTTGTCAAAATAGTTAATGGTGTAAGGTAATTTTTCAAGGTTTGGTAATACATCCAACGCTTTACCAACAATAACTATTCGAGCATTATCTGCACTAAAATATTTTTGTCCAACACGTTGTAAATCTTCAACAGTTACAGCATTAATTTTAGCTAAATACATTTTATAAAAATCTTCAGGTAAATTATTAATTTTAATATTGAGGGCGTATCTAGCTACTGTTTCGGGTTTCTCAACATTTCTAACAAAATCACCAATGTAAGCTGCTTTTGCATTTTTTAGTTCTTCTTGAGAAACAAGACTGTCTCTAAATTTTTTAATTTCTTTTATAAATTCAACAGCTGAACTATCAGTTACCATATTACGTACTTGAGCAGAAGCCTTAAAAACAGTAGCTGTTTTCTCGTTACTCCTTATGCTTGAATAGGCACCGTAAGTATAACCCTTATCTTCACGTAAATTTAAGAAGAGTCTACCTTCTCCTCCTCCTCCTAAAATTTTGTTTGCAAGTTTTACAGCAAAGAAATCAGGATTACTCATTTTTAAATTTACAGTATTTAAAACAGCTATATTAGATTGTACAGCATTGGGCATATTGATAAAATCAATTTCTGTTTTAGCAACATTTTTTACTGTTGGAATTGTATAAGATGGCAATTCGCCTTTTTCCCAGTTATTAAAATATTTTTTAACTAATTTTTTTACTTCTTTAAAGTTGACATCGCCCACAATTACCAAATAGGCATTGTTGGGTTTAAAATAAGTGTTGTAGAAATTTTGAACATCTGCTAACTTTATATTTTGAACAGTTTTTTTTGATGTAAACTCACCGTAAGGATGATTTTTACCATAAGCTAAAGCACTTTGCACTCTGTTAGCAATATTGGCTACACTTTTTTCACCAGATTTAATTCCATCAAGTAAAAGGTTCACTTCTTTGTCAAATTCTTCTTGTGTAAAAACTGGATTTTGGGCTGCATCTGCCATTAATTCCAAAATCCTTGGGAAATATTTAGATAAAGATCGCATATAAGCTCCTTGACTTGAAAACGAAATATTTGCACCTAAGTAATCGACTTCTTCGTTGAAGGCATCTTTGCTAACGTTTTTTGTTCCAGATCCCATTAAGCTACCTGTTAAGCTTGATACACCAGCCTTATCACCTTCAAAAATTAAATTATTGTCAATGGTTAAAGTTGCCGATACACGAGGTAATACGTGGTTTTCAACAACCAAAACTTTTAATCCATTTTTTAATTCAAAAGTTTTAGGTTGTCCAATATTAATTTTAGGAGACGGCCCTGGTTTTGGTTGTATTGATCGGTCTATTTGAGCCGACATTGATAATGTCAATAAAAATAGTGTTATGATAGATAAAATTTTTGTTTTCATGTGTTGCATATGTTTTATTCTTTAGCAGTTTTAGGTAAATAATCTAATACTAATCGTTGATTAGGATTTAAATATTTTTTGGCAATATCTCTAATTTCTTCTTTGGTAATAGAATTGTAAATTTCAATTTCAGTATTAATTAAATTCACATTGTCATAAAGCATATAATATTTTGCCAATGAATTTGCAATACCTTCAATACTTGAATTTGAATTCACAAAGTTATTTTCAAATTTATTTCTTAATTTTTGAAGTTCTTTATCAGAAATTAGTTCTGTTTGAAGTTTTACAATTTCTTCATCCATCTCATCTACCAAATCATCAAGTGTGTTTTCACCTAAAGGAAGTGCCAGTATAATGTACGCTCCATAATCTTCTAATGAATAATTAAAGGCAGCAATTTGCATTGCTTTTTTCTCATCATCAACTAATTTTTTATACAATCTAGAACTTTTACCTCCGCTTAAAATTGTAGAAATCATATCTAAAACTCTAGCATCTCTTGTTGTCATTGCGGGTGTTCTATACACTGTAAAAACAGCGGGTATTTGAATGTTAGGATCTTCAAATGTAACCTCAAGCTCTTCAGTAATAGGATCTTCTTTTATAACGGTACGTGTTATTTCTTCTCCTCTTGGAATGCCTTCAAAATAGTCTTTAATTAATTTTTTTGTAGAATTTTTTTCAAAGTCTCCAGCAACTACTAGTACAGCATTGTTTGGAACGTAGAATTTTTTATTGAAAGCTCTAAATTCTTCTAAAGTTGCAGCGTCCAAATCAGCCATAGAACCAATTGTAACCCAGTGATATGGGTGTTTTTTGAATAAATTTTTAAATACTTCACCAGTCCATTGTCCATAAGGTGAATTGTCTACGCGCAATCTTTTTTCTTCTTTAACCACTTCGTTTTGGGTATCAACGCCAATTTGGTTAATAATAGGGTGCAGCATTCTTTCGGATTCCATCCATAAGCCTAACTTCAAATTGTTAGAAGGAAAAACTTCGTAATAATAAGTTCTATCTTGGGTTGTGTTTGCATTGTTAGTCCCTCCATTTGAGGAAACAATTTTAAACCAATCTCCTCTTTTAATGTTTTCGGTTCCTTCAAATAAAAGGTGTTCAAAAAAGTGGGCGAATCCCGTTCTGCCAGGAACTTCATTTTTTGAGCCCACATGATACATTACTGATGTAGTTACCACAGGTGCTGAGTTATCTTGATATAAAATTACGTGCAATCCGTTGCTTAAGTCATACTCTTCAAACGTTACCTTTTGGGCAAAAGTGTTAATGCCAAAAAATAACCCTAAAAAGCTTAAGAAATAAATTTTTCTCATAGTTGTTTTATAGGTTTAAATTAATTAATGTTGCGTATAAGACGCTATTCTAAAATAAATGTTACAATTTTGTAGGTGTTTTTTTCTAAATTAAAGAAATTATCCCAAATAACAATATTGAGTTAAAGGTATAATATTTTTCAATGTCTACTTGAAAAGGGTTTAAGAATTAACAAAAGCTTAAGAAAGTTAGAAGCTAGCTTAAAAGGAGTTTTTTATTTGAGATTTATTTGTTTTGTTGAAACAAGAAAAAATCATATATTTGCACCCGCCTTAATTAAAAGGTGTAAAATTTATTAATAAAGCGAATAAAACTATACGTATGTATGCAATTGTAGAGATAGCAGGGCAGCAGTTTAAAGTAGCAAAAGACCAAAAGGTTTATGTACAACGCTTACAAAAAGAAGAAGGAGCAAAAGTTTCTTTTGATAAAGTTCTTCTTTTAGATAGTAAAGGTACAGTAACAGTTGGCGCCCCAGCTATAAAAGGAGCCGAAGTAACGGCCAAAATTTTAGGTCACTTAAAAGGTGATAAAGTAATCGTTTTTAAAAAGAAACGTAGAAAAGGATATAGAAAAAAGAATGGTCATCGCCAAGCTTTAACTGAAATTCAAATTGAAAGTATTATTGCTAGCGGAGCAAAGAAAAAAGAAGTTGCTAACAAAGAACCTGTAAAAAAAGAGGAATCTAAAGTTGAGGTAGCTAAAAAAGAATCTAAAGTAACAACTTCAGATGATTTAAGTTCTAAAACAGTTGCCGAATTAAAAGCGTTAGCTAAGGAAAAAGGTATTACAGGATACACTTCTTTAAAGAAAGCAGAATTAATTGAGGCATTAACTAAATAAAAATTTCAATTTTAAAACCATAATATCATGGCACATAAAAAAGGAGTAGGGAGTTCGAAGAATGGTAGAGAATCAGAATCGAAACGACTAGGAGTAAAAATATTTGGTGGTCAAGCTGCAATAGCAGGTAATATTATTATCCGCCAAAGAGGAACTCAACACCACCCTGGTGATAACGTATATATGGGAAAAGATCACACATTGCATGCAAAAGTTGATGGCGTGGTAAAATTCCAAAAAAAGAAAGATAATAGATCATATGTTTCTATTGAGCCTTTTGAAGCTTAAGAAAGAAATTTTTATAAATTTAAAACTCCTAAACATAATAAGTTTAGGAGTTTTTTTATAGGCTTATTTCGTACCTTTGCATCTTTATGTACTTTTTATATAACATATTTATTTTTATTACGCGCTTTTTTCTCCAAATTATAGCCCTTTTCAATAAAAAAATAAAACTGTTTGTTGATGGTCGGAAAATAACTTTTTCAAAACTAAAAAAAGTTATTTCTAAAAATGATGAAGTAATTTGGTTTCATTGCGCTTCACTAGGAGAATTTGAACAAGGACGGCCGATTATAGAGAAATTAAAAAAAGAAAATCCAACAACGAAATTAGTTTTAACTTTTTTTTCGCCATCGGGTTATGAAGTTCGAAAAAATTATAAAGTTGCTGATGTAGTTTGTTATTTACCATTAGACACACAGTCAAATGCGAAAAAATTCTTAGATATTGTACATCCAACATTGGTAGTATTTGTTAAATATGAGTTTTGGCCTAACATATTAAAAGAATTAAAAAAGAGAGAAATTAAAACGATATTAGTTTCAGGTATCTTTAGAAAAAATCAATCTTTCTTTAAATGGTATGGTAGTTGGATGCGAAAGATATTACAGGTATTTAATCACTTTTTTGTACAAGATGCATATTCAGAAGAATTGTTAAAAAGTATTGGATTTTCAAATGTTACAGTAAGTGGTGATACTCGTTTTGACCGAGTTTTTGAAATTACGAAACAAAATAATGAACTTCAATTTATTGAACAGTTTAAAAATAATACCTATACCTTGGTTGCGGGAAGTACTTGGAAAGAAGATGAAAAAATGCTAGTTGAATACATCAATAATTCAGCTTCAGAAAATGAGAAATTTATTATAGCTCCCCACAATATTAACGCTAAGGATATAGAAGAATTAAAGGCTGCTATTTCAAAAAAAGTAGTTTTATTTTCTAATAAAAATGATGTAAAACTTCAAGATTATCAAGTTTTTATAATTGATACGGTGGGAATACTTACTAAAATATACAGTTATGCGAATATCGCTTACGTAGGAGGAGGTTTTACCAAGACAGGTGTACATAATGTTTTAGAACCTGCAACATTTGGTGTTCCAATACTAATAGGGTCAAATTATAATAAATTTAGAGAGGCAGTTGAATTGGTAAATAAAAAGGCATGTTTTTCAGTTAATAATTCTAAAAAATTATCCGTACTTTTAAAAAAGTTTTTTCAAGAGGAGCAAAAAAGGGTAAAAGCAGGTAAACAAGCCCTAAATTATGTAGTTGAAAGAACAGGTGCTACAACTAAAATTTTATATTATTTAAAAAAATGAGAGAAAAGCTAAAAAACTATTATTCGTTTGTTTTTGAAGATGAACTAATTGATGAAATAGTACAAGTAGGAACCTATAAAAAACTAAGAGAAAATGAGATATTAGTTGATTTAGGAGATCAAATGACAGGAGTACCTTTATTATTGGAAGGAGCTATTAAAATTGTAAGAGAAGATAAAAAAGGAGAAGAAATTTTACTGTATTTCTTAGAACGAGGAGATACATGTGCTAGCTCATTTGCCAGTGCAATTTCAAATGGGAAATGCGGTATTAGAGCCATTGCAGAAAAAGAATCAGAATTAATTTTTCTTCCAAAAGAGAAATTGGATGAATGGTTGGTTAAATATAAATCTTGGAGAAATTTTGTTATTGATAGTTATAATATTCGACTTAATGAAATGATGGAAACTATTGATACGCTAGCTTTTATGAGGATGGACGAGCGATTGTATAAATATTTAACAGACAAGGCGCAAATAATGAGAGAGATGGAATTGCACACCACTCATCAAGATATTGCGTATGATTTACATACGTCTAGAGTTGTAATTTCAAGATTGTTAAAACAATTAGAAAATGAAGGTAAAATAAAATTACACAGAAATAAAATTGAAATTTTAGAGTTTTAAAATTTTAAATATTTGTTATAAGCAATTTATTTTATGATATTTGGGAAAACTAACTAACTCTAATTATGGAATTTATTACACAACCTTGGCCTTGGTACATTGCCGGTCCCGTTATTTCAATCGTCATGTTTTTACTGTTTTATTTCGGTAAACGTTTTGGTGTATCTTCAAATTTAGAAACTTTATGCTCTATTGGAGGAGCAGGAAAATTTATTGACTATTTTAAAATTGACTGGAAACAAAATTCCTGGAATTTAATATTTATCGCTGGTTCTATTACAGGAGGGTTTATTGCATCTCAATGGTTATCAACCAGTGATGTTGTAGCATTAAACCCACAAACAGTTAAAGATTTGGCAGCTATTGGAATTGCCAATGCAGGTAGTTCTTATTTGCCTGACGAAATTTTTAGTATAGACACAATGCTTACAATTAAAGGTTTTTTTACGCTCATAATAGCAGGTATTATGGTTGGCTTCGGGTCACGTTGGGCTGGTGGTTGCACCTCTGGACATGCGATAGTTGGTTTAAGTAATTTAGAACTTCCTTCATTAATTTCTGTAATTGGTTTTTTTATAGGAGGATTAACAATGACCTGGTTTATTTTACCATTAATATTTTAGAAAGATGAAGTATATAAAATTTTTTTTAGTTGGAATTCTTTTTGGAATAGTAATGACCAAGGCAGAAATAATTTCATGGTATAGAATCTATGAGATGTTTAAATTTCAATCTTTTCACATGTATGGAATTATTGGTTCTGCAATTATTTTAGGGATGATAAGCATGTTTCTTTTTCGAAAGAAAATGGTTAGGACTTTTGAAGGAAATGATATTAATGTAACACCTAAAAAAAAGGGATTATACCGAAATCTTTTGGGGGGCATTTTATTTGGGTTGGGTTGGGCATTAGCAGGTGCTTGTCCAGGACCAATGTTTGTACTGATAGGTAAGGGAGTTGTATCAATTTTAGTCGTAATTTTTGGAGCAACTTTAGGCGCATTTTTGTACGGGCTATTTAAAGAAAAAATACCTCATTAATAAGGTTTCCACCTATGAAACTAAATGAAATTATTACTACTAATTTTTCAAGTATTTTTGAAGAAAATTTACTACAAGAACTAAGTAATAATGGGATTTTAAAAAAAGCAGAACCAGAAAAAATAATTTTAGAGATAAGAAGAAAAATTGAGTTTATCCCCTTAATTGTATCTGGAGTGGTTAAAGTAATGCACCGAGACGGGAAAGGGAATGGCATTTTTTTACATTTTTTAACTAAGAATCAGGTTAGTGCAATTGCAATTACCTATGCATTAGAAAATAAAATAAGTGAAATAAGATTAGAAGCACAAAGTAATATTGTATACATAGCAATACCCGCTAAAGTTGTAAACTCATGGTTTTTAAAATACAGCTCATGGCGATCTTTTTATTTTCAATTAAACCAGCAGCAAACATCTTTTCTAATTGAAAAAATTGATGATATTGCTTTTACTTGTTTGGAAAATAGATTGTTAAAATATTTACAATACACAAGTTTAATAAAAAATGATAAAACGATAAATATAAAACATTTTGATATTGCTCGTGATTTGAAGGTCTCTAGAGAATCAGTATCAAGAGCCTTAAAAAAATTAGAGCAGGAAGAGCTAATAACCTTAGGCAGAAATAAAATATATATTAATCAAAATAAAATGAATCCAACAATTTAATAATTTTTATTAATTAGAAGCTACACTACACATTCAAAATAAATAGTTTAAACGTTAAGAATGGCAAAAGAATTTTCACATATCAATGATAAGAACCACCCTAAAATGGTTAATGTTGGTGGTAAAAAAGTTACTAACCGAAAAGCAACAGCTAGAGCAACGATGTTTTTAGGACAAGAAATTATATCTCATTTTAAGAATAAGGAGTTAACAACCAAAAAAGGCCCCGTTTTTCAAACAGCTATTATTGCAGGTATTCAAGCAGTTAAAAAGACATCTGATTTAATTCCAATGTGCCATCCGTTATTAATTAATGGAGTTGATATTGCTATTAATATTGTTGACAAAGAAACCATTGGAATTATTTGTACAGTTTCAATTGAAGGAAAAACAGGTGTTGAAATGGAAGCATTAACAGGAGCAAATATTGCTGCATTAACAGTGTATGATATGTGTAAATCTATTTCGCAAAAAATGGTGATAAAGGAGGTGAAATTAGTTGAAAAATCTGGAGGTAAAAGCGATATTAAAAATGGGTAAACATCAAAAACACACAAAACTTAAACTAAGAGATAACGATAATTTTGCACCCAATGAAATAGCTTTTGTTGGAACAAAATGTGGTGTTATTTCAAATTTAGTAAATAAAGTTTCTAAAAAATTAATAGATTATAAATTAGCCTATTTTGATGCTTCACATAGTAAAGAAACAATAACAACCTCTATTGAAACATATACTTTTCACTCTAAGGGAACTGCCCAAATTTTAAGAAATTCAGCGTTAAATAAATTTAATCAGCGCATTCAATTTTCGCAATACGATTTTGTGTTTATAAATGGAAATCATTATCAAGGTTCTAAACAAATTTTAATCCTAGATAATGAAAAAGAAGCTTCTGTTTTAAAAAGGTTAGATCAGTTAAATAATATTCAATTTGTTGTAAAATTAACAGAGGGTGCTAAATTTTTCGACTTTCTTGTTGCAGAAAAACCGCAGATAAAAAATCTGATGTGTTATGAAATTACTGAAATAGAGAAAATTTCTATGCATATAGAGAATTTAATTAAAGAGAAAATAGCACCCATTCAAGGTTTAGTTTTAGCTGGTGGTAAAAGTGTTCGAATGGGAACAGATAAGGGGACATTGCAATTTTATGGTAAAAATCAGCGCGATGTTGCTATTGAATTGTTAGAGAAAAATAATTTAAAAACGTATTTATCGGTTAGGTCTTCCCAAGAAATTGAAATAGAACATAAAATTACCGATAAGTTTATAGGTTTAGGGCCTTTTGGAGCCATTTGTTCGGCATTTCAATCAAATCCAAATGTCGCTTGGCTGGTTTTAGCAACCGATGTGCCTTTTGTAAACGATGCCGTTATTCAAAAATTATTAAAATATAGAAATCCGTCAAAAGCAGCAACAAGTATTAAAGGGAAAGGGAAGCAATTTCCAGAACCCCTAATAACTATTTGGGAACCTAAAAGTTATTTGTTGCTGTTAAATTATTTATCACAAGGGTTTTCTTGTCCGCGTAAAGTTTTAATAAATTCTGATGTTAAAATTGTTGAGGTTGATGATGATTTAATTAGAAATATTAACACACCTGAAGAATTTAAGGCTGCACGTAAAGAAATAAATGAGTAATAATACAATTCATATTTTAAATAATGATGCCACAGCCCAAATTTTGGAAAAATCTGAAATCAAAGGAGATATTATTGTTTGGAGAGAAATGCTGTGTGAAGGGGCCTTACATAAAAATGTGGGCAGTGATGAATTTTGGAAAAAAAGATATGCTTATTTTAAAAAGAAATTTAATATTGAACCTATAAAATATTACGATACAACAATTAGAGAAATTAAAAAAGTTGAAGATTTGTCTAATTATAATGAAGTTGTTTTGTGGTTTGAATGCAATTTGTTTCAGCAACTAAATTTATTGGCATTATGTACTTACTTAGTTACTAATTATGTAAAAAAAACAACTTACTTTTTAGTATATTTTGAAAAAGAGAACGAAAAAGAACCTGTACAACCCTTCACAAATTTTTCTACAATAAATTTTAAATCAATTTTCAAAAATAAAATTAGACTTAGTAAAGCAAGCTTACTGTTTGCAAAAGAGAGCTGGGAAATGTACGTTGAAAATGATATTGACAAATTACAGAAATTTAATTTTAATAAAAATTCAAAATTTAAATGTTTACAAAAAACCATCAATCAACACTTATTGAGGTTTCCCAATGAAAAAGGATTAAATCAAATAGAATATAAAATTCTAAGAATTGTTAATTCAGGTATATTTACTGAAAAACAAATTATTAGAACTTTATTAATTTGGCAACAAAAAGAAACCGTTTATGGGTTTGGCGAATTGCAGTATTTCAACTATCTTAAACAGTTAAAAAAATATGTTGAAATAAAGGAATCTAAAATTTATTTAAATAAAAAAGGAAGAGAAGTAATAGGTGTATAATGGACTTTAATAAAGAACAATATTTTAAGCGTCAAACCTCGTTACCTGAAATAGGTAAAAAAGGGCAAGAATTATTACAAAATGCAAAAGTATTGATAATTGGTTGTGGAGGATTAGGAAACCCGGTTGCAATTTATTTAGCAACAAGTGGTGTGGGAGAATTACATTTGGTTGATTTTGATACCGTTTCAATTTCTAATTTACATCGTCAGGTTTTTTATAAAATGGAAGATATTGGTAAAGCCAAAACCAAAGTATTAGCTAATGAAATAAAAAAAAGAACTCCTTTTACAAAAGTTGCATTTACTAATAAGGCCATTGATAAAGATTCAATTATAGATTTAATTTTAAAATATGATATTGTAGTTGATGGTACAGATAGCTTACCCATAAAATACTTGATAAATGATGCTTGTGTACTTGCTAAAAAACCATTAGTGTATGGATCATTATATAAATTTGACGGTTATGTAGCCACGTTTAATATATTAGGTGAAAATAGTGAATACACGTGTAATTTGCGAGATGCTTTCCCTAAAATAGCAACAGATATTCCAAATTGTGAAGAGGCAGGAACGTTAAATCCAATTGTAGGTTTAATTGCCTTGTTTCAGGCAAACGAAGTAATAAAATTAATTACCAAAAAAGGGAAGTTATTAATAAATCAATTGTTAATTTATAATTCACTTCAGAACACTCAATTTAAAATTAAATTGAAGAAAAATAAAAAATTGAATATTGAAGAAGTTTTTAAAAATTCAGCGTATTTAGATGCAAATTGTACCTTACAAGATAGTACGTTATTGATTACAGCTGCTGAATTAAAAAAAAATATTTCAGATTCGGCCATTGAAATAGTTAGTATATTAACTAATTTTGATGACACAATTCCTTTCAGTGTTCACCAAAAAATCCCCTACAAAACTTTTGATATAGATAATTTTAAACCCAATTTTAAAAAGAAATATGTAATAATTTGCGCAAGAGGAATTACAAGTTATGCAGTTACATTAAAAATAAAGGAAAAATATCCATTACTCTCGGTTTTAAGCTTGTCTGGAGGTATAACAAAATATTAAATGCACAATCCAATTAAATTTTATACGACTCAAAAGCAGTATTTTGAAAAAAGAGTAAAAGAATTAAAACACAAGCTAGCCATTTCTAGCTCAATACGTTTTTTTGTTTTTTTAATTGCTGTTTTTGGAATTTATTTCTTTTTTGATACCACTAGAATTGTAATTTTTATAATTATAAGCTGGATTATTTTATTTCTTTTCTTAATATTAAGACACGGTAAATTACAATATGAATTAGATTTTAATAAAAAATTACTTCAAATAAATAGTACTGAAATAGCTGTTTTAACAGGAGATTACACTTTGTTAAATGAAGGAAAAGAATTTATTGATACATCTCATTTTTATAGTTACGATATAGATTTATTTGGGAAAGGTTCTTTTTTTCAATATAGTAATAGAACTGTAACAAGTGAAGGTAAAAAAGAGTTTGCCGCATATATTTCACAAAATGATATTTCTAATGTTGAGGAAAAACAGGACGGGATTAAAGAATTGAGTGAAAAACCAAAATGGAGACAACAATTTTCTGCATTGGGCAGTATGGTAAAAGTTGAATATTCAGCTAAAAAATTGATAGATTGGATACATAATTATAAATCGGTTTTTCCTAAATATTTAGCAATTTTACCTACAGTGTTTTCTGTAACTTCAATAATTTTAATTGTAGTAAGTGGTTTTCAAATTATTTCGAGTCAAATAGTACTGTTTTGGTTTTTTATAGGGTTAGGAATATCAGGCCTATTTCTAAAAAAAGTAAATACACTGTATAAATATGCCAATAAAGCAAAAGATACTTTTAAGCAATATTATAAGTTGTTGAATAAAATTGAAAATGCGACGTTTACATCAAAAATTTTAATAGTAAAACAACAACAAATTAAAACTGAAACTGAAAAAGCATCAAAAATAGTTGCTAAATTCTCAAAAATATTAGATGCTTTAGATCAACGTAATAATTTGATAGTTGGAGTACTAGGGAATGGATTTTTATTGTGGGATTTACAACAAGCTTATAAAATTGAACAGTGGGTAATTAATTATAAAGATAAAGTTGAAAACTGGTTTGAAGTAATAGCCTTTTTTGATGCTCAAAATTCATTAGCAAACTTTACTTTCAATCATCCAACCTATGTGTTTCCTGAAATTAAAACTTCTAAAAACGTAATTGAAGCTAAAAAATTAGGTCATTTTTTATTGAATGATTCTGTTAGAATAAGTAATGATTTTAAAATTGATAAGCACCAATTCTTCATTATAACAGGTGCTAATATGGCGGGAAAAAGTACTTTTTTGAGAACAGTCTCAATGGCCATTGTAATGGCAAATTGTGGATTGCCGGTTTGTGCAGAAAATTTCAAGTATTACCCAATCAAACTTATTACTAGCATGCGAACTACAGACTCTTTAGTTGATGATGAGTCGTATTTCTTTTCTGAATTAAAACGATTAAAGTTTATTGTAGATGAAATAGTTAACAATGAGTATTTTATAATTTTAGATGAAATTTTAAAAGGAACAAACAGTACAGATAAAGCTATAGGTTCCAAAAAATTTATTCAAAAATTAGTCACCTCAAATTCAACAGGAATTATAGCGACACACGATTTAAGTTTGTGTGAAATTGAGAAAGAATTACCCGAAATTAAAAACTACTATTTTGATGCAGAAATTATTAATGATGAACTATACTTTGATTATAAATTAAAAGATGGTATTTGTAAAAACATGAATGCTTCTTTTTTATTAGCCAAAATGAAGATAGTTTAAGGATGTGAGTTAACCCAAACTTCGCCATCTTCAAAATGTTCTTTTTTCCATATTGGAACAGAATCTTTTAATGTGTCAATAGCATATTCACACGCTTCAAAGGCCGCTTTTCTATGTGCAGATGAAACAGCAATAATTACAGGAACATCACCAATTTGCAACTCACCAATGGCATGATGGATTGCAATTTTATGAATGGAGAATTTTTCTAAAGCTTTTGTTGCTATTTTTTGCATCTCTTTCAATGCCATAGGCTCATAGCTACTAAAATCTAATAAAGTAACTGTTTTATTTTGTGTTACATTTCTTACGGTACCAACAAAAGTAACAATTCCACCACAAGAATCATCTTCAACAAAAGCGATGCAGTCTTGTAAATTTAATTTTTGAGCGGTTATTTTTATAGAAGTTCTTTGAATCATTATTTTTAACTAATATTTAGCAAATTTAACAAATCTAAAGTCTATTTTCGCAAAATACTTAATTTAAGGAAGCCTTATGCAAAAGACATTTAGAATTATTAGTTTTTTAGAAGGAGTATCATTTTTATTGTTGTTATTTATTGCAACTCCAATCAAATATTTTGCAGGAAACGACTCATTTGTAAAAATGCTTGGAATGCCACATGGAATATTATTTTTAGTGTATGTTGTATTTGCAATTATGCTGAAATATGAATTAAAGTGGGAAGCTAAAACCACATGGATAGTCTTAATAGCATCGGTTATTCCATTTGGAACATTTTATGTTGACAAAAAACACTTAAAAAATTAACCGCCACTCACAGGTGGAATAATTGCAACAACATCTCCATTTTTAAGTATTAAATCGTCATTTGCATATTCTTCATTTACAGCTATAGCAAACTCGTGTATATTTTTTAAATTTGGATATGTTAACTTTAAAGCTTCTTTTAACTCTTTAATATGGGTTTTTTCTTGTAAATTATAATATACGGTATTTTCTCCAACAAAATCTGTAGTAATACCAAAAAATAATAGTTGTATTTGCATAAGAATTATTAAAAGTTAGTACAAAAATAAATCATTTATATTAAATAAATAGGCTTGTAATTTAAATTGATTCTAAATAATATATTGTGTGATACTTATCACAAAACTAACACCTTCAATAGTTAAATTTGTTAGAACTAAATTATTTTGATAAAATATGAAGTATGGTTTTATAATTGACAACCGTAAATGTATTGGTTGTCATGCTTGTACTACGGCGTGTAAATCGGAACACGATGTTGCTATAGGTGTTAACAGAACGTATGTTAAACAAGTAGAAAAAGGTGAATTCCCAGACACACGAAGAATTTTTTCAGTCATGCGGTGCAATCATTGTACAGATGCTCCTTGTGTAGAAATTTGTCCGGTGGAAGCATTATATACACGTGAAGATGGTATTGTAGATTTTGACAATAACCGTTGTATTGGTTGTAAATCATGTATGCAAGCGTGTCCGTATGATGCATTATACATAGATCCAGATACCAAAACAGCAGCAAAATGTAATTATTGTGCGCACAGAGTTGATGTTGGTAGAGAGCCTGCTTGTGTTTCAGTTTGCCCTGAACACGCAATTATTGCGGGAGATATGGAAAATCCAACTACTGAGATTTCTCAACTATTGGCACGTCAAGCAGTAAAAGTTAGAAAGCCAGAAAAGGGCACCAATCCAAATCTATTTTATATTGATGCTGATGATGCTTCATTGGTTCCTGAAGCTACTGATAAATCAGGGCCAAGTTTATGGAGCTCACAAGCTCGTGGTGTTGGGCATTTTGCAAAAGCGGCTGAAAAAATGATGCATACAAATGATGACGTAGATTTATTGCAAATGACAATAAATAACGAAATTGAAGCAGCATATCAGAAAAAAGAAAGTGAGAATCCAAATTATATTGATGTGTTAACAGGCAAAGCACGTAGAGTTTATGATACACCAGATAAAGGTATTTTATGGGGTTGGGAAGTTTCAACCTACGTATTTACAAAGGCAATTGCAGCAGGTGCATTTTTAATTCCATTTATAGCTATAATGCTTGGCTATGAGGTTTCTTCAACAGCCAAATTGTGGTCCGCAGGAATTTCATTAACATTTTTAGCATTAACAGGATTATTCTTGGTGATGGACTTAGACAGGCCAGATCGTTTTTTAAATGTTTTGTTACGTCCACAATGGAACTCTTGGTTGGTAAAAGGTGGTTACACAATTACTATTTTCGGATTGTTGGTAACCGTTTGGGGAGCAATGACCTTATTTGATGTAAACACAGGAGAAACCATTTTATTATGGATTACAGCTGTTTTTGCTGTATTGTTAGCAATTTATACGGCATTTTTATTTGCACAAGCAAAAGGGCGTGATTTTTGGCAAAGTCCAACATTACCATTACATATGTTAGTGCATAGTGTAATGGCAGGGGCTTCCATTTTTATAATAGCTTCTTTAATTTTTAGAAACGAAGATTGGATGAGTATTCTAAAAAACACCATGATAATTGCATTGGTTGTTAATTTATTTACGCTAGTAACAGAATTAACAATTACACACCCAACAACAGCTGCAAAAACTGTGGTAAAAATGATTACCAAAGGAAGATATAAAAATTTATTTTGGATGGTAACTGTATTGATAGGTAATATTATTCCATTAGCATTGTTATTTTTCGGAAATGGAGGATTATTAACAGTTGTTTCAGGAATATGTGTATTAATTGGAATTTTAATTACTGAAAAAATTTGGGTGGAAGCACCTCAAAGAATTCCGTTAGCTTAAAAAAAATAAAAATGTCAATGTTTTGGTTGAAGGAGAAGACCAATCAGGTAAGACAACCTTATTTTTCGTATTATTAAAAAAACTTTATGAAATAGGCTATAATCCAATATATTTACGGGGTAAATATATAAATATAACAGATGTTAAAAAGATTATAAAAAAAGCAATTAAAGAGCAATATAATAATAGTGATATCAATTTATTTTTCCAACAACCTCTTAGAGCTTTATTTTTAGACAACTTTCATAAATCATCATTAAATTCAAAACATAGGAAGATTTTATTAAACAACTTAAGTTCTCATTTTGATTATATTT
This sequence comes from Lutibacter sp., assembly GCA_021647265.1. GTDB lineage: Bacteria > Bacteroidota > Bacteroidia > Flavobacteriales > Flavobacteriaceae > Lutibacter. The sequence goes on from JAKIVA010000012.1 coordinate 51,132, forward strand.
TTATATCCGCAGATAATTCAATTGGGTCAAACATTACAACCGAGGAAGCCACAAATTTAAAAAAATTCGATAAATATAAACTCCTCCCATTAGGTCACGAAAAAAGAGGTGAATTGATTGAACAGTGGTTACGTATAGGGGAAGATGTGATGACCATTAATGAAGAATTATTATTAAAGAATATTAAGGCTCGATTTGATGAAATAAACTCTCTAATAGGTAATCGTTTAATGCCTTCGTATCCAATTTTCGTATTAACTTTACTTCAGGGATTAGATGATAACATTATATCACAAGACTTCTCACAAACATCTTATGGACATGTTTATTACGCTTTAATTACCGCAGGTCTTGTAAGAGAAGGTGCAAATGACAATAATAAATTAACTAGTTATTTAAATATTCTAAAAGAGTTAGCATTTTATTTATTTGATAAAAAAGCAGAAACATTTACTGAGAATGATTTTGATGAATTTTACACCAATTATGGTAAGTTATATTATAAAGATTTTTCATCGACACAAGTACTTTCAACTCTATCTAAAGCAAATATTATCAAGTATGATGATGAAAATTATTGTTTTTCATACAAATACATCTTCTTTTATTTAGTTGCTCAAAAAATTTCCTCTAAAATTGATACACATGAAAAGTTAATTGAAGATTTGTGTGAAAATATCCATCTTGAAAAAAATGCAAATATTTTAATTTTTTTAACGCACCATTCAAAAGCTCAATTACTAATTGACAATATTGTATTTACAAGCGAAATCCCTTTTGAGAATTCAAAACCAGTAACATTAGATAAAAATGATGAATTTGTTTGTTTTATATCGGACTTTGCTAAAGAGATTCAAGATAATATCATAGAAGATAGAGACCCTAAAAAAGAGATAAAAAAAGATTTACAAAATAGAGATAAATTAGACCGCAATAATAATCATAATACTTCTGATGATGAATTAATGTCACCTGAAATAAAAGAAATTAGTCAAGCGTTTAGGTCAATAAAGATAATAGGACAAATTGTAAAGAATCAGCAAGGTGATTTTGAAAAAGAAAAATTAGTGGAATTAGTAGAGGCGGCCTATAGTGCAAGTTTTCGCTATGTTGGATTCTTTACTGAAATGCTCATTAGAGACAAAGAGCTATTGATAGAAGCGATTACAGAAGACATTAAAGAGAAAACAAAGGATGATAAAGCTATTATTGAAAAATCTGTAAAACAATTTTTGCAATATATTTCATGGCGTGTTTGCATGGATAGCTTTACTGGGTTGATGTTTTCAGTTGGTACTAAAGGAAGAAATGAACTTTACGAAACTGTTGCAAGTAAGATGGGTAGTACTGCTGCTAAAATGGTGACATTTGCAATTAAATCATATTATGAGAAAATTAGTATTGAGGAATTAAAACAGCTATTTAAAGAAACTGAGAATAATTATTTAGCTCAAAGTATTCTTAGGGTTTACATTAGAAAACACCTTTATACAAACATAATTGAGAGACGTAAACGAGACCAAATCATTCAAATTGCTGGGTTTAAACCACAATCAATGGTAAAACGTTTAAAAAGCAGCCAACACTAAAAGCCATACACATTGTCAAGTCGCTCAAAAGCCAACCGCACGATCCAAAACTTGTCAATAAGTATATCTTTGCCAACGCTCCTGAAAAGAAAGTCACGGCATACAACAACGGCTATACCCCATTGTAGCTTAGAGATTTAACTAAGTTATTGCTAATTTAATAAATAAATTTAACAACGGAAAATTTTGATTAATTTAGTCCATAACGGAAGCATATCCTAAACGATAAGCGCAACCCATAAAAAAACCTCCTAAATAATTAAGGAGGTTTTTTTTATTATCTAATAGTATAAGAATTTATAATATCCTTGAGTTGAAGCTTTAGATCTTCACCCGTGTCATAAACCATTTGCTCATTGCTTGGAAATGGCACGCGTCTATTCCTTAATAACTTTCGCTCATTTTTGTTTAAGGCTCTTTTATCACCTCTAATAGTGGCAAAAATATTTTCGAAAACAAACTCACTATCAATAGGGAAGGAGTCTAATAGTTGATTAGAGGTTAAATCTACATAAGCCACATCTGCAATAACTTGAGATGATTTTAATTGTTTAATTTCTAAAAAGCGACATTTCACATTAATTATTTTATCAACTTTTATGTCTTTTCCTAAGCTGTCTTTAACAACGTTACCAGCGTCATCCAATTTGTATTTCCATCCATCAACAACATCCTTTTCTCGTATTAACTGACGTTCTTTAATCCGTTCTGGAGATACATTAATACGTTTTAAATTAAGATGCATGGCATAATCATAACTAACATCGTTGTTCTTATTTGAATGATAAACACTCCAAAATTTGTTTAAACCATAGGTATCAAAGTTTAACAAATCGTCTTCTAATCGCGTTGGAATAATTTGTTCTGTCTGGTTATTAATTGAAACCAAAACATAATCTGTACCCCGTTGATGCGCTTCATCTAATAATTCGCGCGTGTTTTCGTAGTTAGGATTTATGCGCTCAAGATAATCAAGCGTACTATACGCTTCTCTTATAATTCTTTTATCATCAGATTCTAATAAATCAATCCCTTTTTCATACATATAATCAGAAACCTTCTCCTTAGAATCTAAAATATCGTTACTATAATTAGTAAAGTTAAAAGGAATATTTTTGCCATTAACAGTT
>JAKIVA010000077.1 GCA_021647265.1 Lutibacter sp.
TTGGTAAATATTGTGCCAGCTTTAACGGCGTATTGTTTCTTCCCTAAAAAGCCTTCTTTAAATATAACACCTATTAAATCTAATCAATTATGTTTATGGGCTGCTTAAACATTATTCACGTTAATTAAATAAACCCCAATTATTACCATAAAACAGCTCAATATCTTTATTAAATTAATGTCTCTGGCGTACTCATTGTGACCTAAAAAATAAGCGTAAATACCAACCATAAAAAAGCTAATTACGGGTTGTAAATAAATATAACTACCATTAACCGAAGGAGATACTTTTGTTAAGGCATAAATATTTAGCAAATAAGTTAAAAAGGTTGTGCCAATAATAACAAAAGCAACAGTTAAATATGTGTTTAACGTAAAAGCATAAAAATTGGTTTTAATTACATCGGGTAAGCCAAAAGGAAGCATGAATATAAAGCCAAATAGAAAAACCCAGCTTATTACCGTTAAAGGTTTGTATTTTTTCATAAGAGGTTTTATCAATACTAAATACAGAGCATAAGAAACAGAGTTTAAAAATATATAAATATTGCCTAAAACAGAACTTGTCCCCCCAGATTTATTACCATAAGCAATTAGTAAAATAGCACCAATGCCCCCAATAATAATACCTATAATTTTATTTGAAGTTAATTTTTCCTTTAGAAAAAACACACTAAAAATTAATACCATAACCGGTACTGCTGTAATTATAATAGAAGCATCAATAGGAGATGTTAAATTTAACCCGTGGAAAAAAAGCAGTTGGTTGGTAGCTACGCCGAGTAAACCGCCAATTGCTAATAAGGCGAAATCTTTTTTTTGTACTTTCTCTTTAATAAAAAACTTTATAATCCAGAATAATAGCCCGGCTCCTAATATCCTTAAAAAAATAAAAGCTGAAGGTCCAATTTTATTAGGCATTACACCTTTGGCAACAATATGATTTATACCGTAAATAATATTGGCCCCCAACAATGCCAAATGTGCTTTATAATTATTTTTATTCAAATTTTAGGTTTTAACAGAGGGCGAAATTACAAATTTTGCAGCAACTAATTAACCGTATCTTACCTTTTAATACTACTAAAAAAAGTACTTAAGCTAACGATTTTAAAATCTTGTCAATTTCACGTTTGGCGTGCTCATAACCAAACTGAAACGCCTTGTTTATAGCTTTGGAGTCTAATACTCCAATTTTATTTATGTCTGTAGGTGAAAACACATAGTTACATTGGCTGAATTTTTTAAAATTGTTCACATCTAAACCAATATGAAAAACCCGATATAAAAGTTTTAATGAAGAATTAATTTCTGACTTTTCTACAGCAGAAATTGGATTTACAAAACTTCCAATAATATATTTAAACTTATTTTGTAATGGTTCAATAGGGAAATTGTTTAAAATACCTCCGTCAGAATATAAACTTCCATTTATTTCAATAGGTGAAAAAACAGGAGGTAATGCAGAAGAAGCAATTAAAGGCTTTATAAGTTCTCCCTTATTAAAATAATCTAAGTTTCCACTAAGTAAATTAGTAGCTGTTACCGTTAAAGGATATTTTAAGCTTTCAAAAGAATCTTCAGGAAAGAATTTTTTAAAAAATAAGGTGTATTTATCGCTGTCCATAATTCCAGGTTTATTACGAGCGTAGAGTGAGAATTTTAACAATGGAGTTTGAACAAAAAAATCAATCATTTCACGTGGGTTATATCCAGCAGCGTACAACGCAGCAACTAAAGCTCCACCACTTGTGCCTGATACTTCAATAGGGATAATATCATTTTCAAGTAATACTTTTATAAGACCAATGTGAGCAATTGCTCTAACACCACCTCCAGAAAGTACTAACCCAATTTCTTTGGACATTGATTGTTAAGTCTTAAATGATTCACGTCCAAGTTACAAAATATAATTACTTTAAATACAAGTTAAATAGACTTTATAGTTTTCTATTTAAAATGTAACTTTGCGCTTTTAAAAAAGAATAACGAGGTATGGAATACAATTTTAGAGAGATAGAAGCAAATTGGCAACAATATTGGGCAGATAACCAAACATTTAAAGCTGAAAACAATTCAGATAAGCCAAAATTTTATGTATTAGATATGTTTCCATACCCATCAGGAGCAGGATTGCATGTTGGTCACCCATTAGGTTACATAGCTTCAGATATTTATGCACGATACAAACGCCATAAAGGATTTAATGTATTACATCCGCAAGGATATGATTCTTTTGGATTACCTGCTGAACAATACGCCATTCAAACAGGGCAACATCCAGCTATTACTACAGAAGCAAATATTAAAACATACAGAAGGCAGTTAGATAAAATTGGCTTTTCATTTGACTGGTCTCGTGAAGTTCGTACATCAGATCCTAATTATTACAAGTGGACACAATGGATTTTCACGTTATTATTTAATTCGTGGTATAATAAAACAAGTGATAAAGCTGAAGACATTGAAAGTTTAATTGCTATTTTTTCTTCAGAAGGGAATAAAAATATTAATGCGGTGAGTGATGATGATATTGAAATTTTTACTGCAAAAGATTGGAAAAATTATTCAGAAGAAGAACAACAAAAAATACTTTTACAATATAGATTGACATATTTGTCTGAAACAGAAGTGAATTGGTGTCCAGATTTAGGAACTGTTTTAGCAAATGATGAAATTGTAAACGGGGTGTCTGAGCGCGGAGGACATACTGTTATTAGAAAAAAAATGATGCAATGGAGTATGAGAATAACGGCGTATGCACAACGTTTGTTAGAGGGTTTACATAAAATAGATTGGCCGCAACCATTGAAAGATTCTCAAACTAATTGGATAGGGCGTTCTGAAGGAGCGATGGTTACTTTTAAAGTTGATGGGCATGAGGAAAGTATTGATGTTTTTACAACGCGTCCTGACACAATTTTTGGCGTAAGTTTTATGACCTTGGCTCCAGAACACGAACTAGTTTCCAAAATTACTACCGATGCTCAAAAAGAAGCGGTTGAAGCCTATATTAAGAAAACCGCGAAACGTAGTGAATTAGAACGTATGGCAGATGTAAAAACAATATCAGGAGTTTTTACAGGCGCGTATGCTATACATCCATTTTCAGGAGAAAAAGTACAGATTTGGATTGGAGATTATGTGTTGGCAGGTTATGGAACCGGAGCTGTAATGTCTGTCCCTTGTGGAGATCAGCGTGATTATGATTTTGCAAAACATTTCAATATTGAAATACCGAATATTTTTGAAAATGTTGATATTTCAGAAGAGGCATACGCAGATAAAGAAAATACAGTTATTACAAATTCAGACTTTTTAAATGGCTTGCCTTATAAAAAAGCTATGAAGCGTATTATTTATGAAATAGAGCAACGTGGCTTTGGTTACGGAAAAATAAATTATCGTTTAAGAGATGCGGTTTTTAGTCGTCAACGTTACTGGGGGGAACCTTTCCCTGTATATTATAAAAATGGCTTACCACAAATGATTGCTACACAATATTTACCTATTGTTTTACCTAAAGTAGAAAAATATTTACCTACGGAAGATGGAAAACCTCCATTAGGAAACGCTTTAACTTGGGCTTGGGACACTATTAAAAATGAAGTAGTTTCAAATGAATTGATTAATAACGAAACAATATTTCCTTTAGAATTAAATACCATGCCAGGTTGGGCAGGAAGTTCCTCTTATTTTAATAGGTATATGGATGCAAATAACCCTGATGAGTTTGTAAGTAAAGAAGCTGTCAATTATTGGCGAGATGTAGATTTGTATATTGGTGGAAGTGAACATGCTACAGGGCATTTATTATATTCTCGTTTTTGGCAAAAATTCTTATTTGATAAAGGAATATTACCTGTTGATGAGTATGCGAAAAAACTGATTAACCAAGGAATGATAACAGGAACTAGTGCTTTTGTTTATCGATGGGAGTTTGGTGAAGGAAATAATTCAGAAATGGCTAAAAAAACCATTTTTGTTAGTAAAAACCTGATGGATAATATAATTAGAGAAAGAAGAGTTATAGAGAAAGAAGGAAAAAACGTAAAAGTAGATCCATCAGATTTATTAAAACAAACAAAAGTTTTAGAAGCTCAAAAAAACAGTAAATGGTCACACTTTACTCCTATTCACGTTGATGTTTCTTTAGTAAATGCATCTGATGAATTGGATATTGATGCTTTTAAAAAATGGAGACCTGAGTTTAGTGATGCTGAATTTATTTTAGAAGAAGGTAAATATATTGTGGGGCGTGAGATTGAAAAAATGTCCAAATCAAAATACAATGTTGTAAACCCCGATCAAATTTGTGAAGAATATGGAGCGGATAGCTTACGTTTGTTCGAAATGTTTTTAGGACCATTAGAACAATCTAAGCCTTGGAAAACTTCAGGGATTTCAGGAGTTTATAGTTTTTTAAAAAAGTTGTGGAAATTATACATTACGAATGGAGCATTTTTTGTTTCAGAGGATAAGCCAACAAAGGAAGAGCTAAAAACCTTACACAAAACCATAAAAAAAGTTGAAGAAGATATTGCAAATTTCTCATTCAATACTTCTGTTTCAACATTTATGATTGCCGTTAATGAATTGACCGCTTTAAAATGTAATAAACGTGCTATTTTAGAACCTTTAACCATAATTATAGAACCGTATGCTCCTCATATTGCTGAAGAATTATGGAAAAGATTAGGGCATACAGAATCAATTTCAACAGTAGATTTCCCCATATTTAACCCAGAATATTTGATAGAGAGCACTAAAGAATATCCAATTTCATTTAATGGGAAAATGAGATTTAAGTTAGAGTTTCCTATGGATATGGATAAGGATGCAATTGAAAAAGCTGTAATGGCTCATGAAAGAACACAAGCACAATTACAAGGGCGTATTCCTAAAAAAGTGATTGTTGTTCCTGGTAAAATTGTGAATATTGTTGGGTAACATAATTAATATCTAAGGGTTCTATTTTTCAAGATTCGAAAATGTAAAATGGTTGAATGTTTGTTATTAACTATGTATATTGTGTTTTTTTTATTTTAATTACTAACTAAATTAAGAGATAAATCATGAAATTTAAAAAAAACATTAATTATAATACTCGAAAAATCCATCGTTATTTAGGGGTAATTATTGGGATTCAATTTTTATTTTGGACAATTGGAGGGTTGTATTTTAGTTGGAATAACATGGATGATGTTCATGGAGAAACATTGATAAAGCAAGAAAAAAAATATGTTAAAAATATTAATTTTTCTCAAATTCAAAAAGGAATAGATACTTTAGAATTTGATTCCATTCATTCTATTAATTTAATTGAGGTATTTGGTAAACCATTAACACAGTTCAAATATTACAATAAAAACCATTTAAAAACACAATTAATAACTGAAACGGGAAAACTGCGGTCAGCCTTTTCAACACAAGAAAGTCTTAAATTGGTAGAACAACAGTTAAAAGAACCAATACCAATTATTAAGACAGAGTATTTAACACAAAACGACGTTGGAAATCATCACGAATATAGAGAAAAGACACTTCCAGTATATGCCTTTACACTAGATCACCCTACCAAAACTACTATTTATGTTTCACCTGAATTAGGAGAAATAACAAGTGTTAGAAATAATAATTGGAGACGATTTGATTTTTTATGGATGCTTCACACAATGGATTACTCAACAAGAGATGAAATTACCAACTGGGCTCTTCGAATTCTTTCAGTTTTCGGGATTTTAACCATATTTTCAGGGTTTTTCCTATTTTATCTAACATCTCCATCTGTAAAAAAAATGAAAAAAAAAGCAAGTGGTAAAAATTCGTAATTAAAATTTATATATGGTATATTTATTGCTTACTGTTTTGTAACCAATTATGAGAAGTATAAAATTTATTTGTATAATACTACTAATTTTTCCATTAACCTTATTTGGGCAATTGGAAACAAAAATCATTAAAATACCTGATTTTCTTGCAGGAAATTATTTTTCAAAAAAAGATTCAATCTTGAGAACTTGTTTTTGCTTTGATAAAGAAGATAAGCAAATTTTACCACTAAAAATTAGTGAAAACATCAAGAAAATTAACTATTGTAAAATTTTACAACAGAAAAATAGCGATGGTAGAAGCTACTGGAAATATGACCTATTTATAAAAAATAACGATTATGAAATTTTTGCAGAATATATAAATATTGATAATATTAACTGGTTAATAAAAATATACAAGAACAATATTTTTGTATCTGAAAAGAATTTGAAAGTAACGAATAAAATAATTGGTGTTAACTCAACATATTCTAGAAATTTTTCTAACGACGATTTTATATTAAAAGTTTATAGAATTATGAAGACTACGATTGAGTAATTAAAGTTATATTTTTAACCAAAATTGTTAAATTTAGTAAAAGAAAAGATTTTAAAATTATGATATTTATAAAACAGCAAATTATAATAATGAAATCATAACTTTGGTTGAACTCAACCAAAGCTTAATACCTATATTTACATTAAATTTGAGTATAAAATGAGCATGATTAAATTTAAATATTTACCAAAATACTTTTCGTGTAAATTCTATCTAATTGATAATAAAATATTGATTAGATGAAATTAAAACAACTTTCTTTACGTATTCGTATCTTTTTATCAATGATTTTATTGGTTTTGTTAGCTTCAATTTTAATTGCAGCTGTTACTATTTATCAGTATAAAGAGCAAACTAGCGAGTATAACAAAGGACGGTTAGATAGAAAAGAAGCATCGGTAAAAGCAGCAATAAACTTTTGGTTAAATTCTTCACAAAACTCATATCCAATAGTTACAGAAAAGTTAGCTGCAATATTTAAAGACAAAATTTATGAGATTTCTTATATTGAAAATTTAGAAATTAATATTTATGATTTAGAAGGGAAATTGGTTAAAAGTTCTCATTCTGGGTTTGTTGAAAGTGATGCGCCAATTAAATTACCTAAAGCTGTTTTAACTAAAATTGCCAATAATTTCAAGCATCATTACGTTGAAACAAAGATAATAAAGAGAAATAGCTTTCAATCCTCATATTCATATATAACCGATAATAAATTTAAACCAATAGGGATTTTAAATTTACAATATGTCCAAGATAATTCGGTTCAGGATAGAGATTTAATAGAGTTTTTATACCGTTTACTAATGGTATATATTTTAATGTTTATAGTAGCAATTTTGTTAGCATATTTTATCTCTAGCTATATTACAAGGTCAATCAAAGCAGTTACAGATAAAATAAAAAGAACAAGATTAGATGAGCGTAATGAGAAAATTATTTTAAAAGATGCAAGTTCTGAAATTTTTACATTAGTGAATGCATACAATGCAATGATTGATGAGTTAGAAGAAAGCGCTGTGAAATTGGCTAAAGGAGAACGAGAACAGGCTTGGCGTGAAATGGCAAAACAAGTTGCACATGAAGTGAAAAACCCATTAACACCAATGCGTTTAACGGTACAAAGTTTTCAGCGAAAATTTGATGTTAATGACCCAAATATTAACGATAAAATTAACGAATTTAGTAAAACATTAATTCAACAAATAGACACCATGAGTTCTATTGCATCAGCCTTTTCAAATTTTGCTAAAATGCCAGTTCAAAATAGTGAAGAATTAAATGTTGTTGAAGTTGTAAAACACACTTTAGATATTTTTACAGAAGATTATATTTCATATTTTCCAAAACAAAAAGTTATTACAGCTGAATTAGATAAAGCTCAATTGATTAGAATTATTACTAATTTAATTAAGAATGCTGTTCATGCATTAGATGGAACTGAAAACAAAAAAATTGAAGTTTATGTTGAGGAAGATAATGAAAATGTAATTATTAAAGTGGCAGACAATGGTAAAGGAATTTCAGATGAAGATAAAATACGGGTGTTTGAACCTAAATTTACGACAAAATCTAGTGGAATGGGATTGGGCTTACCAATGATAAAAAATATTGTAGAAACCTATGGAGGAAAAATTACATTTACAACACAAATAAACAAAGGAACCGTTTTTAAAATAGTATTACCTAAAAAATAATTTTATGGAATTTAAAAATATATTAGTTGAACAAAAAGACAACATTGCAGTAATTACAATAAACAGACCTACAAAATTAAATGCATTAAATAAAAGTACAATTGAAGAATTGCATGAAGCTTTTAAGAATTTAGATACAAATACGAAAGTTAAAGTTATCATTATTACAGGTAGTGGAGAAAAAGCTTTTGTTGCAGGTGCTGATATTTCTGAATTTGCAAATTACACTGTTGAAAAAGGGCAAGAATTAGCAAGAAATGGACAAAAAATATTATTTGATTTTGTTCAAAATTTAAGTACTCCTGTTGTAGCAGCAGTAAATGGTTTTGCTTTAGGCGGAGGCTTAGAGTTAGCTATGGCAGCACACTTTAGAGTTGCAAGTGAAAATGCAAAAATGGGTTTGCCTGAAGTTTCGTTAGGTGTAATTCCAGGATATGGAGGCACTCAGCGTTTACCTCAATTAGTAGGCAAGGGAAAAGCTATGGAACTAATTATGACGGCAGGAATGATTTCTGCTGAAGATGCCAAAGATTGGGGATTGGTGAATTATGTAGTTGAACAAGAAGAATTACTGCCTTTTTGCAAAAAAATAGCAGGTAAAATAATTCGAAATTCATCAGTTGCAATAGCTGCTGCTATAAAATCTATCAATGCAAATTATAATAATGCCGTGAATGGATTTGATGTTGAAATTGAGCAATTTGGCAAAAGCTTTGGCACCCACGATTTTAAAGAAGGAACCACCGCTTTTTTAGAAAAACGAAAACCAAATTTTGAATAGTATTTATAACTTTATTACAAGTT
>JAKIVA010000013.1 GCA_021647265.1 Lutibacter sp.
TCTTTGGTACTAATTCATCGTAACTTGGAGGTAGTAAACTTAATTGATCTTGATTATAAGTCTTGAATACTGCTTTTGATTTCATTCCATGAAAATAATCAATCTCTTGCTTTTTTCCAAAAAAAAAGACTGCCTTTTCAGACAGCCTCTTTTTGTGTAATTAAATAGTTGAGATATTTTATGTAAAAATAATTTGTGTTCTGTCTCCATCACACATTTCATAAAATTCACCGATAGTTAAAATTGCAGAAACCTCATCAGATAAGTCTTCTTTCTTCAATTTAAACATGTCAATTGCTAATTTACAAGCAAAAAGTTCTCCACCACCAGCAGTAATCATTTCTAAAAATTCATCAACTGGAGGCATATCTAAATCTTCCATTTGCTTTCTCATCATACTAGAAACAGCTGCTTCAACACCAGGAATCCCTCCAAGTATTGTAGGGAAAGGAAGTCCGCCAGGCATTCTCATAGCTGGATTTCCAGTTGTTGCAGTATGTAAATGATTCATCGTTTTTTTTGTAATCCCATCAAGACCAAAGAATGTAAAAAATACTTTGGTTTCAATACCTTCCATAACGGCACCATTTGCCATTACTAAAGTAGCGTATACATCTTCTAAAGATCCTTTAGCGCAGATGAAACAAACTTTCTCTAAGGGTTTTTTTTCTTGTGAATCCATATTTAAAATATTAAATTATAATAAAATTGTTAGTTTAAAAACTAAACACAACTGGTTGGTTTAGGAATACCTGCTATTTTAGATGAAAATTTTAGAGGACCTTTTGGAAATAACTTGTACAATCCTTTGATATCAACTACTCCAGATTTACCAACGCTTCTTATTGATAAAGCTTCACCAGCAGCAGACTTTTCACGTAAATAATTTAAAACTTCAAAATGTTTATCGGTTAATTCAATACCAATTTCTTTTGCGATTTCTTTTGCAACGTCTTCATTCCACTGTGACATATCTTCAAGATACCCGTCATCAGTAACATTAATTTGTTTACCAGCTATTGTTTTTTCTGCCATGATTTTTTATTTTAATGATTATTAATTTGTTATTTTTTTTCTTCGTTTTTTATAGTAACATCTTTAGATACATTTTTCATAAAGGTAATACCATATCCTAAAGCTTTTTTCATTTCAGGACTATTCATTTCTTTAATTACTCTCCAAATTGAGTAAGAAGGAACACTTTCAGTCTCCATACTATTGAATGCTTTAATTGCATTTTCCATAGTTCCAAGTACTTCTGGTTGTGTCATTTCTTTAATAATTGATAGAATTGAAACGATACTGTCTGCAAGTTCTCGCAAGTCTTTAGGAGCAAATCCAGTAACAATATTATCCATTATTGGGCCTAATTCTTTAAAGAAGGCAAAGTATCCTTTTTGTTCAAATGTATTGAGTTGTTTTGTAAAATCTATAATTACTTCATTGGCAATTGGTCCAACTTCTTTACTTAAATCAACAGCCATCTCAAGAGTATTCATTACCAATTTAATATTGCCAATATTTCTTAAAAATGTAACAGCCAAATCTGTTAATTCTGCTGGATCAATTTCTATTTGTCTTTTGTCTAATTCTACAACAGTAGAATCATACATGTCTTTCCCTATAATTCCTAAATCGCTCACTAAATCCTCAACTACTGTAGCATTTAATCTTTGTTGGTTAACATAACCAAGGATTAAATCTAATTTTTTGTCGAGTGCATTTATTTGCGATTGTATATTTTTATCTTCCATTATACTATCAATAATTAAGATTAAATACGTTTTTTTCCTGCCATTGACATGTCTGCTTCAATAGGTAGTTCTTTTCCTTTAAGTAAAATATGCCAGTAAATCCATCTAAATAAAATTTTACCATAATGGTTCATTTTAGTATTTTTTAATAAACCAAATGGGCCAATTCCAGGTAGAGGGAATGTTCCAGGAAGAGGCTCTGTTTCGTAATTGAAATCAATTAAAGCTCCTTTTCCATGACCTGTTTCTATGTAGCAATTTGCATGGCCATCAAATTTTGCAGGCAAAGCTCTTCCTTCCATAGCAGCTAAAATATTCTCCATTAAGATTTCTCCAGCAAAGTGAGCTACAGAACCTGCTTTTGAAGTAGGAATATTTGCAGCATCTCCAATTACAAAAATATTTTCAAATTGATCAGACTGAAGTGTATATTTATTGGTTTTAATATAATTCATGTCATCACCTAATCCACTACGCTTAACCATATCAGAACCCATATTTACAGGGACAATAGTTAAAATGTCAAATGGAATTTCTTGTTCGTCATAAGAAACAATTTTTTTGTTCTCATTGTCAACATGACTTAAATAAAAATCTGGAATTACTTTAATATTTTTTTCTTCTAGTAAATCACCAAGCATTTTAGAAGCTACAGGTTTTGTAAATGCGCCTGACATTAATGTTACGTATGAAATATTTACTTTGTCTTTCATACCTCTTTCAGCAAAATAAGCTTCGGCTAAACATACAAATTCTATTGGAGCAACAGGGCATTTGTAAGGTAATTCAGGAATACACATTACTAAATTACCACCTTCCCAATCTTTAAACTTTTTATGTAAAGCAAGTGCTCCTTCAATAGTATAAAAGTCAAAAATATCTTTATACCAAAGTTTATCTTTTAAACCTTCTGTTTCTGACGGTCTTGTTTGAGTTCCTGTTGCGGCTATTAAAAAGTCGTAATTCAAAACCTCACCGTTTTCTAGATATACTTTATTTTCTTCACCGGCAATTCTGTCAATTTGGCTAAATATAACATCAACACCAGGAGGGAAGAAATCGTATTTTGGTTTTGTAACATCTTGTTTGTTGTAAATTCCAAAAGGGATGAATAAAAATCCAGGTTGATAATAATGAGTTTTGTATTGATCAACTATCGTTATTTTCCACTCTTCTTTATCAAGTTCTTTATGTAATTTGTTTAGCATCATTGTGCCGGCAGTTCCTGCACCTAGAATAAGTAAGTTTTTCATTATTAATTATTTAGTTTCTATTATTTTTTAAGAGGTTCTTAAATTCTTTGTAAAGTTACTTAAGTTACATATTTTCATATATGACATTTATCATTTGCTAATGTAACCAATGTTACGCACAAATATAAGCGTTTTTTCACCATTTTGCTATGGTGTAAATATTAATAAAAATCTAAAAAAATATGATTATTTTAGCAAAGAAGAGAAAAAGCTTAAGATGTCTAAAAATATTGAATTAAAAATAAATCAACTCAGGAAAGAGTTACGTATGCATAATTATAATTATTATGTGTTAGATAATGCTACAATATCTGATTATGAGTTTGATTTAAAATTGAAAGAATTAGAAAAGTTAGAAACTGAAAACCCTCAATTTTTTGACCCAAATTCACCTACACAAAGAGTTGGGGGAGAAATTACAAAGAATTTTAGTACTGTTACTCATAAAAACAGAATGTATTCTTTGGCTAATTCGTATTCTTTAGAAGATTTAATTGATTGGGAGAATAGAATAAAAAAAATTGTTGATAATGAAAATATTTCATATTCATGTGAATTAAAATATGATGGAGCTTCTATAAATTTAGTGTATGAAAATGGTAGACTTTTAAGAGCAGAAACTCGTGGTGATGGTTTTCAAGGAGATGATGTTACAGCCAATGTTAAAACAATTAAATCGATACCATTGGTTTTAAATGAAAAATTTATTGACAGTTTTGAAATTAGAGGAGAAATTATAATACCACTGAAAGGGTTTTATAAAATGAATGAAGAGAGAATAGAAGAAGGGGAAGATCCTTTTAGTAACCCAAGAAATACTGCCAGTGGAAGTTTAAAGATGCAGGATAGTGCAGAAGTTGCCAAGCGTCCATTAGATTGTTTACTATATCAATTGGTTGGAGATAAATTACCGTTTAAAACACATTATGAGGCATTAATGGGAGCCAAAAAGGTAGGTTTTAAAATACCAGAGACAATTACCGTTTGTAAAACTATTAATGAAGTTTTTGAATTTATCAACTATTGGGATACTAGGCGTAATAAATTACCTTATGAAACTGATGGTGTTGTAGTTAAAGTTAATTCGTTGTCACAACAAGAAGAATTAGGTTACACGGCAAAATCACCTCGTTGGGCCATAGCTTATAAGTTTAAAGCAGCGCAAGTAAGTACTATTTTAAATGAAATAACGTATCAGGTTGGTAGAACTGGAGCTATAACACCAGTTGCTAATTTGGAGCCAGTACAATTGGCAGGAACCATTGTAAAAAGAGCTTCTTTGCACAATGCAGATCAAATTAAAAAGTTAGATGTTAGAGTTGGAGATACGGTTTTTGTGGAAAAAGGAGGGGAGATTATTCCTAAAATTGTAGGAGTAGATTTAAATAAAAGACCTTTGGGTTCTAAGCCAACAGAATACATTACAAATTGTCCGGATTGTGGCACAATACTAGTTAGAACTGAAGGAGATGCCAAACATTATTGTCCAAATGAATATGGTTGTCCAACACAAATTACAGGAAGAATTCAGCATTTTATTAGTAGAAAAGCTATGAATATTGATGGTTTAGGAGCTGAAACTGTTGAGTTGTTGTTTAAGGAGGGACTTATTCATAATTACGCTGATTTGTATGAATTGAAAGAATCGCAAATAATTCCTTTGGAAAGAATGGCTGAAAAATCTGCTCAGAATATAATTATTGGAATAGAAAACTCAAAGAAAATACCTTTCGAAAAAGTACTATTTGCATTAGGAATTAGATTTGTTGGGGAAACAGTAGCAAAGAAATTAGCCAAACATTTTAAGTCTATTGAAAAGTTATTAAATGCCACTTTTGAAGAATTAATTTCGGTTGATGAAATTGGAGAGAAAATAGCTGAAAGTGTATTGGAATTTTCTTCAAACTCAATTAATATTCAACTTGTTGAAAGATTAAAAAGGTATGGAGTTCAATTGAAAATTGATGAGAATTCAAAGGAAAACACCACAAATTTGTTAGGAGGGAAAATTTTTGTTGTTTCCGGTGTGTTTACAATATTTAATAGGAATGAGCTAAAAAAATCAATTGAAGATAATGGAGGTAAAGTAGCAAGTTCAATATCTAAAAAAACTAATTTTGTAATAGCTGGTGAAAATATGGGACCTAGCAAACGCTTAAAGGCTGAAAGTTTAGGAATACCAATTATTTCAGAAAAAGATTATATAAATATGATACGTTAAATTTTATCAATTATAATTCTATTTCTACGAATTTTAATTTTCCCTTCATTTTCAAGTTGCTTTAATAAGCGAGAAACTACAACGCGAGAAGTGTTTAAATCATCTGCTATTTCTTGATGTGTTATTATTAGAACATTATTTTTCATTATTTTAACCTTATCGGTTAAAAATTTATGGAGGCGATCATCTAATTTCATAAATGCCAACGCATCTATAGACTCAACCATTTCAATTAAACGCATGTGGTAGCTATCAATAATAAAATGACGCCAAGTTTCGTATTTTTTTAACCAATCATCAACTTTTTCAACGGGTATAAACACTGCTTCAGTTTCTTTTTCAGTAATTCCTCTGAACATACTTTTACTACGGTGAATGCAGTTTACAAAAGAAATGGCGCATGTATCTCCTTTTTCTAAAAAATACAATACAATTTCATCTCCTTTTTTGTCTTCTCTAATTATTTTAACAGCGCCATTTAAAATCAAAGGTACATGAGACATTTCATCTCCAATATCAATTAAAATCTCTCCACTTTTCATTCTTCTAAATACACCAAAATCAACAATTTCATCAAGAAGTTCTTTCTCAAAAATTTCTGAATAATAATCGCTTAACTTTTCTTGTATTAATATTTTGTCTGTCGTCATTTTATTTATTTAGCTGTAGCAAAGTTACAAAAACTAAAAAAACAAACTCCTGACAATTGTCAGGAGTTTGTTTAAGTGATTGTTTATGATTAAATTAGGTTAGAATTTTACTTGAATTTGTGCTAGAAGTATATCATTGTCTATATTGATATAGGTTTCTATATGGGCTTGGTAATTTAATTGAAACCTAATTTTATCATTAACAAAATAATTAGCGCCAATGGTCATCATTTCCTGATATCCGATTTTTTTCACATCAATGTTTGGATCAAAATACTCGTATTTGAAAACGGGTTGTAATTTCCATTTTGTATCATAAGAAATCATTATATACCCTCCATCTCTTTTGTTACCTAATTCAACAGGTTCTGAACCGCAACCACCACCTGCTGCGCGATTATAATCTCCTTTATCATAAATATATTCACTTTGGATTTTTAAATTATTTAAGGTTACTACCATTTCTCCGCCATAACTTGTTCGGGTATTATCATTATTATTTGGATAGCCATACCTAAAACTTCCTCCAATACTCAAAAAGCTAAAGAGTTTATATGATGCTCTCCCAATAATATCTTTTTTTGAATTATTATCTACAACGTTTAAACCTCTACCATTCATTAATGCAACAGCATATCTGAACTTCGTATATTTATTTCCTCCTAGTAAAATTAATCCAAAATCACGTTGTGGAGCAACTAGCTGATCAGCAACAATAGATCTACTGATAGTAGTCAATCCATTACAAGGAGTATTAACTTCTAAACTAAAAGGTTGTTTAAAGGTTCCTACAGATATTTTTGCCCAATTATATTTTTCATAAGAAACAAAAGCATCCATTAAATAAGCGCTTCCAACCCCTCCAATGAAAGGGCTTGCTTCTAGCATAAAATAATAAGAAAAATCACCGTCAACTTTGCCTCTAATACCCAATCTAGCTCTTTTAAAAGTTAAAGTATTCTCATGAATATCATTAAAAGTATAATCATATTGGGTTTGCAGGTAACCAAAAATTTTAATTGCAGGAACAGATCCATCTGTTGTAGTTGCTGGATCATCTCCATCGCAACCTTGTGCATGAGTATTTATTTGAAAAAACAGTACAAATACTAATAATATATATATGTTATTTTTCATCTTAATTGAATTTATGATTGCTTTAATTTACTAGAGGTAAATTTTTTGAAACTGAAGCACTCCATTTGTTAGATACCCAAGCGTTATTTGAGTTGTATAAACCGTTCATTCCAAATGTTATACTATATGCATCATAGCCTAAGACTCTTAAATAAGCTGTAAGAACAGCTGAGGTTTGACCTGTATAGCAGTAGGTGGCAATTTTAGCATTTGAGCTTGGGTCTAAACTTTGATAACCGTTGGTTGAAAGTAAAAGTGTTTCTTTGATACGATAAGCGTTAGCAATATGTCCAAATGCGTTATAATCTGCTTCACTAAAATAATTATTAATAAAATAACTACTAGGCGATGCAAGTACATCACTACCAGATACAGTTTTAAATCCATCTGCAACTACTTGTTCAACTCTTTCTTTTAAAATTTCTAATCCATCTGTTGAAAAACTAGATATAATTGGATCTGAAAAAACTAAGTTAGGAGGTGCTGTTGAATAAGACCAATTTGAATTTCCTTCAGCGGGGCTACCAATATTACTATTCCATGGTCCTGCTGTTGTTGAATTCCATCCAGACATCCCCCATTTTAGTGCTTGTGTATTGCTAAAACCATATAAACGTAATAAGGCAGTAGCATAACAAGCAGTTTGACCTGTGTAACAAACTACTAAAATTGGTTTGCCTCCAGCTTTAGGAGCTTCGGTTAAAATATCTGTAAATGCAACATTCTTAGCTCCTTGAATATGTCCATCACCATAGGATGCGCTACTTCTAATATCAATAATGTAATATTTTGCTAAAAAAGTATTTAAATCTGTCTCTGTAGGTTCACCTACAACAAATTTAATGGCATCACCAGGGCCCGCCAATATATTATTAATGTCTAAATTATTACTTACCAAATAGTTTTTCATTAGAGTAAATGCAGGTGTAGCTTCACTATCAATTAAGTCGTCACCTCTATCACAAGAAGTTAGAAATAATGATGGTATTAATAATAGACCGATAAAAAATAAAGATAATTTTTTCATGATTTTATATTTAAAATTATTTATGGTAATTAAATTGTGTTATTCAATTACTGGATACATGTTTATTTCCTTTTTAGAAAAGGCATTCCAATTTTTTTCTTTAAGAATCTTATTCATAAAGCTATTAGCACCATAGGCTATATTGCTTGTTTTATAACCTATCAAATTTAGGTATGCAACTGCATAAGCTGCATTTTGACCAGTTGAACAATACATAGCTATTTCTTTATTAGTGGGAAGTGTGTATAAAAATGTATTTGATGCTAAAGATGAATTAGGTTGGTACTGTATTGCTCCAGGAATATGACCATTATTATACCTTTCTTGATTCCAATAATTTATAATATAGTAACTACTAGGATTTTGAAAAACTTCGGTTGATTTTATAATGTGTTCTCTATATGGTATTTCAAATGCTTTTTTTAATCTGATTTTTAGAATTTCTTTAGCATTAGTTTTTCCTGTGTTTAGAGTTGGGTAAATACCTTTTTTAGCTTTAGTATTTTTTGTAGTTTCTAGTTTATTAGCAAAAGTATTTGCAATATTTTTTTTCCAAGAATTTTCGGCAAAATCTTCTCTCCAAGAACTCATTCCCCATTTCATACTATAAGTGTTATTATAACCAGCCAATCGTAAAAGGCTTGTATAATATGCAGCAGACTGACCAGAATAACAGATTAAAATAATTTTGTTGTAATCACTAGCGTTAATTTTATTTTCAAAATAAGTAAGTAATTCTGAAGCCTTAACATTATGAGCGTTTTTTAAATGTCCATATTCAAACCAACTCTCACTTCTAATGTCGATTATATGGTATTTTACATTCTTTAGATTTTTTTTAACTTCATTTGCAGTTATTAAAGTTGGAGCCAATTCACTGTTTATAAAGTTGCCATTTTCTTCTAAATATTGAACAAGGAGTTCAAATTCAGTTGGGTTAGAATTAATTTGTTTTTGTTCTGAATTTTTAAAGCCACTGAATAAAGTTGTGGTTACAAAAAGTAATAGTAAGTATGTTGTTAATTTTTTCATCATGTAAGTAATTTAAATTAAATAAATGTCTTAATTGTTACATCTAAATTAATTACAGATGAATTCTATTTATATGATATTTGTCATGCTACTTGCAATAAATATTTATTCTTTATAGTAACAATTGTTACAGTATAAATATCTATGTAACAATTGTTTAAGTGTGTTTTTCAACTGTTATATTTTTTTTGATAATGTGTAGTGTATAAAAACTAAAAATTGAAAAAATTATTTAAAAAAATATGCTAAAAAAAAGCTGTTTTTGAATTCAAAAACAGCTTTTTTTTTATTTTAATAATAAAAACTAACAACCACCTTCAGCCACTTTCTTTTTCTTTTTTATAAGTTTAATAACTTTTCTTGGAGCTTTTTTCACAATCTTAATTTTACCCGAACTAGCTTTCTTCATAAATTCGGCATAGTTTAAAGTAGGTTTTTCCAAAGGATAGTTCTCCACTATAAGTTTGTCATTTTTATACGTTAATTTAACGCAAAGAACTTTGATGTTTTTTAAACCTAGTTGTGTTAAAAGCAACCAAGCACCATTAGCCTCTTCAGGGTTCTTACCATATAAAACAATTATTTTATTTTCTTTATCCAATTGTTTAATGTAGGATAGTTGTTCAGACTCTAACAAATCTGGAACGTATATGTTTACTGCATTTTTGATATATCCTTTGTCGTATTCATAAGGGCTTCTTATATCAATTAAAGCACCATTAATACTGTCTAAATCTTTTATTTGCAGTATGTAATCTTGTTTTATAATATGATTTAAACTAATATTCTTATCATTTTTAAAAACATTCTTAGGGCGTTTAAAACTTAAAACACCTATAAAAATTATTAAAATGAATAGTATAGCAGATATTGAAATTCTTTTTGTTTTTTCTAATTCTTTCATAATGTTATTTTAAATAAAAATTAGCAACCGCCTTCAGCAACTTTCTTTTTCTTTTTAGTAAGTTTAATAACTTTTTTAGGAGCTTTTTTAACTACTTTTTGAGATGTATTACCAACACCAAAATACATTCCAGCCGCGATTCTTGAGTTATAGATGTCAAAATCTTTTTTAGGAGCTGTTTCTTTCGGCATTTTAGGATTTATAATTGTTCCAAACCATTTATTTAAGCCGCCCTCTAGCACATATAGGTTTTTATACCCTAATCTATTGCAAAGGAAATAGGCCTGATCTGAATAATAATTATCATTGGAATACAATACAACATCAAATGCATCTTGATTTAAATAAGCTTCTGAATCTGATGATAATACTTCAGTTAGAGAGATATTTACTGCATTGGGTAAAGAATACTCCTCAAACTCTTTAGGAGTTCTTACATCCACTAGTAAAACTGTTGGATCTTGATTTATCAACCTGTCTGCTAGTTCATCGGTGTTTATGTACCGCTCAGTACTTAAAACATTGAGTAAAAAAGCTTCAGGCGTAATCCCTTCATTTTTTTCATATTTAGGAAGAAGTACCAACCCTGCGGATAGAATAAGTAATATAGCTGCTAAAATTTGATACCTTCTAACTAAAAACTTTTTATATTTATATGATTTTGACATAATTTTCAAGGTTTAATAAAATACTTTTTTAACTTTTTTTCGTATTAAATCTGCTATGTAAAACAGTACAATTGATAGGATGGAAAATAGAAATATAAACCAATAAGGAGATATTCCTAGGGTATCAACAACAGTAATGTGACCAAGATATGATCCTTCAAACATTGGTTCTAAAAATGTAAAGAATTCAGAAAAAATAAAAACTCCTATTAATATGCCAACTCCATAAGCCATTGCATCAATTTTACCAATTGCTATGGCACATAGGTCTGTTCCAGGGCAAAAACCACCCATTACAAAACCAAAACCCATTACAGTACCACCAATAATAGATGACCATAAGTAAGTGGGGTGAATATAAAGTTGGGATATATTTAAGAATCCTAAATAATCCATATAATAAATACCAATTACTGCTACTAATACCGCTGTAAAAAAGACTTTAAGTACCACAAAATCATAGCCATAAAATATACCTGCTAATTTTCTTGAAGAAGAAAATCCAGAAGCTTCTAATATGTATCCGAAAGCGATACCAATAAAAATTGCAATAACAAAATTCCACTCTGTAGGAATCACACCATTAGGAATTAAAGGTCCCATAATTATAATTTTTTTAAATTTTAAATCCAGTTTTTTCTAAAGAAGTAAGCAAATAAATAACCACTACCAAAAATGGTAAGTACCGTTATAAAGCCTCCTGTTGATAATACAGCCATACCACTTAAACCCGCACCACTAGTGCATCCTCTTGCTAATTGAGCTCCAAACCCAAAAAATGCTCCTCCAAGTAAGGCGAAAACCAATCTTCTTTTAGATGTTATTTTAGGAGAATGTTGTACAAATAATTTAAGTCTGCCACTTAAAGCACCTGATAAAAATCCGCCGATTAAAATACCTAAAGATTCAAATACTAGCCATGTATTCATAGGCGTATCATCTTTTTTAATAAATTTTTCATAGTAGGCATTATTTTCGGCATGTGTTGGTGCAATATCATCTACAACAGTAACTACAGTACTTTTAAAAGCTCCACTGGCACCTAAACCTCTACCTGTTATATAAAAAGTAGCAAGAATTAAGATTCCTAGTAGAAATCCTCCAAAATATGGGTTCCAATATACATGTCTGTTTTTTTCAATATTAACTTTCATTTTTTTATTTTTTAGTATAAGAATCTTGTTAATTGTCCTGCATTTATCATAACAATTCTAAATATTAAACCTCCCATTAATACAAGAAGTGCAGGAACTATTACAGGTACTTTAAATCCAATTACTTCTGTAAGTTCTAAAATTGCAGGTACTATTAATCCTAGAATAATTACAAATACAAAAAACATAACAGTATACTGTCCGCCAATTAATATTTGCATTGCTTCTAGTTGTACTTGAGATCCTGCAGCCATTCCCATAAACATATGTGTAATCAATGCCAATTCAAGAATAATTAAAGCCAAATCAATTTTACTTATTAGTTTACGTTCAAAATGATTTTTAGAAAATAATAATATAGCAGCTGCACCTGTTGATAAACCAGATGTTAAAAATAAAGGACCTAAAATGGCATTATTCCAAAGAGGCCTTGCATTAAAAGCAGATAATAATATACCTGTATAAACTCCTAATACGATAGATAATGGAATGAAGGCAATTGCAATATATTTTCTATTTTTAATAATAAATTTTTCAAAAGTATTCAAGAATTTAAATTTTTTAAACACTTGTAATTTACTTTCTAATTTTGGATATGTTTCTCTATAATAGCTGAATACCCATAACATAGATAGTGGTGTAATAATTAATAATACCCAAGCTCCCCATGACATAGGAGAAGTTATTCTTACCGTAGTATATAATCGCCATACATATAATTTATGAGTTAAATCGAAAAACAATGCAGCTAAACCAACAACTAAAGCTATTGGAGCAATTATAGAAGCATACTTAACTGTTGCAGGCATTTCGTTTTCTTTTTTAAGAAGATAGAATAATGCTGTAAAAAATAAGATACCAGCAGCTAAACCACCTAAAAATAAATATAAGGATATTTCCCAGTGCCAAATTTCTAAATATGGATCTATTTTAGGAATGTGTCGTCCACTCACGAAAATTTCTTCTTGCATAATAATATTTTATTTAATTAAATAATATACGTTTGGACTTGTTCCTGCTTCAGGTGCCAAAACTTTGTGTTTTCTAGTTTTTAGTAATTCTGATATTTCACTTGTAGGGTCATCTAAATCACCAAAATACATACATTTTGTAGGGCAAACTTCTACACAAGCAGGTTGTTTGCCTTTCTCGAGTCTATGATGACAGAAAGTACATTTATCTACATATCCGTCAGGATGTTGGTATCTGGCATCATAAGGGCAAGATTCAATACACGCACCACATCCAATACATTCATCTTCTGTTACCATTACAATTCCACCTTCTACAATATGACTGGCACCTGTAGGGCAACAACGTACACAAGGGGCATTATCACAGTGGTTACAACGTTCAGATTTTAGTTCTAAATCTATTGTAGGGTATGCTCCATTCACTGTTTCAGTTACCCAATCTCTACAATATCCCATTGGAACATTGTTTTCGGTTTGACAAGCCACTACACAATCACTACATCCAACACATTTTAATGTGTCAATTACCATTGCATATCTCATATTTCAGTATTTTTATGTGGATTTTCAGTTAAAATTTTCACGAAATTACCTCTAAGCCCTGTTCCTCCCATTAATGGGTCAATAGCGACTTTAGAAATCATTTGTGTGTCACTTATACCTTTACCATAGGCTCTAGTTAACTTTTTATCATTATGACCAAAGCCGTGGTATAAATACACAGAATCCCATCGTATTCTTTCGGTTACTCGTACTTTGATTGAAAATGTAGATACAATTCCATCTTGGTTTTCTAGCCAAACAACTTGTTCATTTTTCAAATCTAAGAGTCTTGCAACTTTTGGATTTATCCATAATTTATTGGTGTGTTTTAGCTCGCTTAAATTAGGGTTGTTAATAGTTCTACTAAAAGTATGCATAGGAGATCTACCATAATTCAATCTGTAAAAACCTTGGGGTGGTTCAGGGTGTGGAGTATAAACAGGCATTGGATCAAACCCTTTTGAGGCTAATTCATCAGAATAGAATTCAATTTTACCACTATTAGTTGCAAATTCGTAATCCTGACCTTTTTCTAAGAAGAGAGGGCCAGATTTTCTTTCGAATTTTTTAACTCCAACCTTTTTCATTTCATCTAGTGAAGTGCCTAATTTATTTAATTGCCATTTTATAACATCTTCAAAATCGTCATAATCAAAATAGTCATGCAACCCTAAACGCTCACCTATTTGTTTGCTAATCCACCAAGCGGGTTTAGATTTATATTTAGGTTTTGCAACAGGTTGCCTTAATGCAATTGAAGGCTCTCTGTTTGTTGCAGATCTAATACCATCGTATCGTTCTAAGTAGGTACATTCAGGCAATACAACATCTGCGTAGCCTGTAATTTCCATAGGCATAGTATCAATTACAACAAAAAACTCTAAGGCATCCATTGCTTTTAATATCATTTCTCTATCTGGTACTGTATTAATTAAATTTGTACCAGCAACAATCCAGCCTTTTATAGGGTGTTCAGCATCTTCGTTAGGTATTGTCGCTTTTATTAACTCAGAAGTAATACCCATTTCTGCATATGGATATTTTTCTCCAATTTCTTCCCATCCCCATTTTGGAATAGGATAGGCAGGATGTGGGTATTTAGGTATTTTAACTTTTTCTTTAAAGTAAAAACCACCTCTTTGTCCCCAAGAACCTAATAATCCGTTTAACATTGCTATAGCTCTTTCTCTTTGAGAATCATCACCATACCAAACAACATGACGTCCAGGGTGAATAATGGTAGAAGGAGCTGCAGCAGCCATAATACGAGCAGTTTTTCTAATTTCTTCAGGTTTTATGGTTGTTATACCATAAGCCCATTCAGGAGTAAAATCTTTAACGTGTTCTTTAAGTTCCTTA
The DNA here is from genome assembly GCA_021647265.1 of Lutibacter sp. Classification (GTDB taxonomy): domain Bacteria; phylum Bacteroidota; class Bacteroidia; order Flavobacteriales; family Flavobacteriaceae; genus Lutibacter. The sequence continues at coordinate 14,677 of JAKIVA010000013.1, forward strand.
AGACCATACCCATATTTATCAACATATTCTTTATTGTAAAGATTTTCATAAATAAGTACATGCATCCAAGCCAATAATAATGCAATATCGGTTGAAGGCTTAATAGCTAACCAATGTTCAGATTTACTTGCTGCGGTAGATAATCTAGGATCAACAGTTATTATAGTAGCTCCATTATCTATGGCATCAGACATTTCTTGTACTTGTGTATTGTGCATATTTTCACCAATATGAGATCCAATAAGTACCAAACACTTAGTATCTCTAATGTCTGTTGGTTCAGGAGATCCAATCCAAGAACCTACTGTTAAGCCAAACCCCGTTTCTCTAGGACCTCTACATTGTGCATAGGCAGGTTCAGCAATGGTATCAGAACCATAAGATTTGAACAAATGCTCTAAGTGACTTCCTGGTGAACCATGTTTTAATAACGCAAAACTTTCTGCTCCATATTTAGATTTTATAGCTTTCATTTTAGATGCAATTAAATCTAAAGCTTCGTCCCAAGAGGCCTCTCTATACGTTTGTTCACCATTAATTGTTGTTCTGATTAAAGGAGTTTTAAGTCTGTCACCATCATTATACATACCAACACCGCCAGTTCCTCTTGGACATAAGCGTCCGTTACAATGTGGGTCAATTTCATTCCCTTTCAATTTAATAATTTCACCTTCCTCATTTGTATATGCCCAAGCAGCACATTTCCAGAAGCATACCTCACAATAAGTAGCAGTTCGTTTAAATTTATCAGCAATATTTTGTTTTACTAAATCATCTAAATATGTGTTAGCTCCAAACATATTTAAAGCTGATGTTGACGCTGCTACACCTCCTAAGCCTAAGGCTGAAATTTTAATAAACTTTCTTCTTGATGTAGTCATAAGTATATCTATTTTTACAGGTGTAAAGGTATTTACTAATTAAATTTATGTATATGATAAATATCATAAAAAAATGCCTGTAATCAATAAATACGGTAACATTGGTTACAGTAAGTATCTGTAAATCAATAAATTATATGTAACTTTGGTTACTTAAAGGGGGTAATAGACTGTTTTGAAATGGATTAGATTTAGACTGAAATTCTATATGTTTTCAGAACAAAAATATTATTGTTGTAAATTTGAACATATTTAAATTTATGAAAGTAAAATATTTTAAATCTTCTTTTTTTGTACTGCTAATTTTAATATTAATTACAGTATTTTATTTTAAGAGTAAAGATAGGCTAGGTTTAGCAGAAATAACAGAAACTGAATATTCTGTACTAGAAAATAAAAATGAAGAATCTTGTTTGCAATGCCATCAAAATACTACAGGGTATTCACAATATCACAATCCTGAATTAATTGGGTGTGCAAGTTGTCATTTGGGAGATGTCAAGTCTATAAATAAAGAGGAAGCTCATAAAGGAATGATTTTAGTTCCAGGAAACTTAGTTGATGCTAAAGAGACTTGTGGGAAATGCCATCCAAATGAACTTCATAAAATTAAAAACTCTTTAATGACTACTAATAGTGGGTTGGTAGCAGTTGATAAATATATTTTTGGTGAAGCCGATTCACCAGATTACCACTATCATATTAAAGATATTAAAAATTCGGCTGCCGATAAACATATTCGTGATTTATGTGCGAACTGTCATTTAGGAGCTGAAAAGAAAGAGTTTGGAGAAATTACACAAAAGAGTAGAGGTGGAGGTTGTAATGCGTGTCATTTAAATTACTCAAAAGAGGCTAAAAACGATTTAGCAAACTATGTATCTTCAAATAAAAAGGAGCTACCAAAATTTCACCCTTCAACAGATATTTTTATAACAAATAATCATTGCTTTGGTTGTCACAGTCGTTCAAGTAGAATTTCAACCAATTATGAAGGGTGGCAAGAAACATTATTAGATGCAGATTCATTAACAAATAAAAATGAATTTAGAATTTTAGAAGGTAATAGAGTGTATAAATATATTGAAGAAGATATACACCATACCAAAGGGATGTTGTGTATAGATTGCCATTCTTCACATGAAGTAATGGGTGATGGAAAACAATATGCCCACGAAGAGCAGGCTGTAAAATTACAATGTTCCGATTGTCATTTTAAAGAAAAACCAACTACAATACCCTATGATTCTTTAGACCAAGAAAGCTTACTGGTTTTTTTGCATAGAAATTATTCACATACGGATAAACAAATTATAGTAGCTAAAAAAGATAAACATCCTTTAGTGAATACTTTTGTAGATTCATTAGGAAACGCGTTTTTAATTGGCAAAAAAGACGGAAAATTACATGCGTTAAAACCTCAACCTAAAGTTTGTTCTAGAGATAAAGCTCATCAAGAATTGAGCTGTTCTAGTTGTCATTCTACTTGGACATCAAGGTGTATAGGTTGCCATACTGGATTTGATAAAAATGAGCCAAGAGCTTTTGATTTATTAGATAAGAAATATGGAAAAGGGCAATGGAAAGAGTATGTTGCTGAATTTTCATCTGCACTACCAACTATGGGTGTTCGAGAATCTAAAACAGAAAAGAAAATAGAACCAGCCATACCGGGAATGATTTTAACTATTGATAAAGGAAGTTATGCAGGAAAAGAAGTAGGGACTGATGTTTCATTTCATAGGTTATATGCACCAAATTCGCCACACACTACATCAAAAAGAGTAAGAGATTGTAAGAGTTGTCATACAAATTCAGCGGCAATTGGCTACGGTAATGGAGAATTAAAGTATACTATTAAAAATGGTATTGGAAAATGGACATTTAATCCTGAATATGCTCTAAATGAAAATGATGGTTTACCAGAAGATGCTTGGATTCCATTTTTAAAAGAGGTAAACCAACATACGATTAATTCGACTCGATTAGATTTTAGACCCTTTACAGTTAATGAGCAAAAACAATTATTGTTAGTGGGCTCTTGCCTGCAATGCCATAAAGAAGATTCAGAAGTAATGCAACAAAGTTTAGTTGATGGAATTGAACCTTTACTTCAAAAGCTAACTGAAAAATGTATTTTGCCCTCTTGGGATTAAATTTTAAATATGAATAAAATTAAAGTGCTATTTTTTGTGTTTATAGTGGTTTCAGTGCTTGATATTATTGGAATTATTTTTAGAATACCAATTTTAATTCAAGTTTTTAAACCCTTCATTTTATTGTCGCTATTAGTTTTATATGCTGTTTCAGTATTAAAACTTAATAAGCTATACGTTTTAGCATTAACATTTTCATTTTTTGGAGATGTCTTTCTTATGTTCTCAGGGAAATTGTATTTTATAATAGGCTTAGTTTCGTTTTTAATAGCTCATTTATTATTTATTAAAATTGTAATTAACCAAATTCAAAAGCATTCAATTTCAAAAGTAATAATTTCAATAATTCCATTTCTTGTACTATTTTTAGGACTCATTTTGTTTTTAAAAAATTCTTTAGGCAACTTATTAATTCCAGTAATAATTTACGGACTTACAATTTGCACATTTGGGACTGTTTCATTCATTAATTATTTGAGTACAAAATCTAGAAAATCATTGTTAATGCTAATAGGAGCCATTGTTTTTATTTCTTCAGATTCAGTATTGGCAATTAATAAATTTTATAATTCTTCACATTTATTTGAAGTCATAATTATGATTACATACATATTAGCTCAATATTTAATATTTCGCTCAATGGTGTATAGAACTAAAAATTATTGAATAAGTTAGTGCTGGATATTTACGGTTGTTTGATTGGCCCAATCTGGGAATACAGTAGGGTCTATATCAAAAATTATGGTACCCCAAGTGAGTGTAATTATTGAGATAATAATTATGGCAAATAGATTGATAAAAAAACCTGTTTTTATCATGGTTATCATAGAAAGTCTGCCTGTACCAAACACGATAGCATTTGGAGGAGTTGCTATTGGAAACATAAAAGCCATTGAAGCGGCTAATGTTACCGGTATCATAATTAATAACGGGTTTATTTTTAGCTGAATTGCCAATCCGGAAATGATAGGTAACATCATTTCTGTAGTTGCTGTATTTGAAGTGAATTCAGTAAGTAAAGACATCATTCCTGTTAAAGAAGCTACTAAAAACGCAGGTGAAAAGTTACCAGCACTAGCCAAAACATTTCCAATATAAGTAGATAAACCAGAATCTAAAAATCCTTTTGCCAACGCAAAACCTCCTCCAAATAAAAAAACAATATGCCAAGGTATTTTTTGTGTTATTTTCCAGCTAACCAAGGCCTCATTTTTTTTAGATGAAGGAATTATGAATAACAAAACAGCCATAAAAATAGCTACTGTACCATCATTAATAAAATTTGGTTTCTTAAAAAGTGAACTCCAGCCTGGCGTTGTCATAAATCCAAGATTGATGCCTTTTCTAAATACCCATAGAAATGCAAGAATTATAAATAAAATAAGTACTCTTTTTTGTTCCAGACTAAATTTACCCAGCGCTTTGTATTTGTCTTTAAAGAAAGATTTGTGTAAGGTTTTAAGTTTTTCTTTTGGTTTAAAAATAGCATATAAAAAGAATAAGGTGAAAGTAAACATTAGTACAGTAATTGGAAATGCAAATGTTATCCACTGCCCAAAAGAAATTTCAGGAGCATTAGGGAAAATAATTTCAAAGATTCTTAAAAAAGATAGATTAGGAGGTGTGCCAACCAAAGTCGCAATTCCTCCAATTGAACAAGCATATGCAATGGCCAATAATAATCCTGAGGGGAATGTTCCTGTTTTTCCTTCACCGTGTACTTCTTCTAAGGCGGTATTTACTGAAAAGGCAATAGGTAGCATCATCATTGCTGTAGCGGTATTAGACATCCACATAGATAAAAATGCTGATGAAATCATAAAACCTAATAATATCATAAACGGACTGCCTCCAACAATAGATAATATTTTTAAGGCAATCCTTTTGTGTAGGTTCCACTTTTCCATTGCTAGCGCCATAATAAAACCACCGATAAATAAAAAGATAACATAATTGATGTAGGCATTTGAAATAGATTTACCGTCTAAAACGCCCAGCATAGGAAAAAGCAATATAGGTAGAAGAGATGTAACACCAATGGGTAAAGCCTCACTTATCCACCAAAATGCCATTAAAAATGCGATAGCTGCAGTATAAGTAACTTCGGGTTTGTTTGGTTCAAGATCTACGAAGAAAATAATTCCAAAGAAAATTAAAAGACCAATAATAATCAACTTTTTATTTATTGTGTGTTTCTGAGTCAATGCGGTCATATGAAATTAGAATAGTTATAAATTTATTTTAATAATTAGAGTTCTGAGCCAAAACAAAACACTGCATATTATTTATTTTGAAAACACGTCATTTTGTTGTTCTTGAACTCTTATAAAAGTGGTTCTTTTTGTTAATTCTTTTAGCCTGCTTGCTCCAACGTAGGTGCAAGTAGAACGCAAACTTCCTAAAATATCTTGCAAGGTATTTTCAACGCTGCCTCTGTAAGGAATTTGAACGGTTTTTCCCTCTGAAGCTCTGTAATTGGCTACACCACCAACATGCTTATTCATAGCTGTTTCAGAGCTCATTCCATAAAATTGTTTGTACTTTTTATTTTCTATCTCTATAGTTTTTCCTCCACTTTCACTGTGTCCAGCCAACATTCCTCCTAACATTACAAAATCAGCTCCACCACCAAATGCTTTTGCAATATCTCCGGGGATTTTACAACCACCATCTGATACTATTTGACCACCTAAACCGTGAGCTGCATCGGCACACTCAATTATTGCTGAAAGTTGAGGGTATCCTACGCCAGTTTTAACACGTGTTGTACATACGGATCCAGGACCAATACCAACTTTTATGATATCTGCTCCAGCTAATAATAATTCTTCCACCATTTCACCAGTAACCACATTACCTGCCATAATTACTTTGTTTGGATATTTTTCTCTAGTTTTTTTAACAAAATTCACAAAATGTTCAGAGTAACCATTGGCAACATCAATACAAATAAATTTTAATTCGGGACTTTGTTTAAAGATTGCTGTTAATTTTTTTGAATCAGCAGCGCCAGTTCCTGTACTTACTGCAATATAATTTGTAATGTCTTCATTTAAGTTTTGCATAAAACTTTTCCATTCAGGCAAAGAATAATGCTTGTGAATTGCCGTAAATATTTTATACTTAGCCAATGCGGTAGCCATTTTAAATGTACCAACAGTATCCATATTTGCAGCCATAATAGGAATTCCATCCCACTTATAATTACTATGTAAAAAAGTAAATGTTCTCTCTAAATTAACTTGAGAACGAGAACTTAAAGTTGAACGTTTTGGACGAATCATAACATCTTTAAATCCTAATTTTAAATCGGTTTCTATACGCATTTAATAAAATATTTTATACAATTATACTTTTTCCTTTACTCGCTTTCTTTTTATCACTGTCAAAATAAAAATCTATTCTTCCTAAATTAATACCATAACACCCAACCTGATTTACCAACATATTTTCTCCAATACTATTTTTTGTTACTGTTGGTTTTGGTAAAAAAGTGTGTGTATGGCCACCAATAATTAAGTCAATATTTTTTGTTTTTGAAGCCAATTCTAAATCATCAATTTTATCAAATTTATAATGATAACCTAAATGAGAGAGGCAAATTATTAAGTCGCATAGCTCATCTTCCTTTAAAATACGACTTATATCTTGTGCAATCTCAATAGGGTTTAAGTACCTGGTTTCTTTGTAGTTGGCTGAGTCAACTAGCCCTTGAAGTTCAATTCCTAAACCGAAAACGCCAATTTTAATTCCGTCTTTATTAAAAATTTTATAAGGTTTAATGTGTGTGTCTAAAATAGTATTTTCAAAGTTGTAATTAGCCGATAAAAAATCAAATTTAGCATTGGGTAATTGAGTGTATAAACCATCAATTCCATTGTCAAAATCGTGATTTCCAATGGTGGCAGCATCGTATTTTAACATACTCATTAATTTAAATTCCAATTCTCCACCATAAATATTAAAATAAGGAGTACCCTGAAAAATATCGCCAGCATCTAGTAATAATGTATTTGGGTTTTCTTTTCGGATACTTTCAACTAAAGTGGCTCGTCTTGCAATACCACCTTTATTTGGATATTTGAAATGATTTTTAGGAAAAGGGTCTATATGGCTGTGTACATCGTTGGTATGTAAAATGGTGATATGTTTGGTAGTTTTATTGGTGAAAGATTGTAAAGAAAAACCACCTAAAGTTAAAAATGCAGTTGCCGCAGTTGATTTTTGTATAAAATTTCTTCTTTTCATAATCTTCTTATTTTGTGCGGATTCTTCCGTCTAGTTTAACTTTAATAGTGTCAGTTTCTTTAAAGTAATCAATAATTGCATTTCTTAATTTATAATCTGTTTTATACAAATTTATGGGGTTTTTAAAGAAATCCATATGATCGCCTCCATGTTGTAAATAATCTGAGGTTAACACAAAATAAGTTTTGGAATCATTTAAGGGTTTGCCATTTATTTTAAAGTTATATCCATTATTTGTATAGACTAAACTTACTTGTTTAGAAATTGGGTGCGCCTTTTTTTTATGAATTAAATATGTTATTAATTCTTTAATTTTTTCAGAAGATAACTCAACAACAACCAACTGATTTTCAAAAGGCATTAAATTAAAAGCGTGTTGCATTGTTATGTTCCCTTTGGGAATACTTGCTCTAACACCTCCAAAATTAAATAATGCAAAATCAATATTTTTTCCAGTCTTTTTATTAAAAATAGGATTTGCTTCTTGATAACACATATCAGCCATTAAATTTCCTAAAGTGCTTTCTAACTCACCATCTTCTCTCGTTAAATTTATAGGAGTATAACTTAAAATGTTACTCATTTCTTTTTCAATCCTTTCCCTGTATGGCTTCACAAAAGTTTCAATATTTTTATTAGAAGTTATTTCTGAAGTAATTGGAAGTAATTTCCCCTCAATTTTTAGGAGGTGTTGCGGTTCATTTTTACAACTAAAAAAAAGAACGATTGTAAAAATTGAAATAATAATTTTTTTCATTGCTGAAATACTTTGAATTTAAGTAATTTTGTAAACCAATGGTAAATATAAATGATTTTTACAGGATTTAAGCGAAAAAGCAATCAATTTTTTTTTGACAAACAATTGCCAAAGTTGTTAAAGAATTCAGCTATGAATTCACAAGGGAAAATAAAAAAAGTACTCATTTTTTTAAATGATGTTACTGAAAAGGATGCTGTTCTTAATAGTTTGGAAAAAGCTTTAAACATTTCAAAAAATAATATAAAAATTATTATTTTTCAACAAAAAATACCTAAAGAAAGTACGGATGATAATGTTATTTCTTCAAAAGATTTTGGATGGTATGGTAAAATTACTTCAGAAAAACTAAGAAATATTTTAACAAAAAGATACGATTTGTTAATTAATTATAGCAAAGTTGATAATTTATACAACAACGTATTATTATTGCAAAGTAAAACGGCTTTTAAAGCTGGGTTTTCACACTTAGACAATCGGTTGTATAATTTGCTAATTAATTGTGAATCATCCAATTTAGAATTGTTTAACAAAGAATTAAAAAAATATTTAACCATTTTAAAGAAACTATAATGAAAGAGTTGATAGGAACAGGCGTTGCATTAGTAACACCATTTAATCAAGATAAATCGGTTGATTTTGAAGGGTTGAAACGTTTGGTAAACTATCAAATAGCTAATGGCATAAATTATTTAGTTTTATTAGGAACAACAGGAGAACCAGCAACGTTAACGATCAAAGAAATTGAACAAATTAAAGATACTGTTGTAAAAACAACTAACGGGAGAGTTCCTTTGGTATTGGGTATTGGAGGTAATAATACAAATGCTGTAGTTGATGAACTAAAAACCACAGATTTATCAGATTATTGTGCAATACTATCTGTTTCACCATATTATAATAAACCAACGCAAGAAGGTATTTATCAGCATTTTAAGGCTATAGCAGCAGTAAGTTCAAAGCCAATAATTATATACAATGTTCCAAGCAGAACAGGGAGTAACATTGAACCGAGTACGGTGATTAGGTTGGCAAATGATTTTAAAAATATTGTAGCGATAAAAGAAGCTGCAGGAGATATGATACAGGTTTTACGTTTGGTACAAAAAAAACCTGCTAATTTTATGGTGATTTCAGGAGATGACATGATTGCTTTGCCAATGGTTTTGGCGGGAGGTTCAGGAGTAATATCGGTTATTGGACAAGGGTTGCCTAAAGATTTTTCTGAAATGATTCAGATGGCATTAAAGGGGAATGTAAAAAGGGCAAATGAACTGCATTACAACATAATGGAAAGTATTGATTATATTTTTGAAGAAGGAAATCCAGCAGGAATAAAAGCCCTTCTAAAAAAACTGAATATTTGTTTAGGAGACGTTCGTTTACCTTTAGTGAATGCTTCTTATGATTTACAACAAAAAATAAATACCTTTGTAGATAATTATTAGAGGGTTTTCCCTGTAGTTGTTTTTAGATGTAAATTAATAATATTAAACATAAAGAGTTATGCTATCAGAAAAAATGCAAGCAGTTTTAAATAAACAAATAAGAATAGAAGCAGAATCATCTCAAATATATTTAGCAATGGCTTCTTGGGCTGAATTACAAGGTTTAGAGGGAGTTTCTCAATTTATGTATGCACAATCTGACGAGGAAAGAATGCATATGCTTAAATTATTTAAATATATAAACGAACGAGGAGGACATGCACAGGTTTCTGAGCTAAATGCTCCACCGCTTGAGTTTGGTTCCATAAAAAAAATGTTTGAAACACTGTTTAAACACGAAGTATATGTGTCTCAAAGTATTAATGAACTGGTTCATATTGCTTTAGAAGAAAAAGATTATGCTACACATAACTTTCTACAATGGTATGTAGCAGAGCAAATTGAAGAAGAAGCACAAGCAAGAACCATTTTAGATAAAATTAACTTAATTGGTGATGATAAAGGCGGTTTATACTTATTTGATAATGATATAAAGCAGCTTACTGTAGTAAGTTCTGTTGCGCCACCAGCATAACAATTAACAAACAATTAAGGTTTTTAAGCAATATTCAAAGTGAAATCGAGTTATTTTTGTAGTTTGTTGAAGTATAAAAAATCATTTTAATAATCCATTTTAAATAACTAATTTTGCCAAATGCAAAAAAATAAAATTTATATTTTCATTTTGTTGATAGCTTTAGGTTTCTCATCTTGTAGTGAATACCAAAAAGTATTGAATAAGGGGTCTGTTGCAGAACAATATCAAATGGCTACAAAAATGTATGAAGAGCAAAAATTTGGAAAAGCCATACAATTATTTGAGAAAGTAACACCCAGTTATAGAGGTAAGCCTCAAATGGAACGAATTCAATATATGGTTGCGCAAGCACATTACAATACAAAACAATATAGTTTAGCAGCCTATTATTTTGACAAGTTTGAAAAAAATTATCCTAAAAGTTCAAAAATTGAAGAAGCTGCATATTTATCTGCACATAGTCATTATTTGGCTTCACCAATATTTAGTTTAGATCAGAAAGATACTTACGAAGCAATTATAGCGCTTCAAAATTTTATTTTTAAATTCCCAAATTCAGTTAATATAGCAAATGCTAATAAATATATTAAAGAACTAACACACAAATTAGAAAAAAAATCATTTGAAATAGCAAAACAATACTATCATACAGAAGATTATATAGCGGCAATAGTTGCATTTGATAATTTACTTTCTGATTATTTAGGAACTTCATATAAAGAAGAAGCTCTATATTTTAAATTTAAATCGGCCTATAAATTGGCAATAAATAGCTATATTACAAAAAAAGAAGATAGAACTAAGAACGCTATCAAAATACACGAAAGATTTAAACGAAGTTTTCCAAACTCTGAATACTTAAAAGAAACTGAAGGATTACTAGCAAACTTAACTGAAGAATTGAATTCTTTAACAGCATTAAAAACTCAAACCAATGGATTATAAAAACTCAAAAGCAGCCACAACTACTGTAACTTACGATAAAAATAAAATTGAAGCTCCTACAGGAAATATTTATGAGGCTATTACAATTTTGGCTAAGAGAGCTGAACAAATTAACAGTGATTTAAGAAGTGAATTAATTGAAAAATTAGAAGAGTTTGCTACTTATACTGATAGCTTAGATGAAGTTTTTGAAAACAAAGAACAAATTGAAGTTTCAAAATTTTATGAAAAATTACCAAAAGCAACTGCAATTGCAATTGAAGAATGGTTAGAAGATAAAATTTATTATAGAAATCCAGAGGAAACTCAAGAATAGATGTCAATTTTAAGCGGTAAAAATATACTTTTAGGCGTTACCGCCGGTATTGCTGCTTATAAAACGGCCAATTTAGTACGACTTTTTATCAAGGAAGGAGCTAACGTTAAAGTTGTAATGACACCTGCTTCTAAAGATTTTGTTACACCGTTAACACTTTCAACACTTTCAAAAAACCCAGTGTACTCTACCTTTTTTGAAAAAGGAGAAGAAGAGACCGAAGAATGGAACAGCCATGTAGATTTAGGTCTTTGGGCTGATTATATGCTTGTTGCACCAGCTACGGCAAATACACTCTCTAAAATGTCAAGTGGTATTTGTGATAATTTACTGCTAGCGGTCTATTTATCTGCTAAATGTAAAGTGTATTTCGCTCCGGCAATGGATTTGGATATGTATCAGCACACTACTACCAAAAAAAGCATTGAAAAACTGCAAAGTTTTGGTAATGTTTTTATACCACCTTCAAGTGGAGAATTAGCTAGTGGCTTAATTGGGGAAGGTCGTATGGAGGAGCCTGAAAAAATAGTTTCTTTTATTGAAAATGATATTATTAAAGGATTGCCACTGTATTCTAAAAAAGTTTTAATTACTGCAGGTCCAACTTATGAGGCTATTGATCCTGTTCGTTTTATAGGAAATCATTCTTCAGGTAAAATGGGATTTGAATTAGCTAAAACCGCTGCAAATTTAGGAGCACAGGTTTATTTAATTTCAGGGCCATCTAATGAAAATGTATTACATTCATCAATTCAAAGGATTGATGTTGTAAGTGCACAAGAAATGTACGATGAAGTTCACAAATATTATAAAGATGTTGATATTGCAATTCTTTCTGCCGCTGTAGCAGATTACAAACCCAAGAATGTTTCATTGACTAAAATTAAAAAATCTACCAGTTCAATGACAATTGAATTGGTAAAAACAAAGGATATTTTAGCTTCATTAGGTGAAATTAAAAAGAAGCAATTTTTAGTTGGTTTTGCATTGGAAACTAATAATGAGATTGAAAATGCTGTTGCTAAATTAAAGAAAAAGAATTTAGATTTAATAGTATTAAATTCTTTACAAGATAAAGGAGCTGGATTTAAAAATGAAACAAATAAAATAACTATTATTGATAAATTCGAAAAAAATTCAGAATTTAGTCTAAAATCTAAAGCAATGGTGGCTGAAGATATATTTAATGAAATTATGAATAGAATTTATGCGTAAGATATTTCAAATAATACTTATTCTTTTAACTGTAGCACAACTAAAAGCTCAAGAATTAAATTGTTCTATAACAGTTAATTCTGATAAAATTCCGGGTTCAAACAGGCAAATATACACTACATTGCAAAGATCATTAGGTGAATTAGTTAATCAAAAGCGTTGGACAAATTTTAATTATAAGCCGCAAGAACGCATAGATTGTAATTTAACCTTAACAATTTTAGAACAAACAGGCGATAACTTCAAAGGGAATATTCAAATACAATCGTCTCGTCCTGTTTATAATTCTACATATTTAACACCTGTTTTTAATTTTAAAGACAATAATTTTTCTTTTCAATATGCAGAATTCGAACCATTGGTGTTTAACGAGAATATTTATGAATCTAATCTAGTATCAATTATAAGTTTTTATGTTTACACAATTTTAGGCTTTGATGCAGATACATTTTCTTTAAATGGAGGAAATCCATACTTTACAAAAGCTCAGGATATACTCGTTCAGGCACAACAAAGCGGATATGCTGGTTGGAATCAGAATGATGGAACAGGAACACGATTTACGCTTATAGATAATATTTTGTCGCCAACATATAGTTTATTTCGCGATTCTATGTATCAATATCATTTAAAAGGTTTAGATGTTATGGGTAGTAATAAAAAAAGGGCCAAACAAACAATTGCTGATTCTATAGAAAATTTGAAAACAATTTTTGATAGTCGTCCAAATGCATTTTTATTACGTGTTTTTATGGATTCTAAAGCAACTGAAATTGCCAGTATATTTTCAGATGGCCCAAGGTTTGATACTTTTAAATTGAAAGAAGACTTACTTAAAATTTCACCATTGAATGCCACTAAGTGGAATGAAATAAAGTAATTTCTTAAAATAAAATACAAGAATGCTTACAAATCTTTCTATAAAAAATTATGCCTTAATTGATAATTTATCTGTTAATTTTAAAGATAGATTATCAATTATAACAGGGGAAACAGGAGCAGGGAAATCTATTTTATTGGGTGCTCTTGGACTAGCTCTTGGCAAAAGAGCAGATTTGTCTACATTAAAAAATACTGAAAAAAAATGTATAATTGAAGCTGAATTTTCTATTTTGAATTATCAATTAAATTCTTTTTTTGATGAAAATGAATTAGATTTTGAAAAAGAAACGATTGTTAGGAGAGAAATTTTACCCAATGGTAAATCAAGAGCATTTATAAATGATACGCCAGTTACGTTACAAGTTCTGCAAACTTTAAGTGAAAAGTTAATTGATGTACATTCTCAACATCAAACACAACAATTGTCTAATGTCAGTTTTCAATTTAAAATTATTGATGCACTTGCAAACAACTCAGCTAAAATTGAATCTTATAAAAGAGGATTGAGATTGTATAACGGACTTGTAAAAGAGTTAGGTGAACTTAAAAAAAATCAAGAGTTAGCAAAAGAACAGTACGAATATAATTTGTATTTATTTGAGGAGTTAAAAAAGGCTAATTTAATTGAAAATGAGCAAAGTACAATTGAAAAAACATTGGATAAACTAAATAACATAGAAGATGTTAAATTAAATTTGTTAGAGGCGCAATCTGTCGCTTTTAATGATGAAATTGGTTTGAAAATTTTGTTAAACGCTATAACCGCTAATTTAAATAAGATTTCTCTATATTCAGATGAATATAAAGAGCTTTACAATAGAATCTTAAGCATTAAAATTGAATTTGATGATATTGCAAATGAAGTAGAGAAAGCAACAGAGACTTTGAATTTTGATGCATCTGAACTAATAAAATTAAATGAAAGATTACAGTTAATTTATGATTTACAGAAAAAACATGCGGTAACAACAATTTCTGAGCTATTAGCAATTCAAGAAGAACTTTCTTTGAAAATAAATGATGTAGAGAATTCTACTTCTATAATTTCCAACAAAGAAGAGGAGGTAAATAATATTGCTACTAAAATTAACACATTAGCACAGTCAATATATAAACAAAGAGTAAAATCAATACCCATTCTTATATCAAAATTGGAAAATATCCTTGCAAATTTAGGAATGGAAAATACACGAGTTCAATTTAATTTATCGCATACCAATCATTATTTTGAAAATGGTAAAGATGAGTTGCAATTTTTAATTTCGGCAAACAAAGGAACTAGTTATGGGGAACTAAAAAAGATAGCTTCTGGAGGAGAATTATCGCGAATAATGCTTGCAGTGAAATCTATTCTTTCAGAATATTCAAAACTACCAACCATTATTTTTGATGAAATAGATGCAGGTGTTTCTGGAGATATTTCTCAAAAAATGGCTGAAATTATGCTACAAATGAGTAGTAATATGCAGGTGATAGCAATAACACACCTACCTCAAATTGCAGCAAAAGGACAGCAGCATTATAAAGTGTACAAAAAAGATATTGCAGATAACATTACAACGAAACTCAGTGAATTAACTGAAGACGAGCGTGTTACTGAAATAGCTGAAATGTTAGGAGGTAAAAATATTACCAATACGGCAATTGAACATGCCAAACAGCTGTTAAATTAAGAATTTACTATATTTGCAGCCAATTAAAATAAATCAATAACAAAATACAATTATGTATAACTTACTTAAAGGGAAAAAAGGAATTATTTTTGGGGCTTTAGATTCAAAGTCAATTGCTTGGAAAGTTGCGGAAAGAGCACATGAAGAAGGAGCTAAATTTGTGTTGACAAATGCGCCAGTAGCGCTACGACTTGGAACCATTTCAGAATTAGCAGAAAAAACAGGTTCAATTGTAATACCTGCCGATGCTACATCAATGATGGATTTAGAAGAATTGGTTGATAAATCGGTAGAAGCATTAGGAGGAAAAATAGATTTTGTTTTACATTCAATAGGTATGTCTGTTAATGTGCGTAGAGGAAATCACTACACACATCAAGATTATAATTTTACTAAAACAGGTTGGGATGTTTCAGCTCTTTCTTTTCATAGATTAATGAGTGTATTGTATAAAAAAGATGCAATGAATGAATGGGGAAGTATTGTAGCATTAACTTATATGGCTGCACAACGTGTATTTCCAGACTATAATGATATGGCTGATAACAAAGCGTATTTAGAATCTGTAGCACGTAGTTTTGGTTACTTCTTTGGACGTGATAAAAAGGTGAGAGTTAATACAATTTCTCAATCACCTACACCAACTACAGCTGGTAATGGAGTAAAAGGATTTGATGGGTTTATAGCTTATGCTGAAAAAATGTCACCACTGGGAAATGCTACGGCATTAGAATGTGCAGATTATACAATTAGTTTATTTTCTGATCTTACCAAAAAAGTAACACTGCAAAACTTATTTCATGATGGAGGGTTTTCAAATATGGGTGTAAGTACTGCCATTATGGATAGTTTTATGGAAAATTACAAAGAAGAAACTATTGAAGAACCAAAAAAGAAGGATAAAAAATAATAATAAAATTTTTAGAATTTAAAAGCGATGATTTGAAAATCATCGCTTTTTTTATGCTCTTTTATGAAAGGTAATAATGAATAATGTTAGAAGTATGAGTATTGTCATTTTATACCTGAATTAATTACTCTATTTTTGGGAAGCTCAAAAAATAATTTAATATTCTACTATGAAACCACTTAAAATTGTAGTACTGGCGAAGCAGGTTCCAGACACTAGACATGTTGGTCCAGATGCAATGAAGCCCGATGGTACTGTTAACAGAGGTAAACTTTCAACCATATTTAACCCAGATGATTTACATGCTTTGGAATTGGCTTTAAGCATAAAAGACAGTATACCTGATACAAAAGTGACAATTCTAACAATGGGTCCGCAAAGAGCTGCAGATATTATTAGAGAAGGTTATTACAGAGGTGTTGATGATGGTATTATGATTTCTGACAGAAGATTTGGAGGTGCAGATACTTTAGCAACAAGTTATACACTTGTAAAAGGGTTGCAAAAATTAGCTCCTTTCGATTTAATACTTGGAGGTAGACAAGCCATTGATGGAGATACAGCACAGGTAGGGCCACAATGTGCAGATAAACTTAGAATTCCACAAGTAACTTATGTTGAGGAGATTGTAAAAATTAATGATACTGAAATTATTGCCAAAAGAAGGTTGGAAAAAGGTATTGAAATTGTATCCTCTCCATTTCCCTGTTTAATGACAGTGCACGGTTCCTCTCCAGATTGTAGGTCTAGACAGGCTAAAAATGTAATGAAATATAAATATGCCAGAACCAAAACAGAATTAAGATCTGCCGATGAATTAATGCTGTCACTGCATAAAAAAAGACCTTATTTAACAATTCCTGAATGGAGTGTTGAAGATATTGAAGCTGATATAACTAAAATTGGATTATCCGGTTCTCCTACGAAAGTTAAAAGTATTGAGAATATTGTATTAACATCAAATGAAACTAAAATATTAAGTGATTCAGATACTGATATTGAGATGATGATTAAAGAATTAATTGAACATCACACCATAGGGTAGTGTTAAAACTTTAAAATTTAAAGAGATGAAAAGTGTATTAGTCTATTGTGAAGTTGAAAATCAAAAAGTAGCAGGTATAAGTCAAGAATTATTATCAGCAGGAAAGCGTTTAGCTCAAAAATTAAATTGCCCTTTAGAGGCAATGATTTTTGGAAAAGAGTTGAAAAATATTGAAAGTCAAATCGCTCCTTATGGTGTGGATAAGTTATTTGTAGGTGACGATACAAGATTAGAACCCTACAGAACATTACCCCATGCAGCATTAGCAACAGAAGTATTAAAAAAAGAAGACCCTCAAATTGTGTTGTTTGGGGCTACCTCAGTAGGAAGAGATTTGGCACCAAGAATTGCATCAGCCGTTAATTGTGGATTAACAGCTGATTGTACTGTTTTAGATATTGGAGACCATTTTGTAAAAAAAGAGAAGAAAGAATATAAAGATTTACTGTATGCAATTCGCCCAGCATTTGGAGGGAGTATTATGGCAAATATTATCAATTGGGATATGCACCCTCAAATGGCAACGGTAAGAGAGGGAGTGATGAAAAAAGAAATTTTTGATAAAAACTATATTACAGAAGTTGTAAATATTGATGTTGATAAAATGGTGAAAGAGGAAGATTTCGTAGTGAAAATCATTGAACGTCACATTGAAGAATCTGATGTAAATCTAAAAGATGCACCTATAATTGTTGCTGGAGGATATGGAGTTGGTTCAAAAGAAAATTTTCAGCATTTACAGGATTTAGCCAATTTATTAGGAGGCGAAGTTGGAGGGTCAAGAGCAGCGGTTGATGCAGGTTTTATTGATCACAATCGTCAAATTGGACAAACAGGTACCACCGTACGTCCAAAATTATATATTGCCGCTGGAATTTCAGGTGCTATCCAACACACAGCAGGAATGCAAGATTCATCATTAATTATTTCAATTAATAATGATGCTGAAGCTCCTATAAATAAATTAGCAGATTATGTAATTAACGGAGACTTAGCTGAAGTAATTCCTAAAATGATTAAATATTACAAAGCAAACGCAAAATAGTTTAAAAATAAAATGATAAGCTTTTCAAAAAAAGCACGAAGCCGTCATGTTGAACTTGTTTCAGCATCTCATCATACTGAAATCTAAACAGTATGGGAACCTGAACTAATCCCGACAACTATCGGGACAGGTTGATGAAAATGTAATTTTTGAATGTTATCTAACAAATATAAAACAGAAAAAAATGAATAATTTTTTTAAAGATACTCCAGATTTTAAATTCCATTTAGAACATCCTTTGGTTCAAAAAATTGTAAAGTTAAAAGAAAAGAATTTTAGTGAATCAGAAAAATACGATTTTGCACCACTAAATCACATTGACGCTATTGATTCCTATAATAAGATATTAGATATTGTAGGTGAAATTTGTGCTAGTACAATTGCAAAAAATGCTGAATCTGTTGATATTGAAGGGCCACACATAGAAAATGGAGAAGTAATTTATGCTAAAGGTACCACTGAAAATTACCAAGCCTTGTATAAAGCGGGTTTAATTGGTATGGCATTGCCTAGGAAATATGGAGGTTTAAATTTCCCCCTGCTTCCTTATGTTATGGCAGCAGAAATGGTTGCTAGAGCTGATGCTGGATTTGCAAATATTTGGGGATTACAAGATTGTGCTGAAACAATTTATGAATTTGGTTCTGAAGAGCAAAAAGAAAAGTATTTACCTAGGTTTAATAGAGATGGAGTAACGGCAGCCATGGTATTAACGGAACCCGATGCTGGATCAGATTTACAATCAGTAAAACTTAGAGCGACCTTTAATGAAGAAAAAAACACATGGATTCTTAACGGTGTTAAAAGATTTATTACTAACGGGGATGCCGATATTTCATTGGTATTGGCTAGGTCAGAAGAAAATACAACAGATGCAAGGGGTTTGTCTATGTTTATTTACAATCGTAACAACCATGCAGTTGAAGTAAGGCATCTTGAAAAAAAACTTGGAATTAAAGGATCTCCAACATGTGAGTTGGTTTTTAAAGATGCACCTGCTGAATTGGTAGGCAAAGAACGGTTTGGGTTGATTAAATATG
This sequence comes from Lutibacter sp., assembly GCA_021647265.1. GTDB lineage: Bacteria > Bacteroidota > Bacteroidia > Flavobacteriales > Flavobacteriaceae > Lutibacter. The sequence continues at coordinate 33,815 of JAKIVA010000013.1, forward strand.
TAATGGCATTAATGAACTCTGCTCGATTAGGTGTTGGAGCACAATCTGTTGGAATTGCAGATGCTGCCTATAGAGAAGCCTTAAAATATGCTGAGGAAAGAGCTCAATTTGGAAAGGTAATTGTTGAATTCCCAGCTGTTTATGAAATGATAACCAATATGAAGGTTAAAATTGATGCTTTACGATCTTTATTATATGAAACAACAAGCTTTGTAGATATTTTTAAAGTGTATGAAGATGTTATGAAAGAGAGAAAATTGGAAAAGGAAGAGAGAATGGAAATGAAAGCCTATTCAAAATTAGCTAGTGTATTTACACCACTTATAAAACTAATGGCAAGTGAAACATGCAACAGAATTGCCTACGATTCTTTACAAATTCACGGAGGTACGGGTTTTATGAAAGACTTTCCAATTGAGCGTATTTATCGCGATGCAAGAATTACATCCATTTATGAAGGAACTTCTCAATTGCAGGCGGTTGCAGCAATAAAAGGTGTTACAACTCATGTGTTTTTGGAACAAATTAAAAAGTATGAAAGTGAAGTTTCTGAAGATAATGGTTTGTTAAAGAAAAAACTTCAAAAAATGACTGATGCTTATGAAGAGGTTTCCAAAAAAATTATTGAAATAAATAATACAGAATTACTAGATTTTCATTCAAGGCGTTTGGTTGAGATGGCAGGTAATATTATTATGGGATATTTGTTAGTTTTAAATAGTCAACGAGATAAAAAATTCAATAAATCTGCTGAATTGTACTTAAATTTAATACAATCTGAAAACAGCGAAAAATACAATTATATAACGAATTTTAATGTTGAAAATTTAGAATTGTATAAGATTGAAGGTTATAAAGGTGTGGAAGAATAAGTTTTAAAATGATTTTATTCATAAGAGCAAAGAAGCTGTCTGAAAAGTGTCATTCTGAATGTAAATGAAGAATCTTCTTAAAATTAAACACTTGTATATCTAGATGTTGAGATTTTTCACTTTGTTCAAAATGACAAGTATAATTGCTTTTCAGGCAGCCTCTTTTTTTTGAATGTAGAAGTATAAATTAATTAAAGACGCCCAAGTTTTAATTCCTTAAAATACCTTAACTTTGAAATTGTAAAATAAGCTGTATTTGGAGTTACAATTTTCTATAATTATCCCTGTATTTAACAGACCGCAAGAAATTGATGAGTTGTTACAAAGTTTAACTGAGCAAACATATTCAAGTTCTTTTGAAGTTATTATTATTGAAGATGGGTCAATAGAGAAATCAGATGAAATTGTTCTCAAATATAAAAACATATTAAATGTTAATTATTTCTTTAAAGAAAACAGTGGAGCAGGAGCCAGTCGTAATTATGGAATGGAGCGTGCATTAGGAAATTATTTTATAATTTTTGATTCAGACTGTATTATTCCACCTCATTATTTAAAAGAAGTAGCAAGTGCTTTGGATAAAAATTATACAGATGCTTATGGTGGTGCTGATGCAGCTCATAAGTCTTTTACAGTTATTCAAAAGGCAATTAATTACAGTATGACTTCTTTTTTAACCACAGGAGGAATTAGAGGAAGTAAAAAAGCAGTGGATAAATTTCAGCCTCGCAGTTTTAATTTTGGAATTTCAAAAAAAGCGTTTGAAAAAACGAAAGGTTTTAGCGATATGAGAATAGGAGAAGATATTGATTTAACCTTTAGGCTATGGGAAAATAATTTTAAAACACAATTTATTGAAAAGGCTTTTGTATATCACAAAAGAAGAACTACGTTTCAACAGTTTTTTAAACAAACCTTTGCATTTGGAAAGGCAAGACCATTTTTGAATAAAAAATATCCAAAAACAGCAAAAATTACTTATTGGTTTCCTACCGTATTTATGGTACTTTTTTATTTTTCAGCAATTATTTTTTTTCTAGGAATTAAAATATTCCTATGGTTTTTTATAATTTATTTTTGTCTAATTTTTATAGATTCATTTTTAAAAAATAAAAAATTATCCGTAGCTGTAATAAGTGTTTTAACAACACTTATTCAATTTACAGGCTACGGATTAGGTTTTGTAAAAGGTTTATTTTCTAGTAGAATTGTTTAATTTAAATTGTTTAGCAATGGTGGCTAGTTCTTTATCGTTTAAATTAGAAGTTTCTTTCAGTTTATAAATAAATGCTGCAACTTCATCATCGGAGGCAGGACAGCCAATATTCCCTCCTTTTTCTTTCAAAACAAATTCATTTTTAACCATTTTAGAATCAGCTAGTAAATTTCCATTACTATCAAAAATTAACCAAAAAGGGACTCCTTGTCTATCGCCTCCATATTTTTTTAAAAAATCTTCAGAACCAGCATTTTCTAAATGTTTTTTATTTTTAGATTCAAGAACAACCAGATGTTTGATGACGTAATTTTCGTTAAATAGTTTTTTTGTTGAGGCAGCATTCATTGAAGCATCCATTTTTTTACAGTTACTACACCAAGATGCACGAAAGATAATAAATACATTTTTGTTTTCCTGCTTGGCTTGCTCTAATGATTTTGTAAAAATTTGTTGAGTTGTTGCTGTTTTTTCTTGAGCGAAACTAAAATTAGAGATAATAATTGCTAGTGTAATTGTTAAAATTGATTTGATTTTCATATAGTTAGTGTTTAATTTAGTTGTTATTTTTTCATAAAAAAAAGTTGAGAATTACTCAACTTTTTTTTTGCCTTTGCTAATCTTAATAGTCAGTTTATTCTTCTCTTTATCTAAATCCATAAAAATAGAATCTCCTTCGTTTAATTTTGAATTTACAATTTCTTCAGCCAAAGTGTCTTCAATATATTTTTGGATTGCACGTTTTAAAGGTCTTGCACCATATTGCTTGTCAAAACCTTTATCAGCAATGTAATCTTTGGCTTCTTCTGTTAATTGAAGATTGTATCCTATATCTTCAATACGTTTAGTTAGTTTACTTAATTCAATATCAATAATTGAGTGGATATCTTCACGCTCTAAAGCATTAAAAACAACTACATCATCAATTCTATTTAAAAATTCTGGAGCAAATGATTTTTTTAGAGCGTTTTCAATAACACTTTTTGCATGAGCATTGGCTTGTGAAGCTTTTGCAGCTGTTCCAAATCCAACGCCAGCACCAAAATCTTTTAATTGTCTGGAGCCAATATTAGAGGTCATAATTATAATAGTATTTCTAAAATCAATTCTTCTTCCAAGGCTATCAGTAATATAGCCGTCATCTAATATTTGGAGTAACATGTTAAACACATCTGGATGTGCTTTCTCAATTTCATCTAATAAAACTACGGCATAAGGTTTACGTCTTATCTTTTCAGTTAACTGTCCACCCTCTTCATAGCCAACATAACCAGGAGGAGCTCCAATTAAACGAGATATAGCAAATTTTTCCATGTATTCGCTCATATCAATTCTTACTAATGCGTCTTCGCTATCAAATAATTCAGTAGCAAGTACCTTTGCAAGTTGTGTTTTACCAACTCCAGTTTGACCTAAAAATATAAATGACCCAATTGGCTTATTTGGATCTTTAAGTCCAACTCTGTTTCTCTGAATTGCTTTTACAACCTTAGAGACAGCTTCGTCTTGGCCAATAACTTTGCCTTTAATAAGTTTTGGTAAATCATGTAATCTTTTACTTTCTGCTTCAGCAACTCTGTTTACGGGAATTCCAGTCATCATTGAAACTACTTCAGCTACATTGTCTTTCGTAACAATTTCTCGATTTAATTTTGAAGCTTCTTCCCATTTTATTTGTTCAGTAAGCAATAAATTTTCAATGCGTTTTTCATCATCACGTAGGCGAGCAGCTTCTTCATATTTTTGCCCGTTTACGGCAGCAGATTTATCTTCTTTAACTTTTTCTAACTGTGCTTCTAGGTTTAATACTTCTTTTGGAACCACAATATTAGTAATATGAATACGAGATCCAGCCTCATCCATAGCATCAATTGCTTTATCTGGTAAAAACCGATCAGTCATATATCTATTGGTTAATTTTACGCAAGCTACAATAGCTTCGTCTGTATAATCAACATTGTGATGATCTTCATATTTATTTTTAATATTTTGTAAAATTTGAATAGTTTCATCAACCGAAGTAGGTTCTACAATTATTTTTTGAAATCTACGTTCTAAAGCGCCATCTTTCTCAATATTAGTTCTAAACTCATCTAAAGTGGTTGCACCAATACATTGAATTTCTCCACGTGCTAAAGCTGGTTTTAACATGTTTGAGGCATCTAAAGAGCCTGTTGCACCACCTGCGCCAACAATGGTATGAATTTCATCAATAAACAAAATAATATCTTCATTTTTTTCTAATTCGTTCATTAGCGCTTTCATACGTTCCTCAAATTGACCACGGTATTTGGTGCCAGCAACCAAACTTGCTAAATCTAGCGAAACAATACGTTTATTAAATAAAATTCGTGATACTTTCCGTTCAATTATACGCAATGCCAAACCTTCAGCAATGGCTGATTTACCAACTCCGGGTTCGCCAATTAACATTGGGTTGTTCTTTTTTCTACGACTCAAAATTTGAGAAACACGTTCAATTTCTTTTTTTCTACCTACAACTGGATCCAATTTTCCTTCTTCGGCTAAGCGTGTTAAATCACGACCAAAGTTATCTAAAACAGGTGTTTTAGATTTTTTATCAGAAGGTTTGTTGCTCTTAGATTGTTCAAACGGATTTTGTTTTGGTGAGTCATAATCATCATCAGAAGTATTTTCACCTTTAGGTAAATCTAATTCTTGATCAGAAAACAATTGTTTAAAAATGGTTTTAGTATCATTATAACTAACCCCAAAATTATGTAATAACTTTGTAGTTGGATCATTTTCATTACGTAAGATGCAAAGTAATAAATGTGCAGTATTCACAGAGTCACTTTGATATAGTTTGGCCTCTAAAAAAGTAGTTTTTAGGGCTTTTTCAGCTTGACGCGTTAAGTGTATACTTTTCTTGTCATTAGCTAAATCTATTGAAGAGTTGGCGGGGCTGAGTATTTCAATTTTTTTACGCAAGTGATCTAGATTAACCTCTAATGAGTTTAAAATTTCAATTGCCTTACCATCACCCTTTCTTAATATACCCAACATCAAATGTTCAGTACCAATAAAATCATGGCCTAATCTTATAGCTTCTTCTTTGCTGTAGGTTATTACATCTTTAACTTTTGGTGAAAAATTATCGTCCATAGTTTTCTATTTATACGGTAAAATTAACTGATTTTTTTCTTTTTTTTAAACAAAAAGGGTATCACTTTTATTTAATTTATTTAAATAGTTGTTTTTTATGTTTAAAAATTGCTGAAAATCAACCTTTTAAAGCATATTTTTTCAACCCTTTATTGTTGATAAATATTACAAAAACAAGACGAGAAATAAGTTGTAAAAATGTTAAAAATTGTATATTGCTTTGTTAAAATTTAAACACTAAAATAAAATCAAAAATTTATGGCAGACGGTGAAAAATTAATACCAATTAACATTGAAGATGAAATGAAATCTGCTTACATTGATTATTCAATGTCAGTAATTGTTTCAAGAGCACTACCCGATGTACGAGATGGTTTAAAACCAGTACATAGAAGGGTTTTGTTTGGGATGCATGAATTAGGAATTAAAGCTACAGGATCATATAAGAAATCAGCAAGAATTGTTGGAGAGGTATTAGGAAAATATCACCCACACGGTGATACATCAGTTTACGATTCAATGGTACGTATGGCTCAAGAGTGGAGTGTACGTTATATGATGGTTGATGGACAAGGAAATTTCGGTTCGGTTGATGGAGACAGTCCCGCAGCAATGCGTTATACAGAGGTTCGTATGCAAAAAATATCAGAAGATATGCTTTCTGATATTGAAAAAGATACGGTAGACCATAAATTAAACTTTGATGATACTCTAAAAGAACCTACAGTTTTACCAACTCGAATTCCTAACCTATTAGTTAATGGAGCATCAGGAATTGCAGTAGGGATGGCTACCAATATGGCGCCTCATAATTTAACAGAAGTTATAAATGGTACACTGGCTTATATTGAAAATAGAGATATAGAAATTTCTGAGTTAATGCAGCATATTAAAGCTCCTGATTTCCCTACCGGAGGTATAATTTATGGATATGATGGTGTTAAAGATGCATTTGAAACAGGAAGAGGTAGAATTGTTATACGAGCAAAAGCTACCATAGAAGAAGTTCAAGGACGAGAATGTATTATTGTTACTGAAATTCCATATCAAGTTAATAAAGCAGATATGATTAAAAAAACTGCTGACTTAGTAAATGATAAAAAACTTGAAGGTATTGCGAATATTCGGGATGAATCAGATAGGAATGGAATGCGAATTGTTTATATTTTAAAACGTGACGCAATACCAAATATAGTTTTAAATAAATTATATAAATACACCGGTTTACAAACTTCGTTTAGTGTTAATAACATTGCATTGGTTAACGGACGACCAGAGCAATTAAATTTAAAACAATTAATCCATTATTTTGTTGAACACAGACATGAAGTAGTAGTTAGAAGAACAGAGTTTGAACTTAAAAAAGCTGAAGCCAGAGCGCATATTTTAGAGGGCTTAATTATTGCTAGTGATAATATTGATGAGGTAATAAAAATAATTAGAGCTTGTTCAAATGCAGAAGAAGCAAAAGAAAAATTAATAGCACGTTTTGAGCTGTCTGAAATTCAAGCAAAAGCAATTGTTGAAATGCGTTTACGCCAACTAACTGGCTTAGAACAAGATAAATTGCATGCTGAATATGAAAATATAATGAAGCTCATTATAGATTTAAAAGATATATTGAGTAATGAAGTTAGACGTTTCCAAATTATTAAAGATGAGTTAATAGCTGTAAGAGATAAATATGGAGATGATAGAAGATCTGTGATTGAATATGCAGGTGGAGATTTATCTATTGAAGATATGATTCCTAATTCTAAAGTAGTTATAACAATTTCACATGCGGGTTATGTAAAACGTACAAATTTAGACGAATATAAGGTTCAAAATAGAGGAGGAAGAGGCCAAAAAGGTGTAGCAACAAGAAATGAAGATTTCTTAGAACATTTATTTATAGGCACCAATCACCAATATATGCTTTTCTTTACTCAAAAAGGTAAAGTATTTTGGATGCGAGTTTATGAAATACCAGAGGGAGGAAAAAACACAAAAGGAAGAGCTATTCAAAATTTAATTAATATTGAACAGGATGATGTAGTTAAAGCATTTTTGGTGACAGAAGACTTAAAAAATGAAGAATATGTTAACAGTCATTATATTATAATGGCAACCAAAAGAGGTCAGGTTAAAAAAACCTTATTAGAGCAATATTCACGTCCTAGAACAAATGGTATTAACGCAATTACTATCAAAGAAGGAGATGAACTTTTAGAAGCTAAATTAACTACTGGTGATAGTCAAATTATGATAGGTTTAAAATCAGGAAAAGCCATTCGATTTGAAGAAAGCAAAACGCGTCCAATGGGAAGAAATGCGTCAGGAGTTAGAGGTATTACTACAGCTGATAAAAATGATGAAGTTATAGGTATGATTGCCGTTAACGATCAAGAAAGTGATATTTTGGTAGTTTCTGAAAAAGGCTATGGAAAAAGATCTAGTTTAGAAGATTATAGAATTACAAACCGTGGTGGTAAAGGTGTTAAAACTATTAATGTTACTGAGAAAACAGGTAATTTAGTTGCTATTAAGAATGTAACTGATGAAGATGATTTAATGATTATTAATAAATCAGGAATTACAATTAGAATGGCTGTAGCAGATTTACGAGTTATGGGGCGTGCAACGCAAGGTGTGAAATTAATAAATATTAAAGATAATGATTCCATCGCTGCAGTTGCAAAAGTTCTACATGAAGATGAAGAAGAAATAGAGGAAGTAGAAAATGGCACGGAAATTGAAAATAAAAACGAAGAGAATAACAACGAAGAGAATACAAATCAAAATCAAGAGTAAATCAATTAAAATGAGAAAACAATTATTAGTTCTGTCAGCTTTATTCATTAGCATGGCAGTGTTCGGACAAAAAAGTGAACTTAAAGCTGCAGATAAAGCAATTAAATCAGGTGATTATACTGCGGCAATGACGGCTATAAAAAAAGCTGAAGGTTTAATAGAAGATGCAGATCAAAAAACAAAGGCTAAATTTTACTATTTAAAAGGTAAAGCATTGTACCAAAATGGTTCAGATAAAGCTGATATTGAAAAAGTTGGAAAAGCATTCAATCAGCTAATTAATTTTGAAAATAAAACAAAATCTAAATATTCTAGTGAAGTAGGGGAATTGTTAAATAAACTTATAAGCAATATTGCTTCAAAAGCATCAGCTAGTTACAAAAAAGCTATACAAACTAAAGAACCAAAAGATTTTGTGAGTGCAGCCAATGAGTTTTACCAAGTTTATGCATTAAGCCCAAGAGATACAACCTTTTTAGACAATGCAGCCTTGGTTTATTATTTAGGAAAAGACTATGATAATTCAATTAAATCTTATGAAAAATTATTAGATTTAAATTATACAGGGATTACAACAATTTATAAAGCTACAAACAAGGAAGATGGTAAAGATGTTATTTTTAACGATAAAAAAGCGATGGATTTACAAGTGAAGCTTGGACTTGTTGAAAACCCTAGAACTGAAGCAAAGCCATCTAGACGTGAATTTATATTCAAAAATTTGGCTCAAAATTATGCAGCTTTAGACAATAACACTAAAGCTTTAGAAATCCTTGCAGAAGGGCGAAAAGAATTTCCACAAAGTTATTCTTTGTTAATTGATGAGGCTAATGTTTACTATAAATTAGGTAATAACGATGAATTTAAAAAACATTTAGAAAAAGCAATTACTTTGAATCCAACAGATCCAACATTATATTACAATGTGGGTGTTATGAATATGGAACAAAAAAAGATTGACGAAGCTATTAAATATTTTGAGAAAGCAATTGAATTAAAACCTGATTATGCAGATGCTTATAACAATATTGGAGCAGCTATTATTGATAAGGTAAATCCAATTATTGAAGAAATGAATAAAAGTTTATCAGATTTTGATAAGTATGATAGGTTGCAGGCTGAACAACTTGAAATATATAAACAAGCATTGCCTTATTATGAAAAAGCTTATGAATTAAATAGTACAAATATTAGTACTGTTCAAACATTGATGGGGTTATATGAAAATCTTGAAATGATGGATAAACTAGAAGAACTTAGAACAGTTTACGAAGAATTAAAAGGATAATTTAAGCAATTCTTTTAGATATAAAAAAGCTCACGCAAGTGAGCTTTTTTCATATAATTTTTTTAATAACTCTCAATTTATGGGTGTGCTTATGTGAATTAATATTAAAAATACCACTGTGATCCAATCTGTCAACTCTTACTTTTCCATGTGCATGAATAATATAATTATCAGGCATAATAATACCTACATGAGTAATAATTCCTTCCTGGTTATCGAAAAAGGCTAAATCCCCAGGTTCACTTTCTTCAATAAAACTTAAAACCTCTCCTTGGCTAGCCTGTTGTGAAGCATCACGCAATAATTTATATCCACAAAGCTTATATACCATTTGAGTAAAACCAGAGCAATCAATGCCAAAAGGTGTTTTTCCTCCCCATAAATAAGGAGCATTTAAATATTTAAAGGCGGTTTCAATAATTAATTCTTTAGATAATTTTTGAGAAATTATGGCGCCTTCATATTGAAAATTAGTTGTGTTTACAATAAGGTTTTGATTGTTATAAAAAGGTAAACTTGCCCCTATTGGGACTGTTATAAAATTTTGTTTTTTATCAATTGCAAAATCTATTAACTCAGCGGCTAAAATTGGTGCTGAGTTTTCTAATTTATCAAATGTTTCTTTAATTATTTTTTCATATTGTTTATTGTCTACCCAACCTTCATAATTGTCGTATGCAATTCTTATTTTACTCCACTCTTTACGTATTTCTAAAATTTTGAAATGTTCACCAAATAGTAGCTGAGAAATCATCTTACTACTATTATTAGGTTCTATCCTAAGAGGAACAATGCTTAAGTTACAAATACCGTGATGCATATAAATAAGTTACAATCTTTCAATAATTAAAGCACTTGCGCCACCACCACCATTACAAATTGCTGCAGCACCTATTTTTGCATTATTTTGTTCCAATATAGAAGTTAATGCTATCACAATTCTTGCTCCAGACATGCCTAGGGGATGACCTAATGAAACAGCACCTCCATTAACGTTTACATTGTTGTTGTTTAATCCTAAAATTTTCATATTTGCCAATCCAACTACTGAAAAAGCTTCATTAAATTCAAAATAATCTACATCTTTTTGTGAGATGCCAGCTTTACTCAAGGCTTTTGGCAAAGCCTTTGCTGGAGCTGTTGTAAACCATTCAGGTTCATGAGCAGCATCAGCATATCCTATAATTTTGGCAATGGGTTTTAATTTTAATTCTTTGGCTTTATCAGCACTCATAATAACCAATGCAGCAGCTCCGTCATTTAGTGTTGAAGCATTTGCGGCAGTTACTGTTCCTTCTTTAGTGAAAACTGGTCGCAATGTTGGAATTTTATCCATTTTTACGTTTTTGTATTCTTCATCTTCAGAAAAAATTATAGGTTCACCTCTTCTTTGTGGAATTTCTACAGGTACAATTTCATTTGAAAAATTACCATTTGCCCACGCTTTTGCGGATCTGTTATAAGATTCAATAGCAAAGTTATCTTGGTCTTCTCTTGTAAAGTTATATTCAGTTGCGCATAAATCACCACAAGTACCCATGTGCTTTTGATCGTAAACATTTGTCAAACCATCAACAAGTAACCCATCTGTAGCTGTTATATTTCCAAGCTTAGTTGCTTTTCTACCCGCAATATAGTGCGGTATATTACTCATACTTTCCATTCCTCCTGCAACAATTATTTCAGCATCGCCAGATTTTATAGCTTGAGCTGCAAACATAATAGCTTTCATTCCAGATGCACAAACCTTGTTCACAGTTGTGCAAGGAACAGTATTTGGTATTCCTGCAAAAATTGCTGCTTGTCTTGCAGGTGCCTGCCCTAAACCAGCAGAAACAACATTACCCATAAAAACTTCATCAATTAATTCAGGATTTAAATTTATTTTATTTAAAGCTCCTTTTATGGCAATAGCTCCAAGTTTTGTGGCAGGAATAGTAGATAAACTACCTAAAAAACTTCCAATTGGAGTTCTTGCAACAGATACAATTACAACTTCTTTCATTTTTTATTTGAATTTATTCAACTGCGAATTTAGTCAATTTTAAACTAATTTTTAAGCAATAAATAAGAGTTTATTGTGTGTGACAAATATTACATTGTAAAAGTATTTGTTTTATAATTTGCATGAGTTATTCAAAATCAGAGAAATATGAATCCGAAAGAAGCTTTTAATAAACATTATATAGCCATTATAGGAGGGTCAATTTCAGGCTCAGAAGCCGCATATTTATTAGCGAAAAAGGGATTTAAGGTGATTGTTTTTGATATGAATAAGCTTCCTTATGGAAAAATAGAAGATGGATTACCTAACTGGCATATTAATCTTAGAAATAGACAAATAAAAGAGATTGATGCAAAACTAAATCACCCAAATATTCGCTTTGTTCCACAAACGAAAATAGGAAGAGATATTAAATTTTTAGATTTAATTAATAATTGGGGATTTTCAGCTATTATTTTAGCCAATGGAGCATGGAAAGATAGAAAATTTCCAATCTCAGGAATTGAAAAATTTAAAGATAAAGAGCTTATTTATCAAAATTCTTTTATCAATTGGTTCAACCATAAGCATGAACATGATTATATGGGAAAGAATTATTTTATCAAAGATAATACAGTTATTGTAGGAGGAGGCCTAGCATCACTAGATGTTGTTAAAATTGTAATGATTGAACTTGTAAAAAAACAATTATACTTAAAGAAAGGGATTGATGTAGATTTGTTTACCTTGGAAAAACAAGGAATTAATAAGTTTTTAGATGAACATGCTACAAAATTTGATGAGCTAGATATAAAAAAAGCAACGTTGGTTTATAGAAGAATGGCGAAAGATATGCCTTTAAAATCGCCTAAAGATAGTTCTGAAGAAAGTGTTGAAGCAGCTAAATTAGTTTCTGAAAAATTATTGAATAAATACACAGAAAAGTACCTATTTAATTTTATACCGCTAAGTGTTCCAGTTGATTTTAAAGAAAAAGAGGATAAATTAACAAGTGTAATTTTTCAAAAGGTTGCTATTGAAAACGGGAAAATTAAACCTAAAGAAAATAGCTTTTTCGAATTAAAAACCGATGTATTAATATCTTCAATAGGAAGTATTCCTGAGCAGCTTGAAGGTTTGGAATATGAATATTCTTCTTTAAAAATGAAGGAAAATTCAGCATATCAAGTGGCTGGTTTTGAAAATGTTTTTGCCGTTGGTAACGCTGTAACTGGGCGAGGAAATATCCAAGAATCTAAACGTCATGGGAAACAAATAACAACATTAATTATTGATGAACATTTAACAGAAGATGCACTAGAAAAATGGCTGACAAATATTAATAATGAAATTAAAAGTAAAGTTGATAAGGATTTAAATGCTATCATTCGTGAAATATCAAAGCTTCATATTCAGCCAAATTCAGTAATTGAAGGAATTTTAGATAAGACAAATCTAATTCATAAAAAAATAGGATATACGAACTACGGAGACTGGATTCGTAAAAATACACCAGACAGATTGGAAGATATGTTAAAAAATAAATCAAATTGCAAATGCATATAACATAATAATTGTTATTTTTGAAAGGCAAATGCAAACTTCGTGAAAAAAATCATAAATAAATTATTAGTAAATCATTCGTTAATATATAAGCTGTTCTTATATATAGTTACCATAGTTTTAGTTGTTTATTTATTCCCAAAAGGAGGACAATTTAAGTATGAATTTCAAAAAGGAAAGCCTTGGCAATATGAGAATTATTACGCTCCTTTTGATTTTGCAATAAAAAAATCTAAAGAAGAAATTGATAAAGAAAAGTTACAAATAGCAAAAACTTCTAAACAATTTTATGCGTACAATGAAGAAGTTGTTTTAAATACAAAAAAAGCTATTTTTACAAGTGTTAATAAGGTTTTGTCTAATTCAAAATTATCGGAAGCAGCTAAAAACAATCTTATTCAAAAAGTTCGTTCAATTGTTGATGAAATATATGAATATGGTTATTTAGAAGATACCAATAATCAAATTGATAAGAATTTGGATGTTATTACCCTAAGAAAAGGGAATAAAATTCAAGATATTAAATTTAATAAACTTTTTAAATCGTCTCAAATTTTAGAGTTTTTAAACACTAAAATTGGAGTTCAGCCATATACCGAGGAGCAAAATGCAATTTTAAGTATTCTTTACAAAGAGTTAAAACCCAATGTGGTTTTTGATGAAGGTTTTACTAAAAAAATGCTTCAAGAAAATTTAAGCAAAATTTCATATACAAAAGGATTAGTTTCTGAAAAAGAGCGAATTATATTTAAAGGTGATATTGTTGAAGGTAAAAAATTAGCAATATTAAATTCAATTAAAAGTGAATTCGAATCGCAGGTTTGGAGCAAATCAAATTACAATTGGATTGTTTTTGGATATACAATATTGGTTGCCTTGGCATTTTTAATGTTGTTGCTTTTTTTAAAAAAATATAGAGTTGAAATTTTCGAAAATAATAATAAGGTAACTTTTATTTTCTTTAATATAGTATTGATAGTATTGCTAATAACACTTATTGTAAAATACGATGCAAAATATATTTATGTTGCTCCAATTGTAATATTACCCTTAGTTTTAAAGGCTTTCTTTGATGCAAGGTTGGGGTTGTTTTCCCATGTGTTAACCGTGTTACTTTTAGGTTTTATTGTACCGAACAGCTTTGAATTTATTTTTCTTCAAATAATTGCTGGGATTGTAACAATTTTAACAATCTCAGAGCTACATAAAAGAGCAAATTTATTTATTTCTGTGCTACAGATTACGTTTGTGTATTTTGTGGCTTACTTTGCTTTTTCTATTATACAAGAAGGAAATGCGCAAAATTTAAATTGGGAAAAATTCATATATTTTGCTTTAAATGGAGGAGCAACATTGTTTGTTTTACCGCTAATTTACATTTTTGAGAAAATGTTTGGATTGGTTTCAGATGAATCTTTAAAAGAGTTATCAGATACCAACTCTAAGCTATTAAGACAATTAGCTGAAAAAGCCCCAGGGACTTTTCAACACTCCTTACAGGTGGCTAATTTGGCAGAAGCTTCAGCCAACGAAATTAATGCCAATTCAGTATTGGTTAGAACAGGGGCATTATACCATGATATTGGAAAAATGGATAATCCAATGTATTTTACTGAAAATCAATCTACCAATGTAAATCCACACAATGAACTTACTCCCAAGGATAGTGCACATATTATAATTAACCATGTAATTAAAGGAGTAGAGTTAGCAAAAAAGAATCATATACCAGATAGAATTATAGATTTTATTAGAACACATCACGGAACTTCGCTAGTGTATTATTTTTACAAAAAAGAAGAAGAATTAAATGGAGGAGAGGTAGATAGTAGTTATTTTCAGTATCCTGGCCCAATACCTTTTTCAAAAGAAACAGCTATATTAATGATGTGTGATGCCGTGGAAGCGGCTTCTCGAAGTTTGAAAGAGCCAACGGCACAAATGTTAGATAATTTAGTTGAAAAAATAGTTAGTAAGCAGTTGGAAGATGGGCAATTTATGAATGCAGACATAACTTTTAAAGAATTGCAAACTATTAAAAAGGTATTAAAAAAGAAGTTAAAAAACATTTACCATTTAAGAATTGACTATCCGGAATAAATAAGTCTGTTTTTCTAATAAAAAGAGTGAAAAATGTTGTGTAAATGCATTTCTAATGTTACATTTGCACTCGCAAAAATAAGTTCAGTTACATATTTTTAGGAGAGGTGCCAGAGTGGTAATGGAGCAGATTGCTAATCTGTCGACGGGTAACTGTCGCCAGGGTTCGAATCCCTGTCTCTCCGCTTTTTTTATTTTTCGGGGTGTAGCGTAGCCCGGTCATCGCGCCTCGTTTGGGACGAGGAGGTCGCAGGTTCGAATCCTGCCACCCCGACAAAGTAAAAATAATGGTCGCGTAGCTCAGCTGGATAGAGCATCTGCCTTCTAAGCAGACGGTCACAGGTTCGAATCCTGTCGCGATCACGAATGAATCAAAAAAAAGGATTTAATTACAAGCGAGTTTCAAAATGAAGCTCGCTTCTTTTTTGAAATGAAGTGCCGTAATTATTTTTTTTGATTCTCAGCACGGAGTGCGAAGGAGCTGTAATCCTGTCTTTATTTTATACTGGAAATGCACAATTAAATCGAGTTTCAAAATGAAGCTCGCTTCTTTTTTGAAATGAAGTGCCGTAATTATTTTTTTGATTCTCAGCACGGAGTGCGAAGGAGCTGTAATCCTGTCTTTATTTTATACTGGAAATGTACAATTAAAGCGAGTTTCAAAATGAGACCATCTGAAAAGTATAATTTAATGTCAAATTGAGCTTGTCGAAATATTTTAACATATTGATAATCAATATCAGTTTTGATATACTTAATCTGAGAAATTAAAATACACGTACTTTTCAGACAGCTTCTTTTTTGGGTAATACAAAAAATAAAATATATTCCCTTCACAACCAACCTCAACACCCAAGAACTTGAAATAAATATAAAACCGTATGAAAAATCATTCAATAAGACTTAAAAGTTGATATTATGAATGAAATAGCATACATTTAAAGTGTGTTTTCTATATTAAATTCCGTATATTTGTATGATAAATCATACGTAATGTATAAAATAGCTTATTATGAATGATAGTTCATACAATAACTGGTACGCAATGAGCGATAGAGCACTTAATGCAACTATTGGAACATTTGTAAAGTACCATCGCCTACAACAAAATAGATCTCAAACTGAAGTAGCTAATGCGGCTAATATTAGCAGGTCAACACTTAGCCTATTAGAAAGAGGCGAAATAGTAACAGTAGCAACGTTGATACAAGTACTTAGAGTACTCCAACTACTTCATACTATGGAATGTTTTCAAGTGCAAAAAAAAGTAAGTCCAATAGCTTTAGCAAAGCTGGAAAAAGACCAAAGAAAAAGAGCGAGTGGCATTAAAAGAAACGAAAATAATAAAAGTGATTGGTAATGGTAACAACAGCATTTATTAAAATTTGGGGAGAAACAGTTGGTGCAATTGCTTGGGATCAAGATCAGCAATTAGGTTTGTTTGAGTATGACCCCAAGTTTGTGCAGAAAGGTTGGGATTTATCGCCGTTAAAAATGCCTATAAATTCAAGTCAAACAATCTTTTCATTTCCAGAGCTAAGACCATCTAGAAATAGTGTATACAACACTTTTAAAGGATTGCCTGGTTTATTGGCAGATGCACTTCCTGATAAATATGGGAATCAACTAATGGATATTTGGTTGGCAAAACAAGGTCGCCCAGAAAAAAGTATGAACCCAGTAGAGCAACTGTGTTTTATAGGTGCAAGAGGTATGGGAGCCTTAGAGTTTGAACCTGCTCAATTAAAAGCAACACAAAATACTTTTAAAGTTGAAGTTGAGGGATTGGTTGATATTGCCCGCAAAATGTTAAACCAAAGGGAAGATTTCAACACAAATATAAATGCTGATACAGAAGCGGCAATTAAGCAAATTATTACAATTGGTACTTCTGCAGGAGGTGCACGCCCTAAGGCTGTGATAGCTTACAATAAAAAAACAGGAGAAGTCCGCTCTGGGCAATCAAAAGTTCCTAAAGGTTTCGAACACTGGTTGTTAAAATTAGATGGAGTAAGTGATGTTCAATTAGGTGACACGCAAGGTTATGGAAGAGTGGAAATGGCCTATTATTTAATGGCAAAAGCTTGCGGCATTGATATGATGCCTTGTGATTTGTTAGAAGAGAATGGCAGGGCTCACTTTATGACAAAGCGTTTTGACAGAGGTGAAGGGAATATAAAACATCATATTCAAACACTTTGTGGTATAAAACATTTTGACTACAATGAAGTAACTAGTTTTAGTTATGAGCAATTATTTCAAACAATGAGAGAACTTCGGTTAAGCTATCAAGAGGCCGAAGAAATGTTTCGCAGAATGGTGTTCAATGTATTGAGTAGAAACTGTGATGACCACACAAAAAACTTTTCTTTTCGTTTGAAAAAAGGAGAAAAATGGGAATTGGCTCCTGCTTATGATATATGCCACGCTTACAAACCCGACAGTATTTGGGTAAGCCAGCACGCCTTGAGTATAAACGGAAAACGTAAAAATATCACTTTAAATGATTTTTTAGCCGTAGGAAAATCTATGAATATCAAAAACGTTAAAGAGACAGTGAAGCAAATTGGAAGTGTTGTGGGGCAATGGGATAAATTTGCAAACCAAGTAGGTGTTGAACAGAAAAAGAAAAAGGCAATTAAAGAAACTTTAATAAAACTATAATAAAATTAGGTTTTCAAATAAAGGGCAACTCAAAAGAAGTAGTCACTATGAAATAAGCTTATACAAATTATTTTGAAGGATAATTATTAAAAACCTGAGTTCAATATAAAGATTTGGTTGTTCAAAATGCTATTCTCGATAGTTCTACTGAGCCTGCCTTGCCGGCAGACAGGCTTGTCGAAGTGCAATTTTCTATTGAAAATTAACTACCTGCCAGCAAAGCAGTCTCGAATTGATGGGTTTTGACAGTAAATTACGTCAGGTTGAGTGAGATTCTGAAAGAATTTTGTATCGTAATCAAGTAATTTGTTTACATCGAACGCTGATTAAAATCTTAATCTATATATTTCACTTTACCAAATCCTATCATTTCAAGAACCATTCTAAATTAATAAATGCTATAAATTACATTTCTTTTTTTGTTAAATTAGCATAAAAAACATTGGAACATAATTCCTTTTTAAATGCAGTTATAATCCTTTGTTCAAAGAAATGAAGGAAGGAATGAAGGTTTGTAATAACGTGAGTTCGACTTAAAAAATGTAGATAGTAAAGAAAATTATATTGATTACCAGCACTTTGTCAGGTTGAGCGCAATCGAAACCTAGTTATAAACCTTTCGACTGCGCTCAAGGTGACATTAGTATTTTAATTTTATATTTAAAAAATTGATTATCAGTAATTAAAGTGTGTTGTTACGTCGAACTTACATTAATTGTATTACAGAACGAGTTGTGCTTTATTAAAAAATTATGATATGAAAACAAGAACGCTAATTAAACAGATATCCATATTTAGTTTATGTGTATTTTTAATTTATTCGTGTACTCCTGATAATTACAAACCTAATGGTTATAAATATTTTATAGGAGAATTTCCTGAAACTCCAACGAACCTAACCGATTTTAACACCCAATACGATGATTATAATTCCACTGCACCAAGTTTAGGAGAAACCTTTCCCCTTTGTTTTTCATCTAATAGAAATAGCAGCGGAAATAATTATGATATTGTATATAAACTTATGTCAATTGATTTTTCTAAAACAAGTGGAATTTTAAAAGTCTTTAATAATACAAGTGGGAATTTAGATGTAGTTATTGAAAATAGTAATTTAAAAATTGCATTAAATATAATAAACACAACATCTAACGAATTTGGACCCTATTTAATTCCGAAAGGAAGAAAACAAGGAGGAACAAATATTAATGGACGGTATGAATCCTATATTTTTTTGTATTCAAGTGGAAGTGCTGGAAATCAAGATATAATGTATACACATAATTTGGATAGGGAAGCATACGTTTCGCCAAAAAAAGTAGGTTTTTTGAATTCTGAATTTGATGATGCATACCCAACTTTCAATAAAGATAACTCAAAATTATTTTTCACATCAAATAGAGAAGGTGTCTATCATATTTATTCAAATGAAACTGATAATACAAAAGATATTCTTGAAATATTAAGCAATACCAATGCTGTACCTCTAAAATCAACAATATTGTCATCTCCTTTTGATGATAAGTGTCCATTTATACTTGGTGATTTTATGGTTTTTAGTTCTAATAGAGATGGTGGTTATGGTGGGTATGATTTGTATTACTCTATTTATGACAATGGAGAATGGTCGCTCCCTATAAATTTTGGTGATAAAATAAATACGCAATACGATGAGTTTCGACCTATTGTGAGAGAACAATGGGATTTTAGTAATAATTTTATGATATTCTCATCCAATAGGCCAGGAGGACTAGGTGGATTTGATTTGTATTATGTTGGTATTCAAAAAATGGACTAAAAAATTTACAGTTAAACTCGTTGTGCATTGTGATAAAATTTAGTCAATTTGAGTGAGCTTTAACCTTTTTAGGCCTAAAATTAGTATCGAGAATAGGTTTTTTAGTTAAAAACAGCCGTTCTCGATACAATTTAGTAATTAACGTAAATTCGACTTAAAAAATGTAGTTACTAAAGAAAATTATATTGATTATCAGTACTTTGTCAGGTTGAG
>JAKIVA010000014.1 GCA_021647265.1 Lutibacter sp.
TGGAGGTAGTAAACTTAATTGATCTTGATTATAAGTCTTGAATACTGCTTTTGATTTCATTCCATGAAAATAATCAATCTCTTGCTTTTTTCCAAAAAAAAAAAAGACTGCCTTTTCAGACAGCCTCTTTTCAGTTGTAATTAAATTGATTGAATTAGAATTTAAAAACAATAGCTGTTTTCAGCTATAATTTTTTTTGCAATTACTTTTCTAAGTGCAATTGGGTTTGGGTTATTCACATATTTAGTAAAACGTTTCAATCCCATAAGCATCATTCGTTGCTCATCTCCTTCGGCAAAATATAAGATAGCTTCTTTACCAAAACTGGTTGTTTTTTCAACTGCATTGTATAAATTTAATTTAGCCATTGCAATTTGACTTTCAGCTTCTTTTTCAGAAGTTAAATTAACAATTTTTTCAGCTTTTAAAATAGTTGATTCAGCCATATAAATTTCAATCATTATTTCTGCAGCAGCTAAAATTAATTGTTGATGGTTATCTAAATCAGCACCGTAAGTTTGCACTGCTTTTCCTGCAATCATTAAGAAAGCCTTTTTCAATTTAGCTATCATATTTTTTTCTTCTGATAATACTTCGGAAAAATCTGGCGTATCAAAAGAAGGAATTCCAAGTAAACTATTACCAACTTCCATTGCTGGAGTAATTAAATCAATTTTACCTTTCATCGCTTTTTTTAGCAACATTCCAACCGTTAATAAACGATTAATTTCATTTGTGCCTTCATAAATTCTCGTAATACGAGCATCTCTCCAAGCACTTTCCATTGGCGTATCTTTAGAGAATCCCATTCCTCCAAATATTTGAATACCTTCATCAGATACATATTGAGAAACCTCTGAACCATAAACCTTAATAATAGCGCACTCAATAGCATACTCACTAAAAGCCGTTAATTCAGCATCTTGATGTGATTCGCCATTAGCCAATAACGAGTCAATCATATTTTGTATGTCTTTGGCAGCTCTGTAAGATCCGGCATCTAAGGCAAATGTTTTTGTACTCATTTCAGCATATTTCTTTTGGATAGCACCAAAATTAGAGATGGCAGTTTTAAATTGCTTACGCTCATTTCCGTATTTAACAGATTCGGTAACTATTCTTCTACTTGCATCTAAACAAGCAGCTCCTAGTTTTATACGACCAACATTTAGAGAGTTTAATGCAATTTTAAATCCAGATCCTCTATCAGACAGCATATTTTCAACGGGGATCAATGTATCATTAAAAAATACCTGACGAGTTGAAGATGAAACGATTCCTAGTTTGTGCTCTTCTTCACCAAGTGTAACGCCATTAGGATTGTTTTTGTCAAACTCTAGAATAAACGCAGTGATATTTTTATCATCTTCTATACGTCCAAAAACAATAAATATTTCAGCAAAACCTGCATTTGAAATCCACATTTTTTGTCCGTTAATTTTATAATGTTTACCATCTTCTGTTAGTTCTGCAGTTGTTTTACCTGAATTTGCATCACTACCTGCTTCAGGTTCAGTTAAACAGTATGCACCAAATTTTTCTCCAGAAGTTAAGGCAGGTAAATATTTTTGTTTTTGCTCCTCGGTTCCATATAAGAAAATAGGCATGGTACCAATGCCAGTATGTGCACCAAAAGCGGTTCCTAAAGATCCTGTAGCAGCTGAGATATAATCAGTTACTAGCATTGTTGAAACAAATCCCATTCCAATTCCACCGTATTCTTCAGGAATTGAAACTCCTAAAAACCCCATTTCACCAGCTTTACGCATCACTTCTTCAGTTAAAGCGTAGTCTTTACTTTCAAATCTCTCTTTCAAAGGCCAAACTTCACGATTTATAAAATCTTGAACTGCCTCTTTCATCATTTTTTGTTCTTCATTAAACTCTTCAGAAACAAAAATATCTTCAGATTTAATTTCTTTGATTAGGAATTCTCCTCCTTTAATTGTTGCCATTTTAAATTATTATTTAAATTTTAGATGTTTTATTTTAAAAATTCATAAACTCCCGCCGCACCTTGTCCTGTTCCAACACACATTGTTACGATACCGTATTTATTTTTTCTTCTGCGCATTTCATTGAAAAGTTGAACAGATAATTTTGCTCCTGTACAGCCAAGAGGGTGTCCTAGAGCGATAGCTCCACCATTCACATTTACAATGTCAGGATTTAAATCTAAACCTCTAATTACAGCTAAAGATTGTGATGCAAATGCTTCGTTAAGTTCATATAAGTCAATATCTTTTATGTTTAATCCAGCTTGTTTTAATGCTTTTGGCACTGCATACATTGGTCCAATTCCCATAATACTTGGTTCAACTCCAACAGCAGCATAAGAAACTAATCGAGCAACTGGTTCTAAATTTAATTCTTTAACCATGGCTTCGCTCATGACTAATACAAAAGAAGCACCATCACTCATTTGAGATGAATTACCTGCTGTAACGCTTCCGCCTTGGGCAAAAACAGGTCGTAATTTTGCTAAAGCTTCAATAGAAGTTCCTTTACGAGGACCTTCATCAGTATCAACAACATAGCTTTTTTCTTTGCGTTTGCCGTTTGAGTCTACATAAGTTTGGTTAACAGTGATTGGAACAATATCATCTTTAAAAGTTCCTTCTTCAATAGCTTTTAAGGCTTTTTGATGTGAATTGAATGAAAAAGCATCTTGATCTTCGCGTGAAACGTTGTATTTGTTAGCTACTGCTTCTGCGGTAGTTCCCATTCCCCAATAATAAT
Organism: Lutibacter sp.; assembly: GCA_021647265.1. Taxonomy (GTDB): domain Bacteria; phylum Bacteroidota; class Bacteroidia; order Flavobacteriales; family Flavobacteriaceae; genus Lutibacter. The sequence continues at coordinate 2,740 of JAKIVA010000014.1, forward strand.
CTTCATGACCCGCTTTTACAACGTCATAATTTAATTCAGGTTTGTAACCACCCATAGGCACTGAGCTCATACTTTCTGTTCCTCCTGCAATAATACAATCTGCCATACCTGCTGCTATTTTAGCAGAGGCCATTGCAATAGTTTCAATACCGGAAGAGCAAAAACGATTTACAGTAACTCCTGGTATATCAACAGAATTTAACCCCATTAATGAAATTAAACGTCCCATATTTAAACCTTGAGAACCTTCAGGCATTGCACAACCCACCATAACATCATCAATTCTAGAAATATCTAGTTGAGGTACTTGTTTTAATAAATATTGAATGGTTTCTGCGGCCAAATCATCAGATCTTTTAAATCTGAAAACACCTCTAGGTGCTTTACCTACTGCAGTTCTATATCCTTTTACTATATATGCTGTTTTCATCTTCTTAATTTCTTAATGGTTTACCTGTTTTTAGCGTATGCTCAATTCGTTGTAGTGTTTTTTTCTCAGTTAATAATGAAAGAAAAGCTTCACGTTCTAAATCGAGTAGATATTGTTCAGAAACATAAGTTGGTTCAGATAAATCTCCACCAGACATTACGTAGGCAATTTTGTTACCAATTAATTTATCGTGTTCTGAAATATAAAATCCTTTTTCCATGGCATCAGTTCCAACCAAAAACATACCTAATGATTGTTTACCTAATACTTTTACTTTTTGTGGTGCGGGTTGTGTATAGCCATCTTTAACCATTTGCAACGCGTAACGTTTTGCAGTTGCAATTTGTCGGTCTCTGTTAACAACTACTAAATCTTTTCCAGGTTTTAGAATATCTAAATCAAATGCCTCATAAGCAGAAGTACTTACCTTTGCCATTGCAATTGCTAAAAAGTGTTCTCTTAATCTATTTAATTGAACATCACCATCTTTAAATGTTTGAGCAGCTCTTAAGGTCATTTCTTTTGTTCCAGCACCACCAGGTAATAAGCCTACACCAAATTCCACTAAACCAATATATGATTCAGCAGCGGCTACAACTTTATCTGCATGTAAAGTCATTTCACAACCACCTCCAAGTGTCATTCCGTGAGGAGCAACAATAGTTGGTACACTTGAATAACGTAATCTCATAACGGTATCTTGGAAAGATTTAATTGCAAAACCAAGTTCATCATATTCTTGTTCTACAGCAGTCATAAATACCATAGCCAAATTAGCACCTACAGAAAAATTGGGAGCCTGATTACCAATGATAACAGCCTCATACTCTTGCTCTGCTAAATCAATTCCTTTATTAATAGCCTGAATTACACCGCCACCAATAGTATTCATTTTTGAACGGAATTCTACATTTAAAATACCGTCACCTAAATGTTGAATTGCAGCTTCTGAATTACTCCAAATAGTTTTAGCTTCTCTAATATTATCAAGAATAATAAAGCTATCTTGACCAGGTATTTTTTCTTGTTTTTTTGAAGGAATTGCATAATAATATTTTGCGCCATCTTCTATGGTGTAGAATGATTTATTACCACTTTCAAGCATTTCAGTAACCCAATTGGCTACAGGAATATTTTCAGCTTGCATTAATTCTATTCCTTTTTCAATACCAATGGCATCCCAAATTTGGAAGGGACCGTGTCCCCACCCAAAACCAGCTTTCATGGCATCATCTAAACGGTATAATTCGTCTGAGATTTCTGGAATTCTATTTTGAACATATCCAAACATGGAAGCAAAGTTTTTTCTGTAAAATTCACCGGCTTTGTCCTTTCCTTTTATTAACACTTTAAACCTATCAATTACATTATCAATAGTTTTGGTCATTTCAAGTGTCGCAAATTTTACCTTTTTACTTGGCCTGTATTCTAAAGTGTCTAAGTCTAAAGCTAGAATAGCTTTTTTACCATTCTCAACAACTCTTTTGTAAAAACCTTGTTTCGTTTTGCTACCTAGCCATTTATTTTCCATCATTTTATTGATGAAATCGGGTAATTTAAATAGCTCATGAGCTTCATCATTTGGGCAATTTTCATAAATGCCATTTGCAACATGAACTAAGGTATCTAATCCAACAACATCAACAGTTCTAAAAGTGGCAGATTTTGGTCGACCAATAACAGGGCCGGTTAATTTATCAACTTCTTCAACCGTTAAACCTAATTCTTTTACTTGGTGGAATAAACTCATAATTCCAAAAATACCAACTCTATTTCCTATAAATGCAGGAGTATCTTTAGCTAAAACAGAAGTTTTACCTAAGAATTTTTCACCGTACATCATTAAAAAATCGGTTACTTCTTGTTTACAGTTTGGCCCTGGAATTACTTCAAATAATTTTAGATAACGTGGTGGATTGAAGAAGTGAGTTACGGCAAAATGTTGTTGAAAATCTTCACTTCTACCTTCATTCATAAATTTGATAGGAATACCTGAAGTATTGGAAGAAATTAGCGTACCAGGTTTACGATACTTTTCAATTTTTTCAAAAACCAATTGTTTGATGTCTAATCGTTCAACAACAACTTCAATAATCCAATCTACATCTTTAATTTTAGAAATATCATCTTCTAAATTTCCTGTAGAAATTCTATCAGCAAATTTTTTATTATAGATAGGAGATGGTTTAGATTTTAAGGAGGCTTTCAAACTGTCGTTCACTAACCTGTTACGCACAGCTTTATCTTCTAGTGTAAGTCCTTTTGCTTTTTCTGAAGCGTTTAGTTCGCGAGGAATAATATCCAAGAGCAAAACTTCTACACCAACATTTGCAAAATGACAGGCAATACCTGATCCCATAATTCCGGAACCAATTACAGCTACTTTTTTTATTGGTCTTTTCATTTTTTAGATTTTATGTTTTAATTTAGTCGGATTTGTTTCAAAAACCTTTTTGTTAGTTATTAATTTATTGATTGTTTCGGTAACTTCGAAAAAATGTTTAATTTTTTCAGTTGAGATACTTTTTCTTACAGTTTCATTAAATAGTATTACATGTTCACGCGATGTTTTACGCTTTTCAATACCAAAATCTGTTAATTTTATAAGTACACTTCTACCATCTTCTGGATTTTTTTCTCTATAAATTAATTTTTTATCTTCCATACTTTTTAAAATACGTGATAAACTGGTAGGCTCCATTCCCATTAATGGGCCAAGTGCTGTTGAGGGTGTTCCTTTTTCAATATCTATATTTAATAAAACGAATGCCATAGCCATTGTACTATTATATTTAGCAGCTTGTTCATTGTACATTTTAGCTACAGCTTGCCAAGTAGCTCTTAGCATATGATCTATAGTTTGTTCTTTTAACATTTCCCAAATATATGAAAAAATACTATGCGCGCATAGTAAAATTAAAAAAAATATATTATGTAGAAAATTTTACTTGTTTATTATAAAAAAAAGAGATATGTTTAAGTAGAAAATATAAATTTTATAAATATGGGAACAAGAGAACTAATTGGGAAAATAACGAAACAAGAAAACATTTCAACTATTGATGAAAATAAATTGCCAAATACTTTTGTAATTAACGTACCTGATCCCTATAAATCATATTACTCTAGATTTACTGATATAAATAAACCAGCTTCAGTAATATTTGTAACCAAAGAACTTAATTCATTTGAAAACATATTACGTACTACTAGTAAAATAAACAATAAATATAATTTAGAGATTGTTGGTGCAAAGTGTGAAGTTATAATTGATAGAAGAAAAATAAATGGAATTAGGGTACGAGGAATAAATAGATACAGTGAAATTCCTCAAATTCAACAATACTATAAAGATGCAGGTTTTGTTTTTGCAAAAAGTGAGAAGTTTAGTGATGTTGAAGCAATTATTCGTATCAATAGATTTATGAATATTCATAAATTAGAAGAAGGAATTTATCATTCTGCAACCGAAGAAAATGCATATTTTATTGAAATTTCGAAATATATTTCATGGGATGAATTTAAAAAAATAACTTATGAAATAAAAAATAACATTTCAGACAAAAATTTTGATATTGCAAAGGGTATTTTATATCGAAATGGTGGTATCATAGAAATTTTACGTGTGGTAAGACCTAAAATTTCAATAGAAATGTTAAAAACTATTCAAGAAAAATATCTTAGAAAATTGGAATAACTTTATTAAAAGATTAACCAAATTTTAATAAAATAGCCATATTTTCGTACCGAAAATTAAAAATTTTAGAATGAAAAATATTTTAACGGTTGAAAATGTGTATAAAAACTACGGTAGTTTTACGGCATTAAACAACGTTTCTATTGCTGTACCTGAAGGAAGTATTTTTGGATTACTTGGCCCTAATGGAGCAGGAAAAACCTCATTAATTAGAATTATAAATCAAATTACACTACCTGATAGCGGACATATTTTTTTAGATGGAGAAAAGTTGAAACAAAACCATATCAAAGATATTGGTTACTTACCAGAAGAAAGAGGTTTGTATAAAAGTATGAAAGTAGGTGAACAAGCTTTATACTTAGCACAATTGAAAGGGATGTCTAAAATTGAAGCAAAAAAGAAGTTACTGTATTGGTTTGATAAATTTGAAATAAGAGACTGGTGGAATAAAAAAATTCAAGAACTTTCTAAGGGAATGGCACAAAAGGTTCAGTTTATTGTAACAGTGATGCATGAACCGAAATTGTTGATTTTTGATGAACCATTTAGTGGATTTGATCCTATCAATGCAAATTTGATTAAAGATGAGATTTTAAAATTACGTGATGATGGAGCAAGTATTATTTTTTCTACCCATAGAATGGAATCTGTTGAAGAAATGTGTGATTACATTGCACTGATAAACAAATCTAATAAAATTTTAGATGGTAAATTAAGTGATATCAAGCATCAATTTAAAGAAAATAAATTTGAAGTAGGTTTATTGAGTACCAATAAAGAAGATTTGTACAACCAAATTAAATCAAAATTTTCAATTGAAAATTCAGTATCAAATTCTTTCAATGCAGATTTAAGAGTTCTAGTTAGTTTAAAAGAGCATGAGACATCAACTGATTTAATTCGATTTTTAAATAGTAAAGCACAAATAACCCATTTTACCGAAATTATACCAAGTGCAAATGATATTTTTCTAAAAGCAGTAGCAACCAATGAATAAACTAAAATTAATAATAAAAAGAGAGTTTTATGCAAAAGTAAAAAACAAGTCTTTTATTGTAATGACAGTATTAAGTCCACTTTTAATGGTTGGGCTTTTTGCATTAATAATTTTTTTGAATGAAAAAAACAGTGAAGAAGTTCGTACAATTGCTTTTGTTGATGAATCACATGAGTTTTCAACTACGTTTACAGATTCAAATACAACCAAATATATAGATTTAACAGCTTTGGGTATCGAAGGGGCAAAAGATAAAGCCAAAGAATTTTACTATGGCCTTTTATATATTCCTAAGAGTGATAGTTTAAGTGTACTTTCAAAAGGGATATCATTTTATTCTAAAGATGTTCCAAGTTTAAATTTACTAAGTTCAATTGAAAATAAATTAGAAAAGAAAATACGTAATTTAAAGATAGAACAACTTCATATTGATGTTTCTAAAATTAAAGCAACAGAAACAGTTGTTAATATTGCAACAGAAAATTTTATAGGTGAAAAATCATCAAAAATAGGAAGTGTTTTACGTATGGCAGCTGGTGGAGGTTTTGGATATCTAATTTTCATGTTCATTATAATTTACGGAACATCGGTAATGCGTAGTGTTATTGAAGAAAAAACAAGCAGAATTATTGAAATTATTATTTCATCAGTGAAACCATTTGAGTTAATGCTAGGAAAAATAACGGGTAATGCATTGGCGGGTATTTTGCAATTTATTATTTGGATGATTTCCGCAGGATTATTATTGTATGTAATAACATATATTTTTGGGCCAGAGGTAGCACAGTCCTCAAATACAATGCCTATAACTCCAGATGTTGTACAACAAGTACAAGAAACAACAGGCAATAATTTACAATTGGTATTACAAGAGATAAAGAATTTACCAATTTTAACTATGTTTTTTTCATTTATTATTTACTTTTTAGGAGGGTATTTAATTTACAGTTCTATATACGCAGCTATAGGGGCAGCTGTTGATAGTGAAACAGATACACAACAATTTATGATGCCAGTTTTAATGCCTTTAATGATTGCTATTTATGTAGGGTTTTCAGTTATTGAAAATCCACATGGACCAATTGCATTAGGGTTTTCATTATTTCCGTTAACATCTCCAATAGTTATGTTAATGCGTATTCCATTTGGTGTGCCTTGGTGGCAAATAGTAGTTTCTATGTTGTTGTTAGTTATTACCTTTATAGCAATTGTTTGGTTTGCTGCAAAAATATATAGAGTAGGTATATTAATGTATGGGAAAAAACCAACCTATAAAGAGTTGTACAAATGGTTAAAATATTAAAAAGTGGAAGTATTAAACAACATATTAAACTTTACGATAAATTTTAGCGATAAAATTCAAATTACTGTTAAAGGTATTTTAGTTTTAGGAGCTATTTTTTTTGCTACAAGCTTTTTTCTGAAAATTATTAGAAAAATTGTAAACAGAAGATTGGAGGAGGAAGATAAGGATAAGTTTAAAGCAATATTTTCTTTTTTAAAATATTTCATATATATCCTTGTTATTATTATTGCATTAGATTCATTAGGTGTAAAAATTGGTGTTTTATTAACTAGTTCAGCTGCCTTATTGGTTGGTTTAGGTTTAGGACTTCAAACATTATTTCAAGATATTATTTCAGGAATATTTATGTTGCTAGATAAAACAATTCATATAAATGATGTTATTGAAGTTGACGGTAAAGTTGGCAAAGTTTTTGAAATTAACTTGAGAACAACTAGAGCTATGACGGTTGACGATAAGGTAATTATAATTCCAAATCATATTTTTTTAGCAAATAGTTTATATAATTGGACTCAAAATGGGCAATTGATTATAGAATCAATAGATGTTGGTGTAGCCTATGGGTCTGATGTTGAAAAGGTTAAAGAATTACTTTTAGAATCGGGCAAAGAACATCCAAAAGTTTTAAAAACAAAAAAAATAGATGTCCTTTTTATGGATTTTGGAGATAGTGCTTTGCAGTTTAGATTGCGTTTTTCTACAAGAGATAGTTTTTCTCTATATAAAATAAAAAGTGATTTGAGATTCATAATTGATAAGAAGTTTAGAGAAAATAATATTCAAATTCCATTTCCACAGAGAGATGTACATTTAATACAAAACAAAAAATAAAATGCCAAAAATATTAATCGTTGAAGATGAAGCTGCTATACGTAGAGTATTGAAAAAAATAATTTCTGAAGAGAACGAAACCTATCAGGTTGAAGAAGCAGAGGATGGTTTAATAGGTTTAGAAATGATAACTAAATCTGATTATGATTTGGTATTATGCGATATTAAAATGCCAAAAATAGATGGTATGGAAGTGCTTGAAAAAGCAAAAAAAATAAAATCAGAAATCCCAATAGTAATGATATCAGGTCACGGAGATTTAGATATAGCTGTGAGCGCCATGCGTTTAGGAGCATTTGATTACATATCAAAACCACCAGATTTAAATCGTTTGTTGAATACTGTTAGAAATGCACTAGACAGGAAAGAATTGGTTGTAGAAAATAAAATTCTTAAGAAAAAAGTTAGTAAAAAATATGAAATGGTAGGGGACAGTGAAGCTATTAGTCATATAAAATCTATGATTGAAAAAGTAGCCCCAACCGATGCAAGAGTTTTTATTACTGGACCAAACGGTACAGGAAAAGAGATAGTAGCACATTGGTTACACGAAAAAAGTGAAAGAAGAAAAGGGCCAATGATTGAAGTGAATTGTGCAGCAATTCCATCAGAATTAATAGAAAGTGAATTATTTGGACACGTTAAAGGTTCGTTTACAGGAGCAAATAAAGATAGAGCTGGTAAGTTTGAAGCCGCTAATAGAGGAACTATTTTTTTAGATGAAATTGGAGACATGAGTCTTTCTGCACAGGCAAAAGTTTTAAGAGCCTTGCAGGAAAATAAAATTTCAAGAGTTGGTAGCGATAAAGATATTAAAGTTGATGTTAGGGTTATTGCAGCAACAAATAAAGACTTAAAAAAGGAAATTGAAGCAGGTAATTTTAGAGAAGATTTATATCATAGACTTGCTGTAATTCTAATTAAAGTCCCATCCTTAAATGAAAGAAGAGAAGATATTCCCCTTTTAATTAACTTTTTTGCCCAACGAATTGCACAGGAGCAAGGAACAGCAACAAAACAATTTTCAGCTAAAGCTATAGAGTTGTTGCAAAACTATGATTGGACAGGAAACATTAGAGAACTTAGAAATGTTGTAGAACGATTGATAATTTTAGGTGAAAAAGAAATTTCAGAAAATGATGTAAAACTATTTGCAAGTAAATAATTTTAAAAATGAATAAATTTAAAGTATCTAAAACAATAAATCTTAACGAAATAGCAACAAAAGAAGTTGATGAAAAGGCTGAAAAAAAATTAAAGAAGATTCGTAAAAAGTTAAGTAAACTACAAGATACTATGTATGCTGAAGGTAAGTACGCTGTATTAATTTGCTTGCAGGGGATGGATACTTCAGGTAAAGATAGTTTAATACGTGAGGTGTTTAAAGATGTAAATGCCCGAGGTGTAGAGGTGCATAGTTTTAAAGTTCCAACAGCGTTGGAATTAAAACACAATTACCTTTGGCGTCATTATATAGTGCTACCAGCAAAGGGGAAAATAGGAGTTTTTAATAGAACACATTATGAAAATGTATTGGTAACTCGTGTACACCCTGAGTATGTTTTTGCAGAAAATATTCCTTCGGTAAAAAAAATAGACGATTTAAACAGTGATTTTTATGATAATAGAATGCAAGAAATTAATAATTTCGAAAAATATATTGCCGATAATGGAACCATTATTTTAAAATTTTTTCTAAACCTTTCAAAAGAAGAACAAAAGAATAGACTCTTGAGGAGGCTTAGATTAAAAGAAAAAAACTGGAAATTTTCGCCAGCAGATTTAAAAGAGCGCAAACTTTGGGATAAATATCAATATTGTTATCAAGAATTATTGAATAAAACGTCTAAAGAGAATGCACCTTGGTTTGTAGTACCCGCTGATGATAAACCCACAGCCAGGTTAATTGTTGCACAAACCATTTTAGAAACGTTAAAAAAATATAACTTTCAAGAACCTGAATTACCACAAAAATATAAAGTTGAAGTAGAAAATTATAAAAAACAACTTGAAAGTGAATAGCTAGACTCTAATAAAAAACAGAAAACTACTTCATTAAAAACTTAAATTTTACCTTTCAAGATTGTATATTTACCATCTAATTATTAAAAAAAATCCTATGGAATTAAAATTAAAAAAGCCTATCATTTTTTTCGATTTAGAAACAACAGGAATAAACATTGCTAAAGACAGAATTGTTGAAATTTCAATTCTAAAGGTGTTTCCAAATGGAAATAAAGAAAGTAAAACATGGTTGGTTAACCCTGAAATGGAAATACCTAAAGAGGCGTCTGATATTCACGGAATTACTAATGAGAAAGTAGTTACAGAACCAACATTTAATGAGTTAGCTTCTGAAATTAGTAAAATGATTGAAGGTTGTGATTTGGCAGGTTTTAATTCTAACAGATTTGATATTCCTCTTTTAGCCGAAGAAATGTTGAGGGCAGAAGTTGATTTTAATATGGATGATAGAGTAGCCATTGATGTGCAAGTTATTTTTCATAAAAAAGAAGAGAGAACTTTAAGTGCAGGATATCAGTTCTATTGTGGTAAAAATTTAGAAAATGCGCATTCTGCAGAGGCCGATACAAATGCAACTTATGAAATTTTAAAAGCTCAATTAGACAAATACGATGATTTAGAAAATGATGTAAAATTTTTAAATGAATATTCAACGTTTAAAAAGAGAGCCGATTTTGCAGGGTTTATACTTTTTGATGATGATGGTGAAGAAATTTTTACTTTTGGAAAATATAAAAACCACAAGGTTAAAGACGTTCTAAAGAAAGATAAAGGTTATTTTTCATGGATACAAAATGCTGACTTCCCATTATATACAAAAAAAGTGTTAGCTGAAATTAAAAAAAAGGTATTTCCAGCAAAAAAGACAAATACATTAGAAGATTTACAAAAAAAATTCAATCAAAAATTATAAAATATGCTGATTAATTTTGAGAACCTACCGGATACATCTAAAGTTTGGATATACCAATCTAATAGAGAGTTTTCTGACAATGAAATTGAAATAATAAAAACAAAATTAGATAGTTTTCTTGAAAATTGGCAAGGCCATGGAGATGATCTTAAAGCTTCATACCAATTAAAGTACAATCATTTTATTATTTTGGCAGTTGATGAAAAGTTTAATGAAGTTTCAGGTTGTTCTATTGATGCTTCGGTTAATTTAATAAAGCAATTTGAAAAAGAGTTTAAGTTAGATTTGACAAATAAATTAAATATATCCTTTAAAGTTAATAACAATATAAATATTGTGAGTTTAGCTGATTTTCAACATTATGCAAAACAAGGAAAAATCGATTTAAATACAGTTGTATTTAATAATATGGCTGCTTCAAAAGCCGATTTTATGAATAATTGGGAAGTAATAGCAGCTAAAAGCTGGCATAAACGTTTTTTTGTTTAATACTACTACAAAAGCGTCTTAGCTTTAGAAAAAAAACATTTAATTTTCAGTAAATAGGTATGAAGGGATAAATAAGAATTGAAAAAGGATATTGCTGCAGTTAAACAATTATAATTAAATGATTAAATATATATTTTTCATATTTATAGTGTTATATAGCACCTTTTTACAAGCTCAAAAGTTTGATTCTTTAATGGTTAAAGATTCAATAGCACAAAAACAATGGGTAGATTCTTTGTTGAATAATATGACTGTTAATGAAAAAATAGGTCAGCTATTAATGGTGCAAGCATATTCAAATAAAGATGAAAACCACACTAATTTTATTGAAAATTTAATTGAAAAATACCATGTTGGTGGACTCGTTTTTATGCAGGGAACACCAGGGAAACAAGCCCAATTAAATAATAAATATCAATCAATTTCTAAAATTCCATTACTTATTGGTATTACCGCAGAATGGGGATTGGAAATGCGTTTGAAAAATACCTATCGATTTCCTTGGAATATGACACTTGGAGCAATAAGAGATGATAAATTAATTGAAGAATTTGGGGCTCAACTCGGTAAACAATGTAAACGATTGGGAATTCACATTAATTTTGCCCCTGTAGTTGATATAAATACAAATCCTGATAATCCAATAATTGGCAACCGTTCTTTTGGAGAAAACAGGAATAATGTAACCCAAAAAGCTTTGGCATTTATCAAAGGTATTCAAAGTGAAAATGTACTCGCTTGCGCAAAGCATTTCCCAGGTCATGGAGATACTAACGTTGATTCACATAAGGCTTTGCCAGTTTTAGATTTTGATAGGGATAGATTAGATTCAATAGAGTTATACCCATATAAACAACTAATAGAAGATGGCTTATCTAGTATTATGGTTGCCCACTTAAGTGTAAAAACCTTAGAGCCAAATGAGGAATTACCTACGTCTCTTTCTTACAAAGTAGTTACAGGTTTGTTAAAAGAGAAATTAAACTTTAAGGGGTTAATTATAACTGATGCATTAAATATGAAGGGAGCGTCAGATTATGGAAAATCTGGAGAAATTGAATTGCTGGCAATGCTTGCAGGGAATGATATTTTACTAGTTCCAGAAGATGTTCCAGCTGCAATTTCATATATTAACAATGCCTTACAAGAAAAGATTATTTCTGAAGAACGGTTGAATTATTCAGTAAGAAAAATATTAAATGCTAAATACTGGGCAGGTTTATCTAAATTTAAATTAGTAGAATTAACTAATTTACAAAAAGATTTAAATGCTGTTGAGAATGAATTATTATATAGAAAACTGATTGAAAACTCAATAACATTATTAAGAAATAAATCTTTAGTAGTGCCAATCCAAAATTTAGATCAAAAGAAAATTGCCTATGTTAAACTTGGTGATGCTGAAAATAGCAATTTTATTAAAACATTAAAAAATTACACAGCTATTGATGTGGTTTCAAGTGAAAATTTAGATGAACTAATTGAGAAATTAAAGCCTTATAACCTAGTAATAGTAGGTTATCATAAATCTGATGTAGGATTTAGAGATAAACATAATTTTAAAGATTCAGAATTGGTTTGGTTACAAGAAATTGCAAGAACTAATACCGTTATTTTAGACGTATTTGCAAATCCGTATTGTTTATTACAACTTAAAACATTTGAAAATATTAATGGACTTTTGCTTTCATATCAAAATAGTAAATTGTCACAAGATATTTCAGCGCAAATACTTTTTGGAGCTATAGAGACCAAAGGGAAACTTCCTGTTTCAATTAAAAATGCATTTTCAGTTGGATATGGGCTACAAACAACTTCATTAAAGCGTTTGGCATATTCCATTCCTGAAGAAGTAGGTTTAAGCAGTCAAAAACTAAAAAGAATAGATTCATTAGCAGAAGTTGTTATTAGAAAAAAAATGACTCCAGGAATGCAAATTCTAGTAGCTAGAAAAGGGAAGGTAGTGTATAATAAAAGTTTTGGATTTCACACATATCAACAAAAAATTTCTGTTCAAAATAGTGATGTTTATGATATTGCTTCTATGACTAAAATTGTAGCTACATTACCACTTATTATGGAACTTGAAGAAAGAGGCGTTATAAATTTGGAGAGTACTTTAGGTAGTTTATTACCCAAACTAAAAGATACAAATAAAGATACTTTAACAGTTAAAGAGGTACTTTCTCATTATGCAAGGTTAAAATCTTGGATTCCATTTTATACCTTCACGTTGGATAGTATAACTCATAAACCTTCAAAAGAATTTTATAGAAAAAAAAAATCTAATGAATTCAATATAAAGGTTGCAGATAAACTATTTTTAAGAAGAGATTACCCTTCGATAATGATGGATAGTATAATAAAAGCAGAACAGCGTACAATAACAGGATATAAGTATAGTGATTTGTCGTTTTATATTTTTAAAGAGTATATAGAAAATTATTATAAAAAAAATTTAAATGAATTAACACAGCAACACTTTTTTAAAACAATAGGAGCAAACAAAACAACGTATTTACCTTTAAATAAATTTTCAAAAAATAGTATTGTACCAACAGAAAAAGATAATTATTATCGAAATCAATTAATTCAAGGATATGTGCATGATATGGGTGCAGCAATGCAAGGAGGTATTGGTGGCCATGCTGGTTTGTTTTCAAATGCTAATGATATCTCTAAAATGATGCAATTGTATTTACAAAAAGGATATTATGGAGGAAAACAGTATTTTAAACCAAAAACAATAGCTAAGTTTAACCACCGTTACTATGCCAATGATGGTGTGAGAAGAGGTGTAGGTTTTGACAAGCCTCAATTAAAAGCAAAAGAAAAATCTACTTGTGGCTGTGTTTCTGATGAAAGTTTTGGTCATAGTGGTTTTACGGGCACTTATACTTGGGTTGACCCTGAAACAGAAATTATATATGTTTTTTTATCAAATAGAGTATATCCAACTATGAATAATAGAGGTTTAATTAAAAATAATATAAGAATAGAAATACAGCAGTTAATACAAGATGCAATTATAGATTAACAATCATTGTTTTTTTTGAAATAATTCCTAATACAATGCTACCAATCAAGTAAATCAGTGCATATTTTAAATTAAAAAAATAGTAAACAATACACGTTTGAATAAGATAAAATAGAGGGAAAATAGTTAATATTAAAGCAAATCTAAATGTATTGGTAAAAACCGGATCTTTAATAGTTGACTTTAAATATTTCCAAATTAACAACGGAAAAACACTATTTAGTTTGGCAAGTAAATGAATAGGTTTAAACCAATTAATCTGTCTGTTTTTAATAGTAGATATAGGTAAATTATCAATATTTTTTATGACTTCATTAACTTTAGAAGGTTTTGTGTAATCTACCTTAAGAGCATTTAATTTGCTTGTAATTTTATCGTAATTTTCCTTGTCTTCGATGTGGACTGTTAATTTTTTTAAAGCTGAAGACACTACATTAATTATATTGGAAAATCTAACATCTGGGTTCTCAATATTAATAAAAGTATTTGCTAAAATAGGTTTTCCATAATATATTGAAACTCTACTTGGGAAGTTTAAATGAGAATCGTAGTTTATGCCTACGGGAACAATTTGAATTTTTAAATTGGGATATTTCTGAAGTGTGCCTAAGACAATACGAGCAAATCCCTTTTTTAAAGGGAAAATTCTTCTTTCTAAATGATGATTTCCTTCTGCAAAAATTTCAATTGCTCCTTCATTTTTTAGAATTTCGAAACATTGTTTAAAAATTAAAGTGTTTTTTTCAACGGTATTAATTCCATCTCTAATTCTATATACAGGAATCATATTTAAACTCCTAAGTATTTTATCGGCTACTTTATTTTTAAAAGCAGAGGCTCTTGTTAAAAAATGGATGTTTCTTTTGGTAGTTGTAGGTATTAAAATGGCATCTATAAGCGCGTTTTGATGATTTCCAACAAATAGTACCGCACCTTTTTCAGGAATATTTTCTTCACCAGAAATTATTATTTTTTTATGTAAAAAGAAGAGCCCAATTTTCACATAAAATCTAATTATATTATACCAAAGGTGCTTCAAGTGCTTATTCTTTTATTTTTTGTTTAGACCAGTATGTGGCTAATAACAATCCAGATATAATATCCCAAATTGCCCAAAAAGCAACTAGTAAAGCCATACCTCCAAGTCCATTAAAAAAGCTAAAAATCAGTAATAATCCTAATCCTGAGTTTTGAATTCCTGTTTCAATAGAGAGTGTTTTTTGATTTTTATAAGAAAGTTTCATCGCTTTTGCAAAATAAAAACCAGTTAGTAGTGCAATTAAATTGTGAGCAATAACCAAAATAAGGACATATTCAACGTAATTTACAAAAATATCAAAATTATCGTAAAATGCTATAACAATAAAAATCATAAAAATGATTAGAGAAATTGGCTTTAAAATCTTTGATAATTTTTTGGCTAATGTTTTGTAATATTTATTAAATAACATTCCAAGAATAAGAGGAATTCCTAAAATTAAAGTAACTAATTTTGCCAATTCCCATGGGTTTAATTCTACTTTTTGAAGTATTTGAGCGGTTGGAGCATATAAGTTTCCCCAAAATTCCAAATTAAAAGGGGTCATTACTAACGAAATTAAGGTTGCAAATGCTGTTAAACTTACCGAGAGAGCTGAATTTCCTTTTGCCATTTGTGTCATAAAATTAGAAATATTCCCACCAGGACAAGCAGCAACCATCATCATTCCTAATGCTATACTAGGCATAGGGTTTACCAACTTTATAAAAATGAAAGTTATAAATGGTAATAAAATAAATTGTGAAATAATACCTGTAAATAGAATTCTAGGGTTTTTAAATAACCGTTTAAAATCATCTATTGTAATTCCAAGGGCAACTCCAAACATAATTATAGCAAGCGTTACATTTAAAACCCATAAGCCTTCAGTATCAAAATTTATTTTTAATGAATCTAAATTTTCGTTCATAGTTTTAGTTAGTTTTTAAAAGCATATTCAATAATGTTAGCACCCATTTTCAATGCTTTTTCTCTTATTTCAAAATTATCATTGTGTACTTCTTCATCTTCCCAACCATCACTTAGATCCGATTCATAATCATAGAAACAAACAAGTCTTCCTTTATAAAATAAGCCAAAAGCTTGTGGGGGTTTCCCATCGTGTTCATGTATTTTAGGTAGCCCGTTTTTGAATTTAAAAGTCTGATTGTAAATAGGATGATTGTAGGGTATTTCTTGAAGATTTAAAGCTGGAAATACTTTCTTTAACTCTCTTCTAATATACGTGTCTAATCCGTAATTATCTGAAATTTCTATAAAACCTCCAGCAATAAGGTAATTTCTTAAATTTTCAACATCACTTTCTGAAAAAATTACATTGCCGTGACCAGTCATAAAAACAATTGGATAATTAAAAATAGCTGGACTGCCAACATCAACTGTTTCGGGGTTTTTTTCAATAGAAGTTTCAATATTTTTATTACTAAATTTAATTAAGTTTGGTAGTGCTGTTGGATTTGCATACCAATCTCCACCACCGTTGTATTTTAAAATTGCTATTTGTTGTGCTGAAATTAAACCAAAATGTAAAATGCAACATGTAAAAAGTAAATATACTTTTTTGGAGATTAATGAGTAAAATTTTAATTTTAAGTTATTCATTTATAAAGGCAACACTGTGAACAGCAACAATACCAGCAGTTTCAGTTCGTAAACGGCTTTGTCCCAAAGATACAGGAATAAATTTATGTTCCAAACTTTGTTGTATTTCTTTGGTTGAAAAATCGCCTTCGGGGCCAATTAAGATAGTAATTTTGGTTGAAGGTTTTAATGCTGATTTTAATAATTTTTTATCAGTTTCTTCACAGTGAGCTATAAATAATTGCCCGTCAAAATCTGATTTTATAAATTGATTGAATGTTACAGAATTATTTAATTTTGGGAAATGAAATTTAAGTGATTGTTTTGCCGCAGAATGAATTATTTTCTTCATTCTTTCAGGTTTAACAACTTTACGTTCAGAGTGTTCGCAAATTATAGGTGTAATTTCATCAATGCCAATTTCGGTAGCTTTTTCTAAGAACCATTCAAACCTGTCATTTAATTTTGTAGGAGCAATAGCAATATGTAAATAATAATTCCAAAGTTTCTTTTTGTGTTCTACGTTTATAATTTTAACTAAACATTTTTTAGCATTAGCATTAATAATTTCAGATGTAAATAAGTATCCAAAACCGTTTGTAATAAATATTTTATCACTCTCTTTTTTGCGAAGTACACGAACAATATGTTTACTTTCAATTTTATCAAAAGTAAATTGTTGTGTATTGGCTGTTATTTCTGAATTGTAAAATAATTGCATTAAATTTCTTTTCTGTAAGTACAACGTTTTTTATAAATAGTTGAATTAAAATTTTTCCAAACAGCGGCAATAGCTTTGTTACTAGCAAGTTCGGGTGTTCTAATACAATTAACAATACCTTTTGGTTCAAAAGTTTTTTGATATTCTAAAAATAGCAGTGCGTGTACACCTTTGTTATGTAGTTTTGGATGTACGCCAATTAAGTAGAAGAGAACATCTTTACTGTTTTTTTTTGCCTTCAATAGGTGAAACAATCCAAAAGGCAGTAATTTTCCTTTGGCTTTTTGTAAAGCTTCTGAAAATGAAGGCATTGTAATAGCAAATGCCACCATATTATTATCTTTATCTACAACAAACTTAATGTATTCAGGATTGATAAATGAAATGTATTTTTTTTTGAAATATTCTTTTTCAATATCAGTAATTGGAACAAATGTAGGAAGCGAAGCATAGCTTTCGTTAAATAAATCGAACATTTGATCTACATAAGGAAAAATATCTTTTGTTTTAGTGAAATTTAAGGGGGTAAGCTGGTAGCGTTTTTTTATAACGGTACTAATTCTTTCAAGAGGCTCTCTTTTTACATTTTTAAAAGGAAAAATACTTTCTAAATATTCTTTTTCAACCTTGAAGCCTAATTGTTTAAAATGATCTTTATAATACGTATAGTTGTACCATGTTATCATACTGCCAATTCGGTCAAACCCATCTGTTAAAACACCAACCTTATCAAGGTTTGAGAAACCCATTGGGCCTTCCATAAATTCCAGTTTGTTTTGTAAACCAATTTCATAAACTTTGTCCAATAACTTTTTAGAAACTTCAATATCATCGATAAAATCAAACCATCCAAAGCGCATTTTCCGTAGCTTTTGCTTATTTATTTCAGTATGATTTACAATTGCAGAAATTCTTCCAACAATTTCATTGTTTTTAATCGCAACAAAAAAATAAGCTTCAGCATGTTGAAAAACAGGATTTATGTTTTTATCGAATGATTCTAGCTCATCATTGATAATGGGAGGAACCCAATAAGGATTGTCTTTGTATAATTTAAAAGGAAACTTAACAAATGCTTTCATCTCCTTTTTAGATATCATTTCTTGAATAGTAATCATAAATTTTAATGCTTCTTTTTAAATAATCTCGAAAAGAAATTTCCTTTTTTCCTGCGTTTCCTTTTTTTTGTAAGTTGATCTCTAGGAGAACTTTTACTAATTATTTTATCTGAATGTCTATCCAA
The DNA here is from genome assembly GCA_021647265.1 of Lutibacter sp. Taxonomy (GTDB): domain Bacteria; phylum Bacteroidota; class Bacteroidia; order Flavobacteriales; family Flavobacteriaceae; genus Lutibacter. The sequence continues at coordinate 21,052 of JAKIVA010000014.1, forward strand.
TCTCCAAGCAACTCCAATTGAAGAATACAAAAAGGAGTAGTCTTCAAAAAAATTTGTCCTAATAGATGCGTCTAGCTGCAAATTGTCAGAAAACAAATAGGCAGCTCCAGTACCAAAATGAAATTTAGGAGTTGCCGTTTTCTCAAATATGCCTTGATTTTCAATAAAATAAGACCATTTGTAGCTCAAGGCATAGGTCATTGTTGCTATATATGAATATTCGTTAGAATCTGATAATATTTTATCGGCTATTAAATTAGTTATTAAAACCAATCGACTAGAAAAATCATTTTGTAGTAATACAGCTGCTTTTATACTCAATTCATTTTCTTTAAAATCTTTGCCTAAAAAATTAGTATTAACACCAACAAAAGCTGCTACAGATGGGATTAATCTTTTTTTATCAAATGCCGTTCTCTTTTTCCAACTTCTAATTTCTTTAGATTTATCGGTATATTCTTGTTGATAGAATAAATATTTAGCTCCAATAGTTAGTTGACTAATTCCATTAATAGTATAGTTTGCACCTAAAATATTATAAACTTCATCACGTTGATAAGCTACTTTTGCATTAAATTCTAATTTCTCATAGAATTTCCCATACCTAAAAAATAATTCACCACCAATGGTATTTGGTTTAGAAAAGGCTGTTTCTCTTGTGCTAGTTCTATAAAATAAGCCAGTTTCAAATTGAAAAACATTAGTCCCAACACTATATGGACTCTCAGAAAAACCAGGTCTATTAGAATTGATAATTTCAGTATATTGAGCATGAAGCATTTGAATACTGTTAAATACAATGAACAACAAAAAAACTCTTTTCATATGTTAAGTTTATTATTGTTCAAATATAAGATTTTATATAATTAAATGTTTTAGTTACCGTCAAATTGTTATTTTTGGGAATTATAAAACTTTATAAAATGGGATTGTTAAAAACGATAGCAATTATAATAATTGTTTACTACGTACTTAAATTTATAAGTAGATACATTTTACCATTGTTTATAAAACAGGTAGTTAATAATGTTGAGAAGAAATTTAGAGAACAGCAACAACAAAGTCAACCAGATAATGGAGGTGGAAAAGTTGGAGAAACAGTAATAGCTAAAAAGCCATCAAGGCCTAAAGAGAGTAATAAAGATGTTGGAGATTATGTAGATTATGAAGATATAAACGAGTAAATTTCATGAAAAATTTAATACCTAAATTTTTTCCATTTGCAGTAGTAATTTTAATTTTTATTATTGCTTCAGTAGCCTATTTTTCTCCAATTTTAGAAGGGAAAAAGATATTTCAGAACGATATTAAGCAGTTCACTGGAATGGCAAAAGAAGTGAATGATTTTAGAAAAGAAAATAATGCAGAACCTTATTGGACGAACGCCGCTTTTGGAGGAATGCCAACATATAATTTAAGCGTTTTATATCCTAACAATTATATAAAAAAACTAGATAAATTACTGCGCTTTTTACCTAGACCTGCAGATTATTTGTTTCTTTACTTTTTAAGTTTTTTTATTCTTTTATTGGTATTAAAAGTTGATTATAAACTTGCAGCGTTGGGAGCATTGGCTTTTGGATTTTCAACATATTATATTATTATTTTAGGAGTAGGACATAATGCCAAAGCACATGCAATTGCTTATATGCCTATGGTTTTGGCGGGGATAATACTGGTTTTACAACAAAAATATTTATGGGGTTTTGTGCTAACTGCTATTGCGATGTCTTTAGAAATAAATGCCAGTCATCCTCAAATGACCTATTATTTGCTGTTTATGGTATTAATTTTAGGTGTTGTTTATTTAATTGATGCTTTTAAAGAAAAGCAATTACCTACTTTTTTTAAAAGTGTTGCAATTTTAACGGTTGCAGTTGTGTTGGCAGTAGGTACCAATGCTACCAGTTTATTGGGAACTAAAGAATATGCGGCTCATAGTACACGGGGGAAAAGTGAGTTAACAATTACTCCAAACGGTTCTAGTAAAAAACCTTCAAAAGGTCTTGACAAAGAGTATATAACTCAATATAGTTATGGAATTTTAGAAACGTTTAATTTGTTTATTCCACGTTTTATGGGAGGTGGAAACTATGAAGATGTTGGTTTAGATTCCAATATTTATCAATTTTTAAAAGGAAAAACAGATCCACGTCGTGCAAAAGAGTTTGCCAAATTTGCTCCAATGTATTGGGGAAAGCAGCCCATAGTTGAAGCACCGGCCTATATTGGAGCTGTTTTAGTGTTTTTATTTGTTTTAGGGATTTTCCTAGTGAAAGGCAAGCTAAAAAAGTGGTTAGTTGGTGCTGTTATTTTTTCAATATTATTGAGCTGGGGTAAAAATTTCAATATGTTAACTAATTTTTTTATTGATTATATCCCCCTGTATAATAAATTCAGAGCAGTTTCTTCCATACAAGTAATAGCTGAATTAGCGATACCTTTGTTAGGAATACTGGGTTTAAAAGAATTATTTTCAACAAATAATACTTCTAAAATAAAATTAAATGCATTAAAAAATACATTCTATATTGTTGGAGGACTGGCTTTAATTTTCACACTATTTGGATCTACTCTTTTTGCTTTTGAAGGTTTAAGAGATGCAAATTATGATACTATGGTTGCAGGATTCTTAGATGCAATTATAGCAGATAGAAAAGCCATCTTTTTTACAGATAGTTTAAGGTCATTAATTCTAATTACATTATCTACAGGTATATTGTGGTTATTTGTAAAAGAAAAATTGAACAAGAATATGACAACTATTCTTATTGCCTGTCTTATTTTATTTGATTTGGTTTCTGTAGATAGAAGATATGTAAATAATGAAGATTTTTTAAGTGCCAAAAAAGTAGATAAACCTTTTGTTGCTTCTGAAGTTGATAAAGAAATTTTAAAAGATAAAAGCTATTACAGAGTAGCTAATTTTATAGTTAACCCAATGAATGATGGTTCTACATCCTATTTTCATAAATCTATAGGAGGTTATCATGCGGCTAAACTTAGGAGGTATCAAGAATTATACGATTTTCAAATTTCAAAAAATAATATTGAAGTATTGAATATGATGAATACTAAATATTTTATTTTTGAAGATGGTAGTGGGAGAGAAACACTTCAACAAAATCCTGATGCAAACGGAAATGTTTGGTTTGTAAAAAATATAAAGGTAGTTAATAATGCTAGTGAAGAAATTAAGGCGTTGGATAGTTTAAAAACTAAAACAGAAGCTGTGATTGATAAACGCTTTGTTAATGGAGATTTTAAAATAAGTTTTCCAAAAGATTCAACAGCAACAATTCAATTAGTAACTTATAAAACAAATGAGTTAACATATAAATCAAACTCTAATTCAAATCAATTTGCCGTATTTTCTGAAATATATTATAAAGATGGATGGAATGCTTATATTGATGGAAAACAGACACCGTATTACAGAGTTAATTATGTTTTACGCGGAATGGAAATTCCAAAAGGAAAACATACCATTGAGTTTAAGTTTGAGCCTACTGTAATTAAAAAAGGGAATACCATAACGTTAACTTCGTACGCTTTGCTTTTAATCATTTCTTTAGGATGGTTTTTTGTAGATAAAAAGAAAAAGAATGTATAGTAAAATACCAATTAAACGTTATGAACATACGTTAAAATTTTTACGAGATGTTTTACCTGCACCTGCAACAATTTTAGATTTGGGCGTACGAAATCCATTTTCTGAAATTATGGAGCAAAACGGGTATAAAGTTTATAATACCAATGGTGAAGATTTAGATTTACTACCCCAAATAGTTAAAAATTACAATGTTGATGCTGTAACTGCCTTTGAAATTTTTGAACATTTAGTTTCTCCATTTGATGTTTTAAGAACTATTGAAACTTCAAAAATTATTACTACAGTTCCGTTAAGTTTATGGTTTGCGAAAGCATATAGAAGTAAAACTGATATGAGAGACAGGCACTATCATGAGTTTGAAGACTGGCAGTTTGACTGGTTGCTTGAAAAATCGGGCTGGACTATAAAGAAAAAAGAAAAATGGACAAGTCCTATCAATAAAATTGGTTTTAGACCTATTTTAAGGAAATTTACACCACGTTACTACGCAGTTTACGCTGAAAAATAATTGATATGCGAATTGGAATGATTTTAGACAAAACTTTTCCACCCGATCCTAGGGTTGAAAATGAAGCAACTTCATTGATTGAAAAAGGGCATGAAGTGTTTCTGTTTTGTTTAAAATATTCAAACACACTACCTGATGAGGTGTTGAAAGGAATTCAAGTAAAAAGATATAAGTCTAATAGGTTAACCTATAAATTATCTGCATTGGCTTATACAATTCCATTGTATACTTTAATTATGTCAAAAAAAATACATCATTTTTTAATCACCAATAAAATTGAAGTAATTCACATTCATGATATTCAAATTGCTGAAGCGGTTTTTAAGGCTAATAAAAGCATAAACTTAAAAGTAGTATTGGATTTGCATGAAAACAGGCCCGAAATTATGAAGTTTTATCCTCACCTGAAATCTTTTTTGGGTAAGATTTTAATTTCTTTAAAAAGATGGAAACAAAAAGAAGAAGAATTTATAAAAAAAGCAACTACTTTGATTGTGGTAACTGAAGAGTCTAAAAATGAGATTGTAAACAGGGTAGGGAAGCTTTCAAAAGAAATAGTTGTTGTACCAAATACAGTTCATAGAAATTATTATAATGAAGCAGTTATAAAACAGGAAATACTTGAAAAGTATAAAGATAACTTTGTATTGTTATATATAGGAGACACAGGTTTAAGAAGAGGTCTACAAACTGCTATTGAAAGTATTTCTGTACTAAAGGAAACTATCAAAAACTTAAAATTGGTTGTTGTAGGAAGTAATACTTCTGATACAATTTTAAAAGAACAGGTTAAGGAATTAAACATTCAAAATTTTGTGGATTTTGAAGGGTGGAAAAATGAAAATTTATTGCCATCATATATTCTAGCTAGTTCAATTTGTATCTCACCTTTGCATAGAAATTTACACCATGATACTACGTATGCTAATAAACTTTCTCAGTATATGAGTATTGGAAAACCATTGTTGGTTAGTAATGCCATTGCACAGGTAAATTTAATTAAAAAAGCAACATCGGGATTAATTCATAGAGAACAAGACTCAGAAGATTTTACAATGAAGGTTTTGCAATTGTATACAGATAAAAAATTAAGAGAAAATTTGGGCAGTAATGGAGTTCAATTTATAACAGAAGAATTTAGTTGGGAAAAAACTTCTAAAAATTTAATAGATTTATATGCTAATTTAAATTTATGAAAAAAGCACTCATTATAACGTATTATTGGCCTCCTGCAGGAGGTTCAGGAGTGCAACGTTGGTTGAAGTTTGTAAAATATTTTAGAGATTTTGGAGTAGAACCTGTTGTTTTTACCGTTAAAAACCCTCAGTATCCAATTCTAGATAAATCATTACAAAATGAGATTCCTAAAGGAGTTGAAATTTTGAAACAACCTATTTGGGAACCAAATAATATAGTCTCTTTCATTGTAAAAAAGAATAACGAAACAGTAGGGTTTTTGAATCCAAATCCATCAGTTTTTGGAAAATTAGCACAATATATTAGAGCCAATTATTTTATTCCTGATGCTCGTAAATTTTGGATAAAACCTTCGGTAAAATATTTAAAAAACTATTTGTCTAAAAATGAAATTGATGTAATTATCACAACAGGCCCGCCACACAGTACACATTTAATTGGCTTAAAATTAAAGCAGAAATTAGCTGTAAAGTGGGTTGCAGATTTTAGAGATCCTTGGACTGAAATAGATTATTTTCATCAATTGCCTTTAACTAAAAAATCAATAAAAAAACATAAATATTTAGAAAAAGAAGTATTAAATAATGCAGATGCTGTTATAGTTGTTGGTGATACAATGAAAAAAAATTACAGTAAATTTAATAAAAACGTAATTACTGTAACCAATGGATTTGATAGTGAAATTGTAGATACAAAGGGGCTTTTAGACACAAAATTTACCATGACGCACATTGGTTTAATGAATGCAGATAGAAACCCAGAAATGTTATGGAAAGTTTTGGCTGAAATAAGTACTGAAAATAAAGACTTTGCTAAAGATTTTGAGTTGAAATTAATAGGGAAAATAGCTCCTGATGTTAACAAAGCTATTTTAGTAAATAATTTAGGTAACAATATTCATTTAATTGATTACATTCCTCACGATAAAGTGATTGAATTTCAAAAAAAATCACAATTATTATTATTGGTTGTTAACAATGTACCAAGTGCGAAGGCTATTATTACAGGTAAAGTATTTGAATATCTAATGGCTAAACGTCCAATTTTGGCAATAGCACCAATTAATGGAGATTTAGCTGAGATAATTAAACGAACAAATTCAGGGTTTGTTGTTGGTTTTGATGATGAAGTTTTATTGAAAAAAACTATCTTAGATTTGTACTCTAGATTTAAGCAACAGAATTTAGAAATTAACTCTAAAAAAATTGAGCAATTTCATAGAAGGGAGTTGACTAAAAAAGTTTCTAAAATCATAAATAGTATTACTAAATGAAAAAAATTGTAACCATATTAGGAGCAAGGCCACAGTTTGTAAAAGCAGCCGTTTTAAGTAGGGTTATTTCCAAGCATAATTTTATTGAAGAGGTTATTATGCATACTGGACAGCATTACGATGTTAATATGAGTGCTATTTTTTTTAGCGAAATGGAAATTCCTACACCAAAATATAACTTAGAAATTAATGGGTTAAGTCATGGAGCAATGACGGGGCAAATGTTAGTGAAAATTGAAGAAGTGTTGGAAAAAGAAAAACCTGAGGCTGTTTTGGTTTATGGTGATACAAACTCAACATTGGCAGGTGCATTGGCAGCAAAAAAAATGAATATTAAAGTTATTCATGTTGAGGCAGGGTTACGTTCCTTTAATATGAAAATGCCCGAAGAGGTAAACCGAATTTTAACAGATAGAATCTCAGATCTACTACTTTGTCCAACAAGCATAGCCATTCAAAACCTACAAAAAGAAGGATTTGAAAATTTTGAGACCAACGTAGTGAAATGTGGTGATATTATGAAAGATGCTGTATCTTTTTATGGGGAAATTTCAGCACAAAAATCTTCAATAATTTCAAAGCTAGAATTAAAATCTAACAATTTTGTTTTAGCAACAATTCACCGTCAAGAGAATACAGATTCTATAGAGAGTTTAAAAGCTATTTTTAAGGGGCTAGAAGAAATAAACAAGCAAAAGCAAGTAGTAATACCATTACATCCACGTACAAAAGCTATTTTAGATGCTCATAACCTACAATATAATATTACTACAATTGCTCCTGTTGGCTATTTTGATATGCTAGAATTATTAAAAAATTGCAACTTGGTAATTACCGATAGTGGTGGGCTTCAAAAGGAGGCATTTTTTAATAATAAACATTGTATAATTGCAAGGGAAGAAACAGAGTGGGTTGAATTAGTTTCAAATGGGTTTGCTGAAATTGTGGGAAGTAATACCAACAAAATGATTTCAGCATTTCAAAATTTTCAAAATTTTTCTACCAATTTTGATATGGAATTGTATGGAAATGAAGTAGGAGAAAAGATTTATACTGAAATTCTTAATTTAATATAATGGGCATTGTTTTAAAACAATCTTTTGTTAATACAGCCATCCTATTTTTAGGTTTTGCCATAGGAGGCGTTAACGTATTGTTTTTATATACTCATTTTTTACAGGAAAATTATTTTGGATTAATTACTTTTTTATTATCAACAGCAAATATAATTTTACCATTACTTGTTTTTGGTATGCAGCATACAGTAATAAAATATTACTCATCGTACAAAACTAAAACAGAAAAAGACAGTTTTTTAATATCTACACTTTTAATTCCACTCATTGTAATTATTCCTTTTGGACTGATAGGCGCTTATTTTTATGAAACTATTTCAAATTGGCTTTCGGTAGAAAACCCTTTTATAAAAAAATATACAGGCCTTATTTTTATAATAGCTATTTTTATGGGTTATTTTGAAGTTTTTTACTCGTGGACCAAAGTTCAGTTTAACTCAATTTTTGGAAATTTTGTAAAAGAAATTTTTGCACGTATTTGTGTCTCATTATTATTAGTAGCAGTTTATTTGGGGTGGCTTACAAATGAACAGTTTATTTATGGAGTAGTAGTTGTTTACGGGATACGAGCATTAATAATGAAGATTTATGCACTCTCTATATATAGACCAAAGCTAATTTTTAAATTTCCATCTAATATTAAGAAGATAATTAATTTTTCATTGTATATAATTGTTGCGGGTTCAGCGGCAGGAATTTTATTAGAAATAGATAAGTTTATGATTCCTCAAATGGAGCAAATTGCACAAGTTGCTTATTATTCAGTAGGTATTTATATAGCAAGTGTTATCGCAATTCCAACAAGGGCAATGCAGCAAATTACAAGTCCTATTACAGCCAAGGATATGAACGAAAATAATTTAGTTGAGGTTGAGAAACTGTACAAAAAAACTTCTATAAACCTATTGGTAATTGGTGGGTTATTTTTTTTACTAATTAATTTAAATATTTCTGATTTATACGAACTAATTAATAAGCCTCAGTTTACAAAGGGAATATGGATTGTATTAATTATTTCTATTGCTAAATTAATGGAATTGGCTTTGGGTACAGCAAATGCAATTTTAGTAAATTCTAAATATTATAAAATCTTTTTTTATTTATCATTAGCTATGGCAATCAGTGTAATTTTATTAAATAAATGGCTAATTAAAGCAATAGGTATTAACGGAGCAGCACTTGCAACCCTAATAGTTGTAATTGTGTATAGTATTTATAAAATTGTTTATATTAAATCTAAATTAAGAATTCAGCCTTTTAGTCTAAAAACAATTAAATTATTATTGATAATTTTTGGAATATTTACGTTGTTTTATTTTTGGAATTTTAGTTTTAACCCACTAATAAATATAGCCCTTAAATCTTTAATTATTGTTTTTTTATACCTGGTACTTATTAAAAAAACAACAATCTCAAAAGATATTAATGATTTGATATATAGGTATTTATATTGAAATTTGTAAAAATCAAAAAACAGGTACCAAAATAAAAGTATTCTAATTTTAAAAAATGTTTGCATGGTATATTTAACTCACCTCTTTTATGGAATAATTATGGCATATTTCGGCTTAATTTCCCCAGGAATGCTTAATATGACTGCTTTAAAAACAAGAATAGATGTTAGTAGAGCAGCAAGTGTTAAATATGCTTTTGGAGCAGCAATTGTCGTGTTAATTCAAGCAGGAATAGCTTTACTTTTTGCAGATTACTTTATTAAAAACCCTAAAGTTATTGAAGTTTTAAAAACCGTTGGAGTATTTGTGTTTTTTGCTTTGGCTGTTTTTTTCTTCTTTCTTTCCAGAAAAAAAATAGCCACAAAAGCTAAAAGTGGAACAGGTAATTTTTTTATAAAAGGTATGGCAATGTCAGCCGTTAATATGTTGGCTATTCCTTTTTATTTAGGAATAAGTATTTATTTAGCTTCAGAAAGTAAAATTATTGTAGAACAACCTTATATTTCAATATTTGTTTTAGGAGCATCCATAGGTTCATTCTTATTATTTTTTACGTACATATCTTTTGCGAAAATTATTATTAAGAAAATATCATTTATTGCGACTAACATAAACGGCATCTTAAGTTTGTTATTTTTACTGTTAGGAATTTTAACATTGATTAAGTTATTGCCTTAAATTATTTTTATATTTACGAAACCAAACAATTAATTTTAATATGATTTTAGCTATTGAGAAAAACCTACACAGAGGTATTCAACTTTTAAGCACTATTTCTGATGATGAATACAGTAATACAACAATAGCGCCCTATTATTCAAGTATAGGAAGTCATATGCGACACATTTTAGATGTTTTTGACTGTATTTTTGATGGGTTGAATGAAGGTGAAATTAATCTTATCAATAGAAAACGAAATGAATTAGCCGAAAATTATACTAAAGAAGGACTAGCCTATTTTGATGAAATTTTAAAAAAATTAGATACTTTAAGAACCAAAGATTTTAATAAAATTGTTAAAGTAACAGATGATTTGGGCATAGGTATAATTACGGCAAATTTTACGTTAGCAGCCATCTTAATTCAAGCTCATAGTCATGCTATTCATCATTTTGCTAGTGTTGGTTATATTATATCTCAATTAGGAATTAGTTTACCTGATGAAGATTTTGGTTTTAATCCAACAACACCACGTGATAAGGTAGTTAGGTAGTATTTAAATTTTTAATTTTTTTAAGATATTTTTTATAACCAAAATAAAGGTTAAATAAATAGCTGAGGTTTGTAAAGTTTGCGTTGTTTAGTTTCTTGTTATGAACTCCAATTTTGTAAATTATCTTCCAATGATTTTTAATTGTTTTTAGAGCATTTAAATAGCTTCCTTTACTAGGGTCATAAATGTGTGTGGGCTCAGAAATTATTCCGTTAATTTCTATAATTTTAAAATTTTTACCTTCTAATAATTCATCAAAATTATTATATTTAATATCAACCCTTCCATAATACCAACCTTTTATATTTTTGTTCAATTTATCTAAAATAGCTGTTAATTTTGGACTTATTAAGTGATTTCCATTTATAAACTGAGTACCTTTTGAATGATTACCAATTACAGTTAGCATAATTTCTTCATTTTTAAAAGGAACTGTTTGTAGCTTATCTTTGTTTAATTCAGAAATTAATTCAATATAAATTTTGGCTCTTTTGTCGTTTCTAATAAGTTCTAAAAGGGTAGATTTTCCATCTCCAAGAACTGTTAAATATTTTTTTAGTGTAATTGATGTTATTGTTCCTTCTTTTTCTCCGGGAATTCTGTAATAAAAAATACCACACTCTTTTTTAAGATTGATGAATTCTTGGACTATCAAATTAATGGAGTTGTATTTTTGTATGTATTGTGAAAGTTCTTTTTCTGAATTAATTTTTTTAACTAACAACCCTCTAAAACCAATATCGGGTTTAATTATCAAAGGAAATGAAATATTTTGTGATGAAATTTCGAATAAAATATCCGCTGTTTTCATCTCTTTTTTAATGAAAATTGTTTTTGGACTGTATTTTTCAGGAATCAATAAAACCGTATCATATTTAGATTCTAATCCATTTCCAGCACCTTCGATTGCAGGATTAACTGCTGAAAAAAAACCAAAACTTCGCGATTTTACAGCCAAGTAGAAAGCATAAGGAACTACAGGTATATAGAACATAAATGAAGGCCAATATTCCCAGTTTGTAAACTTTTTTAAGTTAAAAAACATAACTATTTACTGCTAAAAAAAGCATTCAAAAGAATACGAATTCCTAAAAAGCCTATAATCATAGCCGTTATTGCAGCTAATATTCCTGTGATAAGCCATAAGTAATTATTTTCTTGTTTAATGGCTTTAAAACCTATTGTAATTAAAATGGGAGCCAAAATAACTAGAGGAAATGCAATTAACTCATATTTTAAACCCCGTATTAATTCTTTTCTATCAGTTGCCATTAATAATGATTTAGTTTTAAGTGCATAAAATTTGTTTTAACAAAGTTAAAAATAAGTGATTTATTTTAGACTAATATACTTTTTATAAATAAATGAGACTGTCTGAAAAGGTACAAAATTCGTCATTCTGAATTTATTTCAGAATCCCATCCTATTGATTATCAATCATTATGAGAACCTGAAACGAGTTCAGGTTGACGTAAATTACACTTTTTAGACAGCCTCTTTTGTGTAAAATCTGATTTAAAGATTTTAATTTATGATATTTCTGAAATGATTGTGTTTAACGTTTTGCTAGGTCTCATCGCTTTTTTAGTTAAAGTTTCATCAAATTGATAATAACCACCAATATTAACAGGAGCTCCTTGTGCAGCATTTAGTTCGTTAATAATTGTTTTTTCGTTACTTGCCAATTCTGAAGCGATTTTTGAAAATCGCTCTTTTAAATTCAAATCTTTATTTTGAGAAGCCAAAGCTTCAGCCCAATATGTAGCTAAATAAAAGTGACTTCCTCTATTGTCTAATTCATTGACTTTACGGGAAGGAGATTTTCTGTTATCTAGGAATTTATCAGTTGCTTCATCCAACGTTTCGGCAAAAACTAAGGCACTGGGAACATTGTAGTTTTCGCCTAAATGTTCTAGTGAAACAGCCAGTGCTAAAAATTCACCTAAAGAGTCCCATCTTAAATGTCCTTCTTTAACAAATTGTTGTACGTGTTTAGGTGCAGACCCACCAGCTCCAGTTTCAAACAAGCCACCACCATTCATTAAAGGTACAATAGATAACATTTTAGCACTTGTACCTAATTCAAGGATAGGGAATAAATCTGTTAAATAATCACGTAGTATATTTCCAGTAACAGAAATAGTGTCTAAACCATCTTTAATTCTTTCTAACGTAAATTGTATGGCTGCTTCAGGATTCATAATCCTAATATCTAAACCTGTTGTATCATAATTAGGGAGGTATTTATTTACCTTTTCTATTATTTGAGCATCATGCGCTCTTTCTTTATTTAACCAAAAAATAGTAGGAATATTTGTTGCTCTGGCTCTATTTACAGCAAGTTTAATCCAATCTTGTATTGGAGCATCTTTTACCTGACACATTCTCCAAACATCACCTTCTTCAACTACACTTTCTAATAATGTGTTTCCAGCATCATCAATTATTTTAACAATTCCATCTTCTTTTATCTCAAAAGTTTTATCGTGTGAACCGTATTCTTCAGCTTTTTGCGCCATTAATCCTACGTTTGGAGATGTTCCCATTGTTGCAGGATCAAAAGCACCATGTTTTTTGCAAAAATCTATAGTTACTCTGTAAATGCCGGCATAACTGCTATCTGGAATTACAGCTTTGGTATCTTGTAATTCTCCTTTAGCATTCCACATTTTTCCAGATGTGCGAATCATGGCAGGCATTGAAGCATCAATAATCACATCACTTGGAACATGAAGATTTGTTATACCTTTGTCTGAATTTACCATAGCAATATCAGGACCATTTTCTAAACAAGTTTTAATATCTGCTTCAATTTCAGCTTTTTTATCAGCTGGTAAATTTTGAATTTTAGCAATTAAGTCTCCAAAGCCATTATTTACATCTACGCCAAGTTCTTTTATAACTTCACTGTGCTTTTCAAAAACATCTTTAAAGAATGTGGTAACCGCATGTCCAAAAATAATTGGGTCAGAAACTTTCATCATCGTAGCTTTCATATGTAAAGAAAATAACACATTTTTTTCTTTAGCATCTTTAATTTGTTTTTCTAAAAATGAAACTAAAGCTTTTTTACTGATAAAAGTTGCATCAATAACTTCTCCATCTAATAGCGATAGTTTTTCTTTTAAAACAGTAACCAATCCATTTTTATTGGTAAATTCAATTTTAACATCTCTAGCTGTTGGAACAGTTATAGATTTTTCGTTTGAGAAAAAATCACCGTAATCCATTGTTGAAACATGAGTTTTAGAGTCAGCAGACCAAGCACCCATAGAATGTGGGTTTTTTTTGGCATAATTTTTAACTGCTTTTGGGGCTCTTCGATCTGAATTCCCTTCACGTAAAACAGGGTTTACGGCAGAACCTTTTACCTTGTTGTATTTAAGTTGAATCTCTTTTTCTTCAGCGGTCTCAGGTTCTTCATTGTAATCAGGAATTGCGTAGCCTAGAGATTGCAGTTCTTTAATGGCTGCTTTTAGTTGAGGTACAGAAGCAGAGATGTTAGGTAGTTTAATAATGTTAGCTTCAGGTTTTTTTACCAAATCAGCTAATTCTGCCAATGCATCTGAAACTCTTTGTTCTGGTTTTAAATTTTCTGGGAATAAGGCTAAAATTCTACCTGCTAAAGAAATGTCTTTGGTTTCAATTTTAATACCTGAAGGCTTTGTATATGCTTCAACAATTGGTAAAAATGAATAGGTAGCCAAAGCCGGAGCTTCGTCTGTTTTAGTGTAGATAATTTTGGGTGTTGTGCTCATGCTATTTGTATGTTTTTAAAATTACAATTATCGTTGTTATAGCTAATTGTAACATTGCTAAATTAATTTAATAAAAGTTGAACAAAGATAGTGAATAATGATGGAAAAATTGATTGCGAAAACGTTATAAATAAGGCCTATTTTTTAGAATTATACAAAAATAAAATACCTTAATTTATGAAAAACAAAAGCCATCATATTGATTTCTCAATATCATGGCTTTTTGCTGAAACTATTTCTCTAATAAGTCTTCAAGTAAAAATTGGTTGGTAGCTTTTGTCATTCTAATTAAAGCACAACACCATCAACCTTTCTACCTTATCTTGTTGCTATTCTTACAAACCACAACTTCTTATTGGATAAGTAGTTTCTTTTAAAATAAAACTCAAAACTTTGTTGTAATTTAAGAAAATTACTTGCTTTAAAATTTTATTTTAAAATTTGTCTTTAAAATCATGTGTTTCCAGTTATTCATGCTAAATACTCGGGCACATTACTAATTAAAGTTTGATTTTAAAAACGATGTTCAAGAACATTTTAGAATTTGCGTTGAGTTTTTAAACTCGACTCCAAAATTTGCATTTTAAAGTTTACTCTAAAGCTCTTCCGCTAATTCTTCTGTAAAAGAAGCACAGAAAAACCTATTTTCCAAATTTACAACTGTTTAGTTTTTAACAAGATATAAACTTCACTTATAAACATTTGTTAATAATAATAAACCCGTACTGAATTTCAGTACGGGTTTATATAAAGTTATTTGAGAATAAATTATCTTCTTCTCTTTTCTGTAATTCTTGCTTTTTTACCAGTTAATCCTCTAAAGTAAAAAATACGTGCTCTACGAACTTTACCATGTTTGTTAACTTCAATTTTTTGAATAGCAGGTAAGTTAATTGGAAAAATACGCTCTACACCAACAGTTCCAGACATTTTTCTAATAGTGAACGTTTCTGAAGAACCGCTTCCTCTACGTTGTATTACAGTACCTCTAAAAAACTGTGTACGTTTTTTTTCACCTTCTCTAATTTCATAATATACTGTAATTGTGTCTCCAGCTTGAAATTGAGGGAATTCTTTTTTAGTTACAAATTCGTCTTGTACAAACTTTACTAAGTTATCCATTTTTAAATTTTTAATGGGTTTTTCAATAACCAACATTCACGATTTTCGTCAGAGGTTAATTTTGAGTTTGCAAATTTAAGAAAAAAGATTAGTCTTCCAACAAATCGGGTCTTATTTTTTTTGTTCTCCTTAAAGCCTGTTCATTCCTCCATTCATCAATTTTTGGAAAGTTACCAGATAAAAGAACTTCAGGTACTTTCAATTTTTTATATTCAGCTGGTCTGGTGTACACAGGAGGCGATAATAGATTGTCTTGAAAAGAATCTGTTAGCGCAGAAGTTTCATCACCTAAAACGCCTGGTATTAATCTTATGATAGTATCACAGAGCACAGCGGCTCCCAATTCTCCACCACTTAAAACATAATCGCCTATTGAAATTTCTTTGGTAATAAACAATTCTCTAACACGTTGATCTACACCTTTGTAATGTCCACAAAGAATAATAATATTTTCATGAAGTGATAGTGTATTTGCTGTTTGTTGATTTAAAGTAGGTGCATCGGGTGTCATGTAAATTATTTCGTCATATTGTCGTTCCAATTTTAATTTGCTAATACACTCGTCTATGGGTTGAATCATTAAAACCATTCCGGCACCTCCACCGTATTGATAGTCGTCAATTTTACCATAATCATTTAATGCATATTTTCTCAAATCGTGAAAATGGACTTCAACCAACTTTTTATCAATGGCTCGTTTTATTATAGAAAACTCAAACGGACTTTTAATTAATTCGGGAGAAACGGTTATAATATCAATTCGCATATTGCAAAGTTACTTGTTGTTATTTTAAAATGCTAATTCGAACTTTTTTCTTTTTTAGCTTGCTATTGTTTATTTTTGAAATAAGTGTATGTAGGGTTGAGCTTTTAACGCCTACATAAGCACAATCTTGCTTTAATTCAATAACACCTAATTCTTCTTTTTTAATATTTCCCTGTTTAAAAAATAAACCGGCAATATCTCCTTTTGAAATTTTATCTTTTCTACCTCCAGAAATGTGAAGTGTTGTCCAATTACTGTTCGTTAGCTTTTTTGTTGATGCTATTTTAATTTCTTCATCATTTTTAATAAAAATAGGCAATTCTTCATTTTTCCATTTTAAAATATAAGCAGTTCCATTGCTATGCATACGAGCTGTTCTTCCGTTTCTGTGAATAAATTCATCGGGGCGGGTAGGTAATTCATAATGAATGATAAAATCTAGTTCTGGGATGTCAATTCCTCGAGCGGCCAAATCTGTAGCAACTAATATTTTGTGAGTTCCATTTCTGAATTTAATCAATGCACGTTCTCTATCAATTTGTTCTAAATCGCCATAAAAACATCCATGATTTATGCTGTTTTTATGAAGGAAATCACTCACAACTTGAATGCTTGTTTTAAAGTTACAAAATATAATTCCGCTTCCTTTACTATTAATTCCTAATATTTTTTCTAAGGAATCTAATTTGTCTTCTCGCTGTGAAACAACGGTTTTAATTTTTAGGTTTGTTTCTTTTTTACTTAAATAATTCAATCTTTTCGGATTTTTGAGTTTCATAAAAGATGGAATTTTCACTTTCTGAGTTGCAGAGGTTAGTATTTTTTTCTGAATAGCAGTTAGCTTGTTTAAAATATCTTTCATTTCATTTTCAAAACCAACCTCTAATGATTTGTCAAACTCATCTAAAACCAATATTTTAATTTCTTGAATGTCAATGGTTTCTCTATTTATGTGATCAGAAATTCTTCCGGGTGTGCCAATAAGTATGGTTGGAGGGTGTTTCAATTCTATTCTATCTTTTGAACCCGATCTTCCTCCGTAAACTGCGGTGGCTTTGTAACCGCTTCCCATTTCTCTGATAACTTGTTCTATTTGTATAGCGAGTTCTCTGGAAGGAACAAGAATTAAAACTTGTATATTTTTAATTTCTGGTTTGATATTGGCAATTATTGGTAGTAAAAAAGCCAAGGTTTTGCCCGTTCCTGTAGGTGATAATAAAATGACTTCAGAATTAGAAGAAATTGCTTTTTGAGCATCCTCTTGCATTTGATTTAACTTTTCAATGCCTATTTTAGTTAGAATTTCTTGCTGATTTTTTTTGTTTATTGCCATTTGGCAAAGGTATCTTAAATAAATCGAATTCTGTTTTTTAAATTATGGTTGCTTTTAGCATTCTGTTAACACCAAAAATATCTTTTTTAAGTTTGATATTTTGAAATCCTTTTGATTTTAATAAATCTAAAGTTTGATTTCCTAAATATTGATTAATTTCAAAATAGAGACTACCATTTTGCTTGAGGTTTGTCAATGCAAAATCAGCAATTTTATCATAGAATAGCAATGGATTTTCATTTTTTACAAATAACGCAATGTGCGGTTCATTTTCCAATACGTTTTTTTGCATTTGTTTTTTTTCGAGTTCACGTACATACGGCGGATTGCTGATAATGCTATCAAGCTTTTCATTTGATTTAGGAGAATTAAGAATGTCAGCTTCAATAAATTGAATACTCACGCCATTTAGTTTCGCATTTTCTTTCGCTATTTCTAATGCCTTTGACGATATGTCCAATGCGAAAATCGTAGCATTGGGTAAGTTTTTAGCTATTGAAATGGCAATGCAACCGCTTCCAGTTCCAATATCTAAAATGTTAATATTTGCTATATCTTTAGTATCATTCAAAATCCAATTTACCAGTTCTTCTGTTTCAGGTCTTGGAATAAGCACATTTTTAGTTACTTTAAATGGAAGTCCGTAAAATTCTGTTTTACCAATTATGTATTGAATTGGAACACCCTTTTTTAAATTAGATAATGCATTTTGAAGAAAATCTAGATGAGTTTGGGAAATTTCTATAGCTGGGTTTAAAGCAATTTCAACACGACTTAATTTTAGTTGATGTTCAATCAACATATTAAAAAAAGATTGAATCTCTGTTTTAGGGAAACTATTTGATAATTCAGAAAAAAAATATTTTTTAAAAAGAAGAATTTTCATTATAAATCTTTAAGCATCCATAAATTACATGAATAATGTCCAGTATCACCCATTCTTGCATCTAAATCTTTAAATCCAACTTTCTTATACAATTTTCGGGCATCTTTCATGTAGGGAAGTGTTTCTAAATAACATTTTTCAAAGCCAAATTCTCTAGCTTTTTGTAAACACAGTTCAATTAACACTTTTCCCAAACCAATGCCTCTTGCTTCAGGTAAGAAATACATTTTTTGTAATTCGCACACATTACCATCATAATTGTCTAAGTGCTTAATGCCTGCACCTCCAAAAATTTTACCTTCTTTTTCAATAATAAAATAAACGGCATTTTTAATGTTATAGGTTTCAAAAAGGGTGTCTAATAATTTATCTGCATACGCTGTGCCAACTTTAGGAACACCAAACTCAATTAATATATCTCTAATAGTTTTTGCTATTTTAGGATTATCTTCTTGTTTAATTTCTCTTATTGTAAAGTTATTATGAGTCATTTTAATATACTATTTTTACGGTGTGAATATACACGAAAAATATATAAATCGTTGCATTGAATTAGCAAAAAATGGGATAGGAGCTACCTATCCAAATCCTATGGTGGGAAGTGTAATTGTATTAAATGATACTATTATTGGTGAAGGATGGCACAGGAAATCAGGGGAGCCTCATGCGGAAGTAAATGCAATTAATGCTGTAAAGGATAAAACACAATTAAAAGAGGCAACAATTTATGTGAATCTAGAACCTTGCTCACATTATGGGAAAACGCCACCTTGTGCAAATTTAATTGTTGAAAAAGGAATTAAAAATATTGTAATTGGTAGTATTGATTCAAATAGTAAGGTTAGCGGAAAGGGAGTTGAGCATTTAGAAAATAACGGTTGTAATGTTATTGTTGGGGTTTTAGAAAAAGAATGTAAGGAATTAAATAAGCGATTTTTTACTTTTCACAATAAAAAAAGACCATTTATAATTTTAAAATGGGCAGAAACTAAAGATGGATTTATAGATAAAATAAGAAATAAGGCATCCGAAAATACACCAAATTGGATTTCAAATCAATATTCACAACAATTGGTTCATAAAATGAGAGCAGAGAATGAAGCAGTTTTAGTTGGTACTACAACGGCTTTAAATGATAATCCAAACCTAAATGTTAGGAGCTGGAGTGGTAAAAACCCTGTAAGAGTTGTTATTGATAGGACTTTAAAAATTCCGTTAAATTATAATTTGTTTAAAGGAAGTGTAAAAACAATTCTATTTACTGAAATTCAAAAGAAAAATATGGCCGATATATTTTATGAAAAGATTGATTTTACTAGTAATGTTTCTCAACAAATTTGCGATGTATTGTATGCACATGAAATTCAATCTGTAATTATTGAAGGAGGAGCAAAAACATTGCAAAGTTTTATAGATAAAAATTTATGGGATGAAGCTTTTGTTTTTATTGGTGAAGTTGTTTTTAAAAAAGGATTAAAAGCTCCAAAATTAGAAAAGGTACCAACTGAAATTAAAAAAATTTCAACAGATACCTTAAAAGTTTATAACAATAAATAGAGGTTATTTAGTTTGTTCAAACATAGCTATTTTGCTTTCTCCAGTTGATTTTTTATACCCTCTAAACATCCCAGTTGAATTGAAATCCCAGTAAACATCTCCATTTTTATCAATTAGAATCATTCCTCCTTCACCACCAAGTTTGCCAATTTTATCAAATAGGACAGTGTGTAAAGCTTCTTTTGGAGATAGCTTTTTATATTGAATTAAACTTGAAACATCATGAGATGCAACGGTTCTAATAAAATACTCTCCAGTACCGGTTGCCGAAATTCCACAAGTTAAGTTATTCGCATAAGTTCCAGCTCCAATTAAAGGAACATCACCAATTCTACCAAATTTTTTATTGGTCATACCTCCAGTAGAAGTTCCTGCTGCAATATTTCCATTTTTATCAATTGCAACAGCACCAACAGTACCATATTTATGATCGTCAATTAATTCATTCTTAATTAAAAATGCCGTGTGATCTAATTGCATTTTTTCTTTTCCTTGAATTTTCCTTAATTGATTTAACCTTTTTTGAGTAAAGAAATAACTACTATCAACCATTTCAATTCCATACTTTTTGGCCATAATTTCAGCCCCTTTTCCTGAAAGTAGAACATGTTTTGAACTGTCCATAACAATTCGAGCAGCTAAAATTGGATTTTTTATATGGTTTACACCTGCAACAGCACCAGCATTCAACGTTTTGCCGTCCATAATTGCAGCATCCATTTCTTGGTTTCCTTCGCTATTATATACAGCACCTTTTCCTGCGTTAAATAATGGAGAATCTTCCATAACATTAATAGCCGCTTCAATAGCGTTTAATGAAATACCTCCATTTTCTAAAACTTTATATCCGGCATCTAGTGCTTCGCGTAGTTTCTGAACATAGGCCTCTTGCTGCTCTTTAGTAAAGTATTCCCTTTTAATTCCACCAGCACCTCCATGTATAACTATGGCAAAGGAGTTTGGTTTACGTTTAGAGACCTCTTTATCTGTTGAGGTATTTTCACAAGAAATTAAAAAAAGAATTATTAAAAAGAAAGATACTGTTTTTTTCATGATTGTTTGTTTAGAGGTTCAAATATAATCTTTTGAAACGGAATTTTAATATTTCATTTTGATATATTTGTGTGCTAAAATTAGTATGACGGTAATAAACGATACATATAAAACAATTGAAGTAGCATACGGAAATGTGCTGTTTAAAGATAGAGGGAGTAAATTTGTGGGTTATGTTTTTCCAATTTCTAATGAAAATGAGGTTAAAACATATATTGATGGTTTGAAAAAAAAACATCACGCTGCTAGGCATTGGTGTTATGCTTGGCAATTGGGAATTGAAGAAGTTAGATATAGGGTTAATGATGATGGAGAACCTAACAATACAGCTGGACAGCCTATTTATGGGCAAATTTTAGCTCATAATATTACCAATGTGTTAATTGTTGTTGTCCGTTATTTTGGAGGAACAAAATTAGGTGTTGGCGGACTTATAAATGCTTATAGAAGTACTGCTAAATTACTGCTAGAGGAGTCTAAAATTGTAGAAAAAACAATAGTTGTTAATTTTCAATTAATTTTCGATTATAAAGATATGGATAAAGTAATGAGAATTATTAAGAGAAATAATCTGAAAATTTTGGAACAAAAAATGGAATTAAATTGTGATTTTATAATAGCTGTACGTAAAAATAATTTTTCTATGGTTGAAAAGCAATACTTAGATTTACGTTGTTTAAAAATTAAAAGGATTAAACCTTAACTTCATTTAATTTTTTTAAAAGATATTCAGGAGCTCTAGTCGGTTTTTTTGTCTTTGAATTTATAAAAGCCAATGTGGCATTTGCTGTTGTTAGAAGCTCATTACTTTCATTGTAAATTTCGAATTCAAATTTAATTTTTACCAAAGGTTTATTTACTAATGTTGTTTTAAGGGTTAATAAATCATCATATTTAGCGGGTTTCTTGTAGTTTGTATTTAGACTAATTACAGGTAGCATAATACCTGTCTCTTCCATTTTTTTGTATGAGATACCTAGCTTTCTTAGCCATTCAATACGCCCCATTTCAAAATATTGCGCATAATTACCATGATATGCAAAACTCATTTGATCTGTTTCTCCATATCGTACCCTAAATTGAATTATATTTGAAATCATTTTTGTATATTAAAAGGCTTTATGTTACGTAAAAAATAATTAATAATCAATAGAGATTTTATTTTTTTATACTAAAATTTATTCACATTTTTGTATAACCAAATAATTTTAGGGTACTCTCTAAAAATTATCAACTAATTTTAACTAAAATACGATTTGAATACAAATGACTAAAACTGCATCATCAGTTTGGGGGGAATGCTTATCTTTTATAGAGGATAATATCAAGCAACAAGCTTATAAGACTTGGTTTGAACCTATTAAACCAATGAAATTGTCTGGTGAGGCACTTACAATTCAAGTGCCAAGTAAGTTTTTTTATGAATGGTTAGAAGAACATTATATTAAATTATTAAGAGTTGCTTTGGTAAAGCAATTAGGAGAAGATGCAAAGTTAATTTATGATGTTAGAATGGAAAATAATTACAGTAGTTCTAAGCAGCATACGTTAAAAATTCCAAGTTCAAATAGAAATCCAATAAATCCACAAGGAATTACAGTTCCTTTAGATTTTAATAAACGCGAATTAAAAAATCCATTCGTAATACCTGGTATTCAAAAAGTTAAAATAGAATCTCAATTAAATCCTAATTATAATTTTGATAGTTTTATAGAGGGAGACTCAAATAGGTTAGCACGTTCAGCAAGTATGGCGGTTGCAAATAAACCTGGTGGTACTTCATTTAATCCGTTGTTAATTTACGGGGGTGTTGGTTTGGGGAAAACACACTTGGCACATGCTATTGGAGTTCAAATTAAAGATAAATATCCTGATAAAACTGTTTTGTATATTTCATCAGAAAAATTTACACAACAATATATAGATTCTGTTAAAGGAAATACACGAAATGATTTCATTCATTTTTATCAAATGATTGATGTGTTAATTATTGATGATGTTCAATTCTTATCTGGAAAAACAGGTACACAAGACGTATTTTTTCATATTTTTAATCATTTACACCAAAATGGGAAACAGGTTATCTTAACTTCGGATAAAGCGCCTGTTGATATGCAAGATATTGAGCAACGGTTACTTTCAAGATTTAAATGGGGGTTATCAGCTGAGCTTCAGGTGCCAGATTATGAAACGAGAGTATTGATTTTACAAAATAAGCTTTATCGTGATGGAGTTGAAATGCCTGAAGATATTGTTGAATATATTGCAAAATACATAAAATCTAATGTCAGAGAGTTAGAAGGTGTCTTAATCTCTATGATTGCTCAGGCTTCCTTTAATAGAAAAGAGTTTACGCTAGCTTTAACAAAACAAATTGTAGATAAGTTTGTTAAAAACACAAAACGAGAAGTTTCTATAGATTATATTCAAAAAATAGTATCTAACTATTTTGAATTAGATGTAGCTACTTTACAATCTAAAACACGTAAACGTCATATAGTGCAAGCTCGTCAATTAGCTATGTATTTTGCTAAAAGAATGACAAAGGCTTCTTTGGCAAGTATTGGTTCCCAAATAGGAAAAAGAGACCACGCAACTGTACTTCACGCATGCAAAACTGTTGATAATTTAACTGAAACAGATAAGCAATTTAGGAGGTATGTTGATGATTTAACAAAGAAACTTACTTTTTAACAATAAAAATGACTAAAATATTAATGGTTTGCCTTGGTAACATTTGCCGTTCGCCGTTGGCAGAAGGTATTTTAAAATCTAAAATTTATAATTTTAAAACATCGGTAGACTCAGCAGGGACAGGTTCGTACCATATTGGAGAATTACCAGATAAAAGATCAATTGATGTAGCTAAATTAAATGGAATTGATATAACAGATCAAAAAGCTAGAGCATTTTCAGTTAATGATTTTGATAATTTTGACATTATTTATGTAATGGATAATTTAAATTATAAGAACGTTATTGCACTTGCAAGAAATGAAAATGATAAATCAAAAGTTAAGCTTATTTTAAATGAGGTATTCCCTGGTGAAAATTTAGATGTTCCTGATCCTTATAATGGAGGTAGTTTTGGATTTAAAAATGTATATAGAATGTTGCATGAAGCGTGTGAGGTAATTGCAGAAAAAATAAATTCAAATGGATAGTGAAAATGGAAATTTATATCTAATTCCAACAACGTTAGGAGCTAATGAACCTCTTGAGGTTTTGCCTCTATCTGTTAAAAAGATAATTGGAGAGTTGGATTTTTTTATAGTTGAGAACGAAAAAACAGCTCGTAGATTTATAAAACAAATTACACCTAGAAAATCACAATCATCATTAACTATTTTTAAATTAGATAAATATGCTGACCAACTAGAAGTTAGAACATATTTAGATATTTGTTCTCAAGGTATTTCAGTTGGTTTGTTGTCTGAAGCTGGTGTTCCTGCGATTGCAGACCCTGGAGCTGAGATAGTTAAATTGGCACATGAAAAAGGAATAAAAGTAATTCCGTTAGTTGGGCCATCTTCAATTGTTTTGGCAATGATGGCATCAGGTCTTAATGGTCAAAATTTTGCATTCAATGGTTATCTTCCTATTAGTACTTCTGAAAGAAAAGCAGCAATCAAATATTTAGAAAGATTGTCAAAGGAAAAAAATCAATCTCAAATATTTATTGAAACACCTTACAGGAATGAAAAAATGCTTGCAGATTTGAAAAGTACTTTAACACCTACAGCCAAACTTTGTATAGCCTGTGATATTACACTTCAAACAGAATATATTAGAACTTTAGAGATTAAAGACTGGAAAAAAGAGTATCCCAATTTGCATAAAAGACCAACAATATTTATAATTCATAAAGAATAAAAAAGTGAGGCTGTCTAAAAAGTAATTATACTTGTCATTTTGAACAAAGTGAAAAATCTCAACATCTTGATATATAAGCGTTTAATTTTAAGAAGATTCTTCATTTACATTCAGAATGACACTTTTTAGACAGCCTCACTTTCTTTATTTAACAAATCAAATTATAATATTGGTTTTTTGTTAGCTTCTATAAAAGAAGTATCATAACCTGAAAATTGTTGTAAGTAATTTTGAACAGAAGATCCGTATGCGTCTTTAAATGTGTATTTTCCATTACTTCTAAGGTATTTTTTTACATTTCCAGCGCCAGCTAGGTGCGCTGCTGCAAGAATACCAGATTCTGTAACCTTAATACCGTTTATTTTTTTTCCAATACTTCTTTTTATATCTTTTCTTAGAATCCATTTATTTACTGAGCAAAGAGCAATAAAAGCTTCTTCTTGTAACTTGGGCGTTTTTAAAAAATGTTGAGTATTGTATATTTTAAATCTTTTTAAAGTAGATTTTCCAAATTGGTATTTTCCTAAATAGCCAAGTGTATTTATTTCGTTATAATTCCCTTGAGATTCTTTAAAGGCAACAGCTTCTTTAAAACCATTGAATGAATTTCCTACAAATGGAATGTTGTAATTTTTAGAAAAACTTTCTTTTTCAGTAGGGACAGAGCTTATTTCTTTAGCAAAATAATAAGTAGTATTTGCAACTTTTTTATCCTTAGAAAAACTTGAAATAATGATTCCTAAAAATAGTAAACTAAAAAATACTATTACTTTTTTCATAATTTATAGGTTTTAAATTACCTTCTAAATTTCCGGATGCAAATGTAAAGTATATTTTTTTATTAACAATAAAATTAATAATTTATTTTTAAAATTAACAAATTGTTAACAAATAGCTGTTTTTGTTAATAAAAATGAAAAATATCACTTATTAATATTAAGTGGCTTGTGAATTGTGAAATAATATTACGTAAGAATGAAGTAGGTGAACTACCTGTTTACACCTTGTTTATTAAGCCAAGATTGATATCTAGAGGCATTTCTGTTATGTTGATTTAATGTTTTAGCAAATTCATGTTGTCCTATAGAGGTAATACTTGCACACATATAGTAATAATCATGATTTGCAGGATTTAAAACGGCATCAATGGATGATATATCGGGCATGGCTATTGGACCTGGTGGTAACCCAATATTTTTATACGTATTATATGGGGAATTTATTTCTAAATCTTTTGAAAGTACTCTCTTTATAATTGTATTTCTTCCCATTTTTTCTTTTAAAGCAAAAATAATGGTTGGATCTGCCTGTAAAGGCCATTTATCTCGTAACCTGTTTAAATATAATCTAGCAACCATAGGTCTTTCACTAACTGTTGCAGTTTCTTTTTGAACAATTGAGGCAAGTGTTATAACTTCTTTTTTTGACAATCCTACTCTTTCTGCTTTTTTAAGTCGTGAAATATTCCAAAATTTATGGTACTCCTTAAGTATTCTATTCCTAAATTCATTGGCGGAAGTATTCCAGTAAAATTCGTACGTGTTAGGAATATACATGCCAATTGCATTGTATTTGTTGAATCCATTTTTTCTTAGAAAAGCCTCATTATTGAATGAATTTAAAAGAGAAATTGAATCTGCTTCAATTTGTTGTGCAATTCTTCTAGCAAGTTGTTCAAAGGAGTCTTGATTGTTAAATGTAAGTTTAACAAATGTTTGTTTACCACTACGTAATAAATTAATCAATTGATTGTTATTCATTCCTTTCAAGATGAGATATTTCCCGGGTTTAATAGTATTAGGGTACTTTTTCTTATTTGCAACCCAAATAAAAGGTTTCACTCTTTTTAAAAATGGCCGAACTAAGCTTTCAACTTCGGTAAAATTACTATTTGTTGGAATGTATAGGAAACCTTCTTTTGTAGTATTTGGCGTATATATTCTACTGTAAATATTGTAGCCCAATACACCACCAATTATTATTAGTAAACTAAAAATAAGAAAAAAGAGTTTCCTAAGATTCATTTGTGTTTTTGATTAATTGATACAAAATTTCGTCTTTAAAAGTATTATTCGAATAAATCCAATCTTTTTTTATTCCAGCTTTCTGAAATTTAAATTTTTTAAAAAGAGAAATACTATTTAAATTACTGGTAGCAACGTTTGCAAATACTTGATGTATATCTAAATAAGTAAAAACATAATCTATAATTATTTTTAAAGCTTCAGACCCAAAACCTTTGTGCTGATGTTTTGGGAGTAATAAAATGCCAATTCCAACTCGCTTGTGTTGCGGATTAAAGTCAAATAAATCAATAATACCAATAGCAATATCTTTTTTAGTACAAATTACAAACCTATATTGTTTTGCTTCATAGATATCTTGATGTGAGTTTTCAATGTATTTTTTTAATATATATTTTGAATAAGGTAGTTGTGTTCCACTAATTTCCCAAAAAGATTGATTATTTTCAGTAGTAAATAAAAATTCTAAATCTTTTGGCTCTAAAGCACGTAGGTCAATATTTTCACCAATTAAAGTAGTCATTAAATTGTAATATTTCCATTGAAAACTAATTGAGCAGGTCCTTTTAAAAATACATTTTGGTAATGATTTCCTACTTTTTTAAATGAAACTTCTAAATTCCCACCCAAAACCTCAATGTTTACAATATTAGATGTTGTTTTGTTTAATTTATTTGCTGCAATTGCAGCGGCAGTTGCCCCTGTGCCACAGGCTAAAGTTTCATTTTCAACACCACGTTCATAGGTTCTAATTTTAAAAGAGTTCTTTGAAACTTGTTCCACAAAATTCACATTTGTTCCTTCTTTAAAATAAGGAGCACCATATCTAATTTTTGCCCCTAAATTTTTTATATCTATGTTGTCAATACTACTGTTAAAACTAATGTGGTGTGGTGAACCTGTATTTAAAAATGTATGATTTTCATAGATGTCAATTTTATCAATATCAGCCATTTGTAAACTTACAATTTCGCCTTTAATTGTAGCAAAGTGTTTTCCATCAACTGCATCAAAGGTAGTTTCATTGTCAATAATACCAAGTTTTTTTGCAAAAGCAACAATACATCTACCTCCATTTCCACACATCGTACTTTCGTTGCCATCAGCATTATAATACATCATAGTAAAATCGTTTTCTGCTGAATTTTCTAATAAAATTAAACCATCAGCACCAATTCCAAATCTCCTATCACATAATTTACGGATAATTTTAATATTATTTTTAGGGAAATGATTGCTTCTATTGTCAATAATAATAAAATCGTTTCCTGTACCCTGATATTTATAAAATTGAAGTTTCATTGCTGCAAATGTAATAAATTCAGAGAAGTTATAGCTAGAATAAATTATAAGAAATCATAAATGTTAAAATGAGTTAAAACACCGTTAACAAATAGTTAAACCATTTTTTTAGATGTAATTAAGTAGTAATTTTGGGTAATAATTTAAAAGAATTTAATTATGAAAAAATTTTTAACTATCATTTTATTTTCGGCCATTGGAGGTGTCTTTACTTTAGGGGCGTATAAATTATTTATTGAAAAGCCACAAATTGTTATTGAAAAAACTGAAAAACCACTATTAACAACTGTACCCACCAATTTTACGAGTGCTATTTCAGCTTCAATTGAAAATACAGATTTTACCGTAGCTGCTGAAAAATCTTTAAATTCTGTGGTGCATGTTAAAAATACGTCTTTTAAAACTATTCTTGATCCGTATGCTGAGTTTTTCTACGGTCAAGGAAATGGCATAAAAAAATATTCTCAAATTGGTATGGGAAGTGGAGTTATTATTTCATCTGATGGGTATATTGTTACCAATAACCATGTTATTAAAAATGCAACAGAAATTGAAGTAACCTTAAATAACAAAAAAGTATACAAAGCGAAACTAATAGGTACGGATCCAATGAATGATATAGCACTACTTAAAGTAGATGCAAAAAATTTACCATATATTACTTTTGGAGATTCAAATAGTCTAAAAGTAGGTGAGTGGGTCTTGGCAGTTGGAAATCCTTATAATTTAACATCAACAGTAACAGCCGGAATTGTAAGTGCAAAAGGTCGAGATTTAGATGGAAATAAAAATATAGATTCTTTTATACAAACAGATGCGGCAGTTAACCCAGGAAATAGTGGAGGAGCTTTGGTAAATATTAGAGGAGAGCTTATAGGTATCAATACTGCTATTTCATCAAGAACAGGCTCATTTATAGGTTATTCTTTTGCAGTACCTTCTAATATCGCTAAAAAAGTAGTTGAAGACATTATGGAGTATGGGAATGTACAAAAGGCAATGTTAGGTGTATTTGGAGGTGAGTTGAATAATGAAGCTGCCAAAAATTTAGATATCAATTATACTGAAGGGTATTATATCTCTGGCGTAACCGAAAATTCTGGAGCTAAAAAAGCTGGATTAAAAGCAAAAGATATAATTATTAGGTTAGATAATGTTAAAATTTCAACATTTGCCGATTTAAAAGGTTTCCTGAGAACAAAAAGACCAAATGATGTTGTTGCAGTAACATTTTTAAGAGATGGAGTTGAGAAAACAGTAAATGTAAGTTTAACTAAAAATTTAAAAGAAACTGTATCAACATTAGGATTGACATTAAAGAATTTAAATAAAAGTGAATTAAAGAAGCTTGATATTTTAAATGGAGTTAAAATTGAAGCTATTTCTAATAGAGAATTATCTCATTATGGAGTAAAAAAAGGATATATAATTATATCTATTAATAATGAAAATGTAACGTCGGTTGATGAAGTGAGCGATTTAATTGAAAACAGGCAAGATGGAGAAGTATTAAGAATAGAAATGCTAAACTTGAATGGAGAATTAGAACGTTATATTTTTAGATAAAATTAGTGATTAAGTTTTTAAAAAACCTTCCAATTCTGGAAGGTTTTTTTTGTTTTAAAAACCATTGCGAAAACGTTTGAAATTGGTACTTTTGCAAAATATTAAACAATACAACTCTAAAATGTCATTTAACGAACTTTATGAAAAAGAACTCGCTTTTCAAACAGATAGACGAAGGGCGACAGTAGAATTAATTAGAATTATTAGTGATTTATGGTATGATGATACCGTTGAATTAGTTTTATTCAGAAATCAATTAATAGATCAAAATGTTAGTGAAATACTTAACCTTTTTGAGTATGCTAGTGACTTTGTTGAAAAACCAATTTCAATTTTTGATGCTGTTGAAATTGCACGTGAAATTAAAAAACAACAGTTACCTCCTTCAAAAATAGATATTGGTAAGTTGGTGTATGAGTTTCATTTAGATGGAAATGAACAATCTTTTAAAGATTTTGTTGAAGAGCGGTTAGAAGATGCAAATAATGCTCTAGAGATAATACCTAAAGATATTGTACTCTATGGGTTTGGAAGAATTGGACGTTTATTGGCACGTGAGTTAATGACCCGTACAGGCAAAGGAAATTTAATGAGACTGAGAGCGATTGTAACTCGTGGAGAAATTACAGAAGCTATTTTAGAAAAAAGAGCAGCATTGCTAAGGAATGATTCTGTGCATGGAGATTTTCATGGTACCGTTAGTGTAAATTTCGATAAAAAAGCATTGATTATTAACGGAACTACTGTTCACGTAATTTCAGCAAATACACCTGAAGAAATAGATTATACTTCTTATGGAATTTTTGATGCATTGGTTATAGATAATACAGGTGCCTTTAGAGATAAGGAATCTTTGGGTAAGCATATACAAGCAAAAGGGGTTTCAAAGGTGTTGTTAACGGCTCCAGGGAAAGGAGTTCCAAACATAGTTCACGGTGTTAACCATAAAGAATATAACCCTAAAGAAATAGACATTTTTTCAGCAGCTTCTTGTACAACAAATGCAATAACTCCTGTTTTAAAGGTAATTGAAGATAATTTTGGAGTTATTAATGGTCATTTAGAAACAATACACGCATATACCAACGACCAAAATTTGGTAGATAATATGCATAAAAAATACAGAAGAGGTAGAGCGGCCGCTTTAAATATGGTTATTACAGAAACAGGTGCAGGAAAAGCAGTTTCTAAGGCATTACCATCATTTGAAGGCAAACTAACTTCAAGTGCAATTCGAGTACCTGTTCCAAATGGTTCGTTAGCAATTTTGAATTTACATTTGAAAAATTCGGCAAGCGAAGAAACTATTAACCAAGTTATGAAAAAGTATGCATTAGAAGGTAGTTTGGTTGAGCAAATTAAATACTCATTAAGTAATGAGTTGGTTTCTTCCGATATTGTAGGAACTGCAGCTCCTGCAATTTTTGATAGCCATGCAACTATTTCAAATAAAGATGGATCGAATGCTGTATTATATGTTTGGTATGATAATGAGTATGGGTACAGTCATCAAGTTATTAGATTAGCACGTTATATCTCTCAAGTTAGAAGGTTTACATACTATTAGAGTATATAGCAACAATAGTTGCATTTTTTGAGAATTAATAAAATTACCTTTGATGTATGAAAATATCAAATTCTATCAAAGGTTTTTTATTAGCACTCGTTTCTGTTATTGCTGTTTCTAATGTATATATTTTTAGCAAAGCAGCCTTAATGGAAGTACAAATTGCTCAATTTGGAGTGTATTGGTTTGGCTTTGGATTGCTATGGATTTTAATTTTTGCATGGTTTAAAAAAACGTATTCTAAAATTAAAGATCTTTCATTAAGAAGTTATTTAATTTTAATTATTTTAGGAATAAATCAGGTTTTTGGAACTTATTTTTTCTTTAAAG
>JAKIVA010000078.1 GCA_021647265.1 Lutibacter sp.
CATGTTTTAAAATGGTTTCACGAATATTTGTAACAAGTTTTGGTAATTTATTAGTTCCAATATGTGGATGAGCATCAATCAAAATTTGTTCAGTAGCACCGTGTAAGACCAAATTTTCAAAAATTCTGCGAACATCACCTCGTTTTAAACTTCTGGTATATAATTTTCCATCAGAATAGGTACCAGCTCCGCCTTCGCCAAAGCAATAATTAGAATCTTCATTCACTTCATGAAACTGATTAATTGCACGTAAATCGCGTCTTCTTTCATTCACTTTTTTTCCACGTTCCAAAATAATAGGTTTGTAACCCAATTCAATACAACGCAATGCGGCAAACATTCCGGCAGGGCCAAAACCAATAATATGGACTTCTTTGGCTGAAGAAACATCATTATAATTAAAAATATAAGCAGAAGATTTTTCAGGTTTTTCGTTGATATAAACGGCTATTTTATAGTTGAAAATAATGCTGCTTTTTCGAGCATCAATAGATTTTCTAAGTATTTTTACAGCGGAAATTTCAGTTTCATCAATATGTAACTGTTGTGCAGCTTTTTTAGTTAAAATATCCGTTTGTTTTTCCTCATTTAAATTAATCCGTAATTGAATTTCCTGAATCATGTGGTAAAACTAGTTAAATTTTGAATAAGAATCTATTTGTGGTATGTATGTTTAAAACCCAAAACCTAAGCCAAATCTGGCATAAGTTCCATCTTTAGAACTAAATGCAGATACGTTTAAGTTAATTAATTTAGCAACAATTAGCCAAAAACCTCCTCCAACTGAAGTTTTCCAATCATTAGATGTTTCATTTTTTAACCAAATTCTTCCATAATCAAATCCACCATAAATACCGTATTGAATGGGGGCAAATGATGTCTTTATTGTTCGTAAATTAAAACGCACATCGGTGTTTTGATAAAAAGACTGATTTCCTGTAAACCGCTGATTTCTATATCCACGTAAACCATCTAAGCCTCCAATACTAGCGGCATTATAAAACTCAAAATTAGTACCCATTATTATATTTCCTTTTAATTTTGTTGCCAATACAATATTTCCATTTGGAGTTAATTTATAATCAAATGAAAGCGAAGGTGCTACATACCAAAAGTTTTCAGAGTTATTTGTTAAATTTGTTTTCCATCCCATTTCAAAAGATGTTGCCATTCCTAAAGTTGGAAAAGTTTTATTATCATAATTTTGATAATGGTATGTTATTTTTGCCCCTAAATATATTTTTCTTTTTTCAGAAATAGAAGAGATTGTATTGATAAATCTATCAGGTGTTTTTTCTACTGCAATGCTTTCTAGTAGAGGACCAAATTTTAATTTAGCACCAAAACGACCTACCCATTTTAAAGAAGGATATGCAGCATAAGTGCTCAACCGAACTCTATGATAATCATCGCCAAACTGGTTTTCAAAATTACTTGTTTCATTCCCAAAGCCATAATAATTGATTGTAAAATTAGGACTTGTTAAGCGAGTTTCTAATAAAAAATTCCAATGATTTAATAGATTTGCAAACTCTGCATTATATCCAAAATCAAACCCTTTATTCGCAAAAAAGTAGGCAGCTTTAAAAGAGTGTTGTTGTGTAAACGGATTTCTTTCAAAACCATAAATTGTATAGATATCATTTATGCCAATTTTAAACCCATCATCAGGATTTGCTCCAATAATTGGCATTATTTGATTTTGATTATACTTTAATTTTTTATAATCGTAGTTATTAATTTGATATGAATTTGTTAATTTTAATTTACCCTTATTAGTTAAAAAAGTATTTTTTTTAGTTTTAAAATCGTAAATAGTCACTTTATTTCCTTTTCTCACATCATAAACATCATTATTTTGTCCACCAATTAAACGAATTTTAATTCCTGAATTATAATTTCCAGTTACTTCAAATTTGTCTTTTCCATCTAAACCATAAATCCATATTTCTTTAGTGAATTTTTTTGAATACGTTTTCTTAAAAAAAATAGTTCCTTTTTTACCATTTTTTTTGATATCGAAAACTTTCACTAAGGTTTTGTTATTTTTTAATTGTTTGATTTTGAATAAATTGTTTTTATCGTTTCCTTTTACAACTCCATATTTTGCTAGCTCTTGGAAATATTTTTCTGCTATTTCAGGAAGTATTTTTAATCTTCCTTTTAACATAGTTTCTAGCTCATTTACAGTGCCGTCTTTTACTTCATTAGGTAATTGATTAAACGCATTTTCAATAACTTTGTTAGTTATGTTTTCTTGAATAAAGACCACTTGAGTTAGCCAATTTTTGAGAGTAGCATTATTTATCAAAGCCATATCTAAAGGATACGGTTCGGCATTAAACCATTTTATATTTCTGATGTTGGTATCGTAAACTTGCATTAATTTTAATGCTGGAATAGCGCGAGTTATAAAACCAAGTATAAATCCATCATATTTAGAAAAGGCTTGATCTCTATCCCTAGGAACTGGTTTATATTTTTTTTTATTACCTTCTTTAAATTCGGCCCAACGCCATTGATCTTCATGTCTATCCCAATCTCCTATTAGCATATCAAATAAGCGAGCTCTTATATACGCATCTTCATCTACTATATTGTTATCAGTTTTTCTTAATTTTTTTAATAAATCATCTGTACTAATAATTTCATTTGAGAAACCAAAACTTTCGACATCTGCATGACCTGAAGTAACACGTTCTTCAATCATGTACAACTCATTTCCAAAAGTGGCATTGAATTGTTTTAAGGCGTTTTGTTTAGGAATATAGTATAAAGTAGGGTTTGTATGATAAACTTTAACAGCATCTGCCAATTTTCCAATAGTGAAAGGAGCATATGGATGTGCAGTTGTATACACATCAAGCAATAAGCCTTCTGTATATGTATTGTCAAACTGGCCTTCAATATATTGGTCTTTAAATGCAACTGCTTGTAAATATTGAGTAGCACTTTTACGTAAAGCCCTCATTACAAATTCTTTTCCGTTTTTATCTTCCAAACGCAGTGAACGTGATTGATTTCCTCCACCTTTTCTAGTTGGAGTTAAACCACCAAAAAGTGTATCTAAAAGAACTGTAGGAGCAGTAACCTTTGTTCCATAGTATTTTCTATAATGTTCACCCCAAAACCCAGTAAAGGTTTTTCCTTTAGAAACTTCTTTTTTAGTATAAACAGAAGCTAAAATTGTTTTTGGGAATGTAGTTGAGTAATTATCTCCAGTTTCAGTTACTGTAGGTTGGTAAATTTGAGTTTTAAACAGTAATTTTTGCGTACCATCTATCTCGGTATAGTAATTAACCCAAGTAGCACCATTTTTATAAACTACTAATTTAGCATAACCCAATCCTCCATAAGAAAATTGTCCTCCATTTATGGTTCTTGCGGCAGAAATTTTAGATCCAGAACCACTAATAATTTGTGGCTTGTTGTCTTTTAAGATATATTGTAAATTATGTTCATGCCCTGAAACAAAAATAATTTTTTCAGATTTTTGAGAGATTGTTATCAGCCTTTTTTTGAGTTCTAAATAAAAAGGGTTCATCATATCTTGTGGTGATATACCACTAGTTTTTCGCAACAAATTAGCGACTGTTCCTAGTATAGGTAACGGTATTTTATTACTTGTTGGGTAAATTTGTTTCTTCAAGGAGTATTGTCCGCCATGTGAACCATTGCTAAACATGGGATGATGAATTGCTATTACAATGGTTTTTGTAGTATTTTTTTTGATGAGACTTTCAAATTCTTCAAAGAAATGTTTTCGTGTTTTAATCTCACAATTATCGTTCATTGTAGGATTAGCGTCCCAATTTTCTAAATACCATTGAGAATCAACAATAATTAATACAATATCATTTGAGATTGTCACTTTTTTAAGTGGACAGCCATCTTTTGGTAAAAAAGAATTTTTGCTTTTTAAATGCTTTGTAATATAATTTTCTTGTCGTTTTAACCCTTTTATTCCATTGCTATAATAGTCATGATTTCCAGGGATAAAAATGGGTTGTCCCTTGAAATTTTTGACTAAATCAATCTGAACGTTTAATCTATGTTCTGCCATTAGTCTAGTAGGATGTTCTTTTTTAGGTAATCCTTTTTCATAGATATTATCACCTAAAAAAAGTACTGTTGAATTTTTTGAGGCAGTTACTAATTCATTTTTTAATAATTTTAGGTGATTTAAAGATTTATTTTCTTTAGCATTTCCAGCATCTCCAATTAAATAAAAAGTATGATCAATTTCATTGTTGATCTCGTTGGTTTGAGCTACCCAGTTCTCAGCTTTACTAGAATATTGCGCATCATAAGTAGCACAACTAATAATAAAGAAGTTAATTAGTAAAAATGAAAGTTTATAGCAAAAATACCGACTCATACGGTGTGTAATTTAAAAAGATAAAAGTACATAAAATTATGTATTTTTGATTTAATATATAATTTTTTAGAAATGATAGAAAATGATTTTTTTAAGGAGGTAGCTAATTTTGTTTTTAATTTGTTTAAAGATTCACTCTCCTCAAAGGTATTATATCACAATTACAATCATACGTTGAGAGTTGTAGAAGCTGCTAATGAAATTGCCTTAGCAGAGCAAGTTTCTAGAGATGAATTGGAAATAGTGTTATTGGCTGCTTGGTTTCATGATACGGGTTTTATTAAAGAAGCTGAGAATCATGAAGAAATTAGTAAAGAAATTGCTAAAAATTATTTATTAGAAAAGGGACTTTCAAAGGAAAAACTTCAAAAAGTATACAAGTGTATTGATGCTACGAAAATACCTCAAAGGCCAACCAATAAGATTGAGGAGATTGTATGCGATGCTGATTTATTTCATTTAGGGAGTGAAAATTTTAATAAAATATCCAATTTATTACGTTCAGAATGGGAGTTGTTTTGTAACAAAAGATTAACCGATGTAGAGTGGCTTCAAGAGAATAATCATTTTTTAGGGGAACATAAATACTTTACCAATTATGCATTTAATAAGCAAACACCTCAAAAAATATTAAACTGGTTGAAAATTCAGAAAGATTTACGAAAAGAAATTGCAAAAATTGAAGAGCTTACTTTAAAAAAGAAGATTAAAAAAGAGGGATTAAAACGTAAAAGAGCTAAAGAAAATAGACCAAATAGAGGTATTGAAACCATGTATCGAGTTACTCTTAGAAATCATATCAAGTTAAGTGATATTGCAGATACAAAAGCCAATATTTTACTTTCTGTTAGTGCTATTATTCTATCTATAGCTTTATCTATTTTGTTTCCAAAGTTAGATAAACCAGATAATTATTATTTAATTTACCCTACTTTATTATTTTTGTTAGTTTCTGTAGTAACAATGATTTTTTCAATATTATCAACACGTCCAAAAGTAACTTCAGGTGTATTTACAAAAGAAGATATTAAAAAAAGAAAAGTAAATTTATTGTTTTTTGGGAATTTTCATAAGATGCCTTTGGAAGATTTCCAAGATGGAATGACTGAGTTAATGAATGATCGAGATTATTTGTATAAATCTTTAATGAAGGATTTATATTATTTAGGAATTGTACTTAATAGAAAATATAAACTATTACGTATAGCTTATGGAATTTTCATGATTGGAATTGTAATTTCTGTTATTGCTTTTATAATAGCTTTTGAACTCATGAAAAATACATAAGATAGATGTTAAGCGTCCAATTTCATTAGATTTATTAAATCGTCAAAAGTTGTTTTTTCTTCAGAATTATTACTGTAATTAATGTTGATTCTTAAAGCTTTTAATCCTGATATTCCTTGTAAATCTGCAAGTTCTACTTTTTCAATATTATCATCATCTAATAAGTAATTATTTGCTTGAAGGTATTTAATGTATTTAATGTATTCTTCAGCATCTTTATCTTGACTGTAAACAATAGCTATTTTTCCAGACTGAGTTAATCGCTCTTTTGAGTTTTTAAGCAGAGCTTTATCTATTCGTTTTTTTATAATTTCATACCTTATATTGTATGCTCCATCAACATCAAATCGTTTTTCATCCATTCTGAATTTTATAGAAAGAGGTGTGCTATGAATCAAAATTAAAGAGGCAACTTCAAGAGGATACGCTAAACTATTTTTTAAATTATGAGCAATATTTTCCATTTCACACATTGTTTGTAACTGCCAAAGTCTTAAGTTTTGTAGATATATATCATTGTAATTGTGGTTTTTAACAAGTGTTTGTCCAATATAGATGTTATAATCTATTCCATCTGTTTTATAGCGTTCAAAATAGTGAGGGAACATATTTTGAGCTTCTACTTGTTTGTTATCTATAAATTTGGCTAGTTCTTCATTAAGCGTATTCACGCTTTCTTCATATTTTTTTCTTTTATCATAAATTACACAAAGTTTAGTGTCTATTAGTTGTGTGTAACTGTCAATTTTATTTTTAAGATTAGAATCTAAAGTTTTTAAGTGGTTAAAAACGGGATAGATATCTTTTTGTAAAAAATTAATTAAATCGGTTTCATCACTTGATTTTAATCCATTAGTAATATTGTTTAAACATTTATCTATTCTAAAAGTTAAATCATTATAAATAGGCAATTTGTAACGATTTTTAGCTTCTAAAATAATTTCAGAGGCCAAATTTAATTGCTTTACTAAATCTTCTTTAATTGCTTTGTTTCTTGCAATTGAAGAGCCTTTAATATCACATTGTCCGTAAAGAGGAATAACATTTTTAAAAATAATATCTTGAAGATTATATGTATTTTTGTCTCTTTTTTCAGATTCATAATAGTATTTTTCAGCTTCTTCATAAAAACGCCATTCAACTGTTGGGTGAATAGAAGTGTAATTTT
Organism: Lutibacter sp.; assembly: GCA_021647265.1. Lineage (GTDB taxonomy): Bacteria > Bacteroidota > Bacteroidia > Flavobacteriales > Flavobacteriaceae > Lutibacter. Next base: position 6,834 of record JAKIVA010000078.1, read on the forward strand.
TTTGGATAATTGATTCTAATTTATTTTGAAATTCTTCAGTATACCTTTGTAGTGCAACTTTAAAAACAGGAATAATATCTTTTAGTTTGTATGCATTGATAGAGTTAAGTTCGTATTTGTTTTTAGAAACAAGTTCCATTAGTCCAAACATTTTATTACTTAATTTTAATGGAACCAAAATAATACTTTGTATTTTTTGTTTCTTTAGGGTTTTATAAAGTTTATTGTAGTTAGTCTCTTTACCGTATTTTTCTATATTTGAAATTGCTAATAACTCTCCATTATCAAAAACCGTAGACTTAATAGATTTACAAAAAAAATCATCAATTGAAAAATCAGATTTATCAGGAATAATAAAACTTTTTTGCTCTTTATGGTATTTTATATTTGCTTTTTTGTAACTTAAATTGTAGCTAGAAAAACCAAATTTAATATTTGATGAACCAAATAGAGAAGATATGCTACTTTCAAGGAAATCAAATGTTTGGTAATTTTTTTTAAGTAAATTTTCTTTGAGTTTAGAAATCGATTCATCAGGAGTTACATCAAAAAGATTCATGATGCCAAACCCTTTAAATTCATAACTGTTAGGAGGGAATTTTTCTTTCCATACATCAATATTATTAAAATTATCTATTAAAAATTTCACATCTTCATTTGTAATAGGTTTTGTTTTCTTGAGCGGTGTAATTTTAAAGAAATCTCCATTATACAAAGTTCTGTAATGTTTTGTGAGGCCTGTTTTTTTATTTGGAATATCAAAAAAGAAAGGTCTTCTAAAGTCAATTTTTATTTTGTAATGATAGGCTAAAATAAATGTACAGGCAAGTATGTATATGTTTGACTCATCAAAATTTCTCAATTTAAATTCATAATCATTTCCCGCGTCATCTAAAATTTGTTGAAATCTTTTTGAAAATTTAAAAGCAGTAAATTCAAAAGGAATACTGGCCGCTTTTATTTCGTTACTCTGTAAAGGTTCTGGAAATAAAATATTTAATAGTTTGTCAATTTCTTTTCTGTATTTTGTTAAATAGGAGAAATCATCAAAACCTTTTCTTAGAATAGGATAATTTTTATATTCTTCTAAAAGCTGTTTGGCAGTATGGTATAAATAGTGATTTTTATCCTCAAAAATTTCTTCAAGATAGTTAAAAATACCTTCGAAACTAATTTTAAGTTTTAGAGGTAACTCAGCTTTTTTGGTATAGTTCGAAGGAATTACTCTCATTATTTCCAGCTTATTTATTATGTGATAATTTTATTGTTAATAATTAATCAAAATTACAATTTTCTTTCCAATTTAAAATTTTGTGTTACTTGAGTAACATAAATTATCTTTTCCTCAATAGTTTTTTATACCGTTAAATTAATTTATTTTTACACTTTAATTTTTATTGAAATGAGTAAAATAAATTGGAAAACGGTTAAAGAATTTGAAGATATAACCTATAAAAAGTGTAATGGTGTTGCTCGTATTGCATTTAATAGACCTAATGTGAGAAATGCGTTTAGACCAAAAACCACCAAAGAACTGTATGAGGCATTTTACGATGCTCAAGAAGATACTTCAATAGGTGTAGTGTTACTTTCTGCTGAAGGCCCTTCAACAAAGGATGGTGTGTATTCATTTTGTAGTGGGGGAGATCAAAAAGCACGTGGTAGCCAAGGTTATGTGGGTGATGATGGTTATCATCGTTTAAATATTTTAGAAGTTCAACGTTTAATTCGCTTTATGCCAAAGGCTGTAATTGCAGTGGTTCCCGGCTGGGCTGTAGGTGGCGGACATAGTTTACACGTAATTTGTGATTTAACACTAGCAAGTGAAGAACATGCCATTTTTAAA
>JAKIVA010000015.1 GCA_021647265.1 Lutibacter sp.
CTGCTGCTGTTATTAGTGTTTTGACCTATTTTAGCAGTGCCAGTCAATTACAACAATATTTATTTTGGAGTTTTGGAAGTTTAGGAAATCTTAGTTGGACAGAAATTAGCGTTCTATTTATTACATTTTTAATAGGAGTTCTACTGGTTACACTTATTATAAAACCTTTAAACAGTTTGCTTTTAGGTGAAAATTATGCAAAAAGTATGGGGGTTAATGTAAAACAAACTCGTAATTTAACACTCATTTCAACCAGTTTATTAACTGGTGTTATCACTGCCTTTTCAGGCCCCATTGCCTTTATAGGCCTAGCAGTTCCTCACCTAACAAAATTAATGTTTAACACATCAAATCATAAAATATTGTTACCAGCTGTTGCCATAAGTGGTGCAATTATTATGTTAATTTGCGACAGTATTGCTCAATTACCAAATAGTGAATATACACTCCCAATCAATGCCATAACATCCTTATTTGGTGCTCCAATAATAATTTGGTTATTGGTAAGAAAACGAAAAATAAATTATTAATTGAAAGTAGAAAGTAAACATATTATTAAAACCAATAATTTAAGTATTGGATATACTTCAAGAAAAGAAGTAAACACCATAGCTTCAAATCTTAATATTCAATTAGAAAAAGGAAATTTAGTATGTTTATTGGGTGAAAACGGCATAGGTAAATCTACCTTATTAAGAACCTTAACGAAGGTGCAACCTGCTTTAAATGGCGAAATTTTCATCAATAACCAAAACCTAAATACATTAAACAATCTTTATTTATCTAAATCCCTCAGTTTGGTTTTAACTGAACGGTTGCCCGAAAGTAATTTATCGGTTTTTGAATTGGTTGCTTTAGGAAGACAACCTTATACAAATTGGGTTGGCAAATTAACGGACAATGATTTGCAATTTATAAATACGGCTCTTGAACAAACAAACACAACACACTTAATACACTCAAAGTACTACGAGTTAAGTGACGGGCAACTACAAAAAGTGTTAATTGCTAGAGCCTTAGCTCAAAACACCGATTTAATTATTTTAGATGAACCAACTGCACATTTAGATTTGCATCATACTCTTGAAACTTTTACTTTGTTAAAAAAATTAGCAACAAACTTTAACAAAACAATTATAGTATCTACACATGAAATTAACTTAGCATTACAACTGGCTGATGAATTGTGGCTCATGACTCCTTCAAATTTTGTTTCAGGAAAAACAGATGAATTGATAGCTAATAATTATATAAATCAACTTTTTGATTCTGATTTAATTCATTTTAACAAAACCTTAAAACAGTTTACAATTTCCAACGCTCAATAATTTAATATATTTGAGTAATTTAAATTCTCTAAATGAAAAATTTACTGCTTTTATTCTTTTCATTACTATTTATAAATTGCGCAAGTAATTATAGTATTTCAAATTCTTCTACTATTACAGGAGAAACAGCCACTAAATATGCAAACACCATTACTTCTAACGATTTAAATAAACTTTTATACACTGTTGCTTCATCTGAATTTGAAGGCAGGGAAACCGGTAAAACAGGTCAGAAAAAAGCTGCTGAATTTCTAAAAAAATTTTATATAGAACAGGCCATTACATCTCCATACGGAGGAAATGATTATTTTCAAGCAATTCCAACAGAACACCTAAAACTGGGAGTAAACCCTTCAGAAAATGTAATTGCTTTTATCAAAGGAAATGAAAAGCCAAACGAAATTATTGTACTATCTGCTCATTATGACCACTTAGGAATAAAAAATGGCAAAACTTATTACGGAGCCGATGATGATGGATCTGGAACCGTTGCCGTTTTAGAAATTGCTGAAGCATTTCAAAAAGCAGCTAAAGAAGGAAATGGTCCTAAACGCTCAATTTTATTTTTACATGTTACGGGTGAGGAAAAAGGCTTGCTAGGCTCTAAATATTACACAAATTTCCCTATTTTTCCTTTAAAAAACACGGTGGTAGATTTAAATATTGATATGATTGGACGTATAGATACGGCTCATACCTTCAATCCTAATTATATTTATGTAATAGGTTCAGATAAATTAAGTACTGAACTTCACCAATTATCAGAAAAAATAAATAACAAATTCACAAAATTGAATTTAGATTACACTTATAATAGTGAAGATGACCCTAATCGTTACTACTACCGCTCTGACCATTACAGTTTTGCTAAAAATAACATCCCTATAATTTTTTATTTCAGCGGAACGCATAAAGACTATCACAAAGCTTCAGACACACCTGATAAAATTAACTATGATATTTTGGCAAAACGAACTCAGCTTATTTTTTATACAGCTTGGGAGCTAGCAAACAAAAATACTAGAATTAAAGTTGATAAGCGTTAGTTTAGCACTATGTTGGAAGTTAAAATTGCAGAATCTTTAAATTCTAAACACATTAATGAATTATTTTAAAAATTAGTTCTTTTAAAATATCTCCACTAGGTAGGGCGTTTGCTCCTACTCCTTTACTTTTGACATCAGCTTCACGTAAATAAGCAATAACCTGAGATGTTTTTCTCATGGGGTAATTTTTTGCAGCAGTAATATAATCAGAAACAAAAAAAGGATTAATTTTTAAGGCTCTAGCTACGCTACTTTTAGATTTATCTTTTAAGCTGTGATAAACTAATATTTGTGTAAACAAACTATTCAGCAAAGATATTGTAACAACCATAGGGTTTGCCTTTTGGTTTTGAGCAAAATAATTGATAATCATATTTGCCTTATAAACATTACGCTCACCTATGGCTTTTCTCAGTTCAAAATTGTTATAATCTTTACTAATTCCTATGTTTTCTTCAATATCTTTAGGTGTTATTGTTGAATTAACAGGTAAAACAACCATTAACTTGTTGAGTTCATTGCTTATTTTACTTAAATTGTCTCCCAAAAATTCAACTAACATTAAGGCTGCTTTAGTTTCAATCATATATTTTTTACCTGCTAAAACCCTTCGAATCCATTCGGCAATTTGATTTTCATATAATTTTTTACTTTCGTAAACTAAGCCATTTTTTTGAATGGCTTTATATAATTTTTTCCGTTTATCAATTGTTTTATATTTGTAACAAATAACTAATACGGTTGAAGGTTGTAAATTCTCAACATATGAAACTAATTTCTCTATACTTCTCGATAAATTTTGTGCTTCTTTGATAATAACAACCTGACGCTCTGCCATCATTGGGAATCGTTTGGCATTATCTATTATTTCATCAATAGTAACATCTCTTCCGTACAAAACCATTTGGTTAAACCCTTTCTCCTCTTCAGTAAGTATATTGTTTTCAATAAATTCTGAAATTTTATCAATATAATAGGGTTCTTCACCCATTAAAAAATAAATAGGTTTAATATTCCTATTTTTAATATCAGAAACTATTTTAGTAACGTCACTCATTTCTTAAAAAAAATTAGCATTTTTGTTAAATGCATTTACTGAATTTACCAACATATAAATTCAAAATCAAAAATACCAAAAATAAGTACACTATTTTTGATATTGTGAGAAAAAAATATGTGAGTTTAACTCCTGAAGAATGGGTACGCCAACACTTAATTCATTATTTGGTTGAAGAAAAAAAGTATCCTGTCTCATTAATTGCTATTGAAAAACAGCTAACAATCAATAACTTAACAAAACGAACAGATATTTTGGTTTTTAATTTGGAAGGAACTCCTGAAATAATTGTTGAATGCAAAGCTCCTTCAATTAAAATTACACAACACACTTTTGATCAAATTGCTCGCTACAATTTAAAATTAAATGCAAACTACTTAATAGTTTCAAATGGATTAAAACACTATTATTGCAAAATGGATTTTTTAAAAAAAGAATATGTATTTTTAGATACCATTCCTAATTATAATTTCTAAAAATGAAAAGAACATATTTAAAAAAAATATTCATCTCTTTAATTATAATAATTATTGGTATTTATTTAATCCCCGCTCCAAAAGCTACTTTTTTTGAATTATATCCTATAAATGACCTCTATTCTCAAAGTTTAAAAAACTTTCAAGCCAAGCCAACAAAAGAAGTTACTATTAATGGTATAAAATGGATTTATTATGTTGGAGGAAACGCTCCAAAAACAATTCTTTTCATCCACGGAATGGGTGGTGCTTACGATTTATGGTGGCAACAAATTATTGAATTTGAAAAATCTTATAAAGTTATTAGCTATACGTTGCCTGAAGATATAAATTCACTTCAAAAAACTTCTGATGGAATTTTAAAAATTTTAGAGACTGAAAAAATTGATACATTTTATGTTGTTGGGACTTCTATGGGAGGGTATATTGCACAATATTTAGTTTCTACCATACCAAACAGCATAGAAAAAGTTGTTTTTGGAAATACCTTTCCACCAAATAATTTAATAGCCAAAGAAAACAAAACGAAAGGTAAAATACTACCCTTTTTACCAGAAATAGTAATTTCAAAATTGGGTGAAAAAACCTTAGATAAAAAGATAATTCCAGCTGCTAAAAACTCTAAATTATTAAAAGCTTTTTTAGTTAGTTTACCTTTTAGTAAAAAACAATTTATAAATAGGTATAACATTGTAATTGACAGATTTACAATGACCCCTTCTAAATATAATATTAAACGCATTCCAAAATTAATTATTGAAGCTGATAATGATCCGCTTATACAACCCCAATTACAACAACAACTAAAAAAACTTTATAAGAATGCTAGCGTTTATACTTTTCACAATGAAGGACATTTTCCTTATATAAATGCTTCTAAGGAATACAATAAGGTATTGTGGCAGTTTTTTAATACCGGAAACGGAAATGTATTTACTGCTGTAGAAAAAACCATTGAAAATTATTTTGAAGGTAGAAAAAATGCGAATTTAAAACAATTACAACTCGCTTTTTCTGAAAAGGCAAATTTGTACACATTCCAAAATAATAATGTATTGGTAATTCCTATTGAAAACTATTACAAAAAAGTATTATTTGATGGTATTCAACAGGTCAATACTTTTATCTTAGATGGAGATATCACGGGAAATTTAGCCAGTTTTAAGACTAAATTTGAATATCCTAAAAAATCATATACGGATTATTTAACCTTACTTAAAACTGATAACGGTTGGAAAATAATAAGTAAAACTTTTACAAAAACTAACTAGTGAAAATAGCCATCGTCATATTAAACTGGAACGGTAAAAAATTACTCGAAAAATTTATTCCTTCAATTGTGGAACAAAGCAACTTACCTAACGTAGAAATAGTTGTTGCAGACAATGCCTCTACAGATGATTCTGTAAGATTTATTCAAGAAAACTACCCAACTATTAGAATAGTTAGCAATAAGATAAATGGAGGTTATGCAAAAGGATACAATGATGCTTTACAAAATATTGATGCTGATATTTACGGATTGGTAAATTCAGATATTGAAGTTACTGAAGGTTGGTTAAGCCCAATTATTTCTACGTTTAAAAAAGAACCTAAAACAGCTATTATTCAACCTAAAATACTAGATTATAAAAATAAATCTAAGTTTGAATACGCTGGTGCAGCAGGTGGATTTATTGACAAATATGGATATCCGTATTGTAGAGGAAGAATTTTCTCAGATTTAGAAACAGATTACAAACAATACGATGACATTATTGATATATTTTGGGCGTCTGGAGCTTGCTTTTTTATTCGTTCTAAAGTTTTTAATGAGTTACAAGGTTTTGATGAAGATTATTTTGCTCATCAAGAAGAAATAGACTTGTGTTGGCGTGCAAAAAATCTTCAAAAAAACATTAAATATGTTGGTAGTTCAACTGTATATCACGTTGGAGGAGCTACTTTGAAGGAAGAAAGTCCACGTAAAACTTTTTTAAATTTCAGAAATAGTTTATTCACACTTGTAAAAAACACGCCTAAAAACAACCTATTTTTAATTATTTTTTCACGTTTATTACTCGATGGAATTGCAGGAGTTAAATTTTTAGCTGAGTTAAAACCCAAACATACAATTGCAATAATTAAAGCTCATTTTAATTTTTACTCTTATTTAACCAAAATGGCAGGAAAAAGAAGAGGGTTTCAAAAAAGTGATTATTACACAGTAAGAAGTATTGTGTGGAAGTATTATATAGAGAGAAAAAAAACTTTTAAAGATCTTTAATTTCAGTTTTCACACTAAAAATTAATACTTCCTTTACCTTCACGGAGTACTGTTATTTCGTCATCAGACAAATCAATAATTGTAGAAGGAATATTACCTCCGTAACCACCATCAATTACAATATCGACTCTAGACTCCCATTTTTCAAAAATTAATTCAGGGTCTGTAGTATATTCTATTAAATCATCTTCATCGTAAATAGATGTTGATACAATTGGATTTCCTAATTTCTTAACCAATTCTCTAATAATCATATTATCAGGAATTCTGATTCCTACTGTTTTTTTATTTTTAAATACTTTAGGTAGTTTATTATTTCCTGGTAAAATAAATGTGTAAGGCCCAGGCAACGTTTTTTTTAATATTTTATAAGTTCGTGTATCTATTTGTTTTATATAATCTGACAGAGTACTTAAATCATAACAAATAAATGAAAAATTGGCTTTATCTAATTTTATGTTTTTAATTTTAGCTACTTTCCCCATAGCTTTTACGTTGGTAATATCACAACCAATACCATAAACGGTATCTGTAGGGTAAATAATTAATCCTCCTTTTTTTAAAATTTCAACAACTTTATCTATTTCACGCTCATTAGGATTTTCTTCATAAATTTTTACAAATTGTGCCATTTTACAATCTTATTTTAAAACAAATATAACTTTTTGATATAAAAAAACCTGCAAAAGCAGGTTTAAATTTTCTATTTCTCAATAAGCCTAAATCCTTCTCCGTGAATATTTATTATTTCTACATTTTCATCTAATTTTAAATATTTACGAAGTTTTGCAATATATACATCCATACTTCGTGAGGTAAAATAATTATCATCACGCCAAATTTTGGTTAGTGCTAATTCTCGTGGCATCAAATCATTTTTATGTAATGTCAACATTTTCAACAACTTACTTTCTTTAGGTGATAGTTTTTGGGGTTCACCTCCTTTGTAAGATAAATGTCTAAGTTTTGAATTAAAATTAAAATCTCCAATTTTAAATTCAAAAACTTCTTCTTCCTTATTTTTGTCTCCTTCTTTACGCTGCATAATAGCTTTAATCTTGTATAATAAGACTTCAGAATCAAAGGGTTTATTTAAGTAATCGTCAGCTCCTGCCTGATAACCTTTTAACACATCTTCTCTCATCGTTTTTGCTGTTAAAAATATAATGGGTATATCAGCATTCGTACTTCTAATGTCTTTAGCTAATGAAAAACCATCTTTTCTAGGCATCATTACATCTAAAATACACAAATCATAATCATCATTTTTAAACATAATAAGTCCTTCTAACCCATCAATTGCAAGTGTTACATTGTAGTCGTTCAACGTCAAATAATCTTTTAGAACCGTACCAAAATTTGGATCATCTTCTACTAATAAAATTCTTTTGTTTTCCATTTTTCTTAAATTTTAAATCAAGGGTAATTTTATGATAAAAGTGCTACCTACTCCTTTTTCACTTTCAACAGAAATTTCACCTTGATGAATTTCAATTATTTTTTTTACGTATGAAAGTCCTAAACCATGTCCTTTCACATTATGAATATTTCCTCTTTCTTCTCTATAAAACTTTTTAAAGATATTTTTTTGAACACTTTTGCTCATTCCAATACCATTATCTTTAATTCTAATAATTATGCTTTTATTTGTATTTTCAGTTGAAACATTAATTTTAGGAACTTCATTAGAATATTTTATTGCATTATCTAACATATTTACAATTACATTAGTAATATGAAATTCGTTAGCCAATATTTCAGTATCGTATGCTTTTAAATCTAATTTAATGAAACCTCCTTTATCTTTAATTAATAAATCAACGTGTGTTACAGCTTCTTCTAATATGTCGTGAATATCTACTTTTTCCTTACTAACGTCTAACTGGTTTTTTTCTAGTTTAGAAATTCTCAATACATTTTCAACCTGTGCATGCATACGTTTATTTTCATCTCTAATCATTTTCACATAACGCAACACCTTTTCTTTCTCTCCTATTATTTTAGGGTTTTTAATAGCGTCTAATGCTAAATTTATAGTTGCAATTGGTGTTTTAAATTCATGTGTCATATTATTAATAAAATCTGTTTTTATTTCAGAAATTTGCTTTTGTTTAACCAATTGATACAAGGCACTAACAAATGCTAAAATTATAATGAGAATAAAAAAAGCAGACAGTGTTAATATTTTATAAATTGAAGATAGTATAAAATTTTTCTTTTCAGGAAATGTTACATATAACTGAAAATTACTGTTTCCATCTTCATCGGCAAACATAGGCACTTTATAACTTTTGCCAGCTTCTTTTCTAAAATAGCCTGATTTTACCTGTGTTGCCAATCCGTTACTATAAATTCCATATTTAAAATCGGTGTCAATTCCTCTACTTTTAAGTTCATTGTTTAATCTGTACGAAATTTCTTTATTACTCACTCTTTTATGAATAGGTAATCTACTTGTATAAACATCAAATTGACGCTCTAAATACGATTTTTCAGCACCTTCAAATCTCCCAACTTTAATATAGCGTTCCTCAGGTGGGTTAATTCCATCAATATCTTTATCAAAATTTTGATCCTTTACAATTACAATTTCCTCCTTACTAAAAATTTCTTTAAAGTTTATAGAATCATTTTCAAAGAACTCTGTTGGTACTTTATAGTTTTGCTCAATTATACTTTGAGAGTATGTAAATTTTTCATTATTCGTTGTATCTATTTTCTCGTAAATAAACTTTCGAATATCTGATGCTTTAAATTTTTCACCTTCTCTATAAATCTCCGATAACTTTAAATAAAAATCTTCAAATTCACGCTGTTTTATATCTTCTGAAACTTTTGCAAGTGCAAATCTTACATTAGAAGTAAATTGTGCTTCAGTAATTTGTATGGTGTTTTTTATCCAAAAAACTTGAACAGAAATAATACCTATTAAAGCAATACTCATTAAAACAATAATGAGTACAAACACCTTCTTTCCCATTGTTCAAAATTAAACTTTTAATAGTAATTATGTTAAAATTTAACGCAAGTTAACAATAAATTGAATATTTTAACATTTTTTTAAGATATTTTCCAAGATTTAGGCGCTGCATCTATTAAGTCATAAATTGTAGAAACTTGTATTTTCGTATCCTTTAAATTATTATTTCTAATCACAAAATTAGATTTCCTTATCTTAAAATTATCCTCTGACTGATTTTTTATCCTATCTAAAATTTGTTGTTTGGATACTCCATCACGTTTCATAATTCTATCTATTTTATCATCAAAATTTGCAATAACAGTAATTATAAAATCGCACATTGTACTACTACCACTTTCAAATAAGATTGCAGCCTCATAAATCACTAAATTTGTCTTACATTTTTTTACAAATTCAGCAAAATGTTCTTGTACTTTAGGATGAACTAATTTATTTAAACTTTCTAGCTTCTCTTTATCTTTAAAAACGATGGAAGCAATATATTTTTTGTTCAATTTATTGTTTGTATAAGCTTTATTACCAAATAACGCTATAAGCTGTTTTATTAGTTCTTTGTTTGTATTCATCAACTTTTTGGCCTCAACATCTGCTACATAAACTGTAGCACCAAGGTTACTAAACAGTTGTAAAACTGTACTTTTCCCACTTCCAATTCCACCTGTTAAGCCTATTATTTTCATTTATTCATTAAATTTTAAAAGAACCGTTTTATTTTTGAATTAGAAATTCAATCTGACTTGGATTGATTTTTAGAGAAGAAATAAACTCACTCTTTTGTTTAATTATTGGAGTTAAAAACCGTGTTAAAGTATCTTTTTCATATTGCTTATAATCATAAACAATTAAAAAACTATTTTTTGTTATTTTATTATAATTTGAAAGACCCGCTTGGTAAATAACTTCTATTGTATTTGGGAAAGTATTAATTTTAATTCCTTCGGGTTTATTTATTATGGTAACAGGAATATTAAAACTTCCTTCAGTAAATTTATCTACGTTTGCTTTAACTATAACTTTTGTTGTATTCAAAATAACATTAGAATTTTTTGGCGGTAATTTTAAATCTAACTCTTTATAAATATTTTTGTGTACATCATTTAATTCTAACAATGTATTTGTTAATTCTTTAATTGAATCAACATATTTTTCTGGACCAGTAATGGTTACTGAGTCTGGTATAATTTTTAAAGGCGCTGTTAAATTATACCCTAATTTAAATTTAATATCTAACTGAAGGTTTACTGGAACTTTCTTTGATTTGTTTTTTCCTAACTCTATAAATATAGTATCTTTTAAAATACTAACAACTTCTGTTTCTCCAGGTAATTGAGCATTTAAATATGCTTTTTGCTGATTTGGTAATAGATAATAACTTGAATTACCCTTTACTACCTTATTTAAATTTAGTGCTACTTTATTTTTTTTTATCTTATACTTCAGTAATGAAAACCCTGGTGCTTTTAATACAATGTTTATCTCAGAAGTAGGTTTACGTTGCAATAACATTCCCACAGGTATATTTTTATATTCAATTTTAAATACGGCTGTACTATTGGTGATTTTTGACAATTCAATTAACAACCAAATTATTGATGTTAGCAGTAAAATAAATAAAAATACTTTTACTTTTCTTTTACCTGCAATAGATATACCTGAAGTTTTCACAACTGTTTTCATTCTAACTAAATAAGTACTAAATATACAAAAAGTGAGCTTAACAGCTCACTTTTATTTAATATGTAACTAATTAATTACTTATTTTTTTTCTTTTGGCGCCTGTAACTTTTTACTAAGCTCCATTGAAATAGCTGATCGTTCAAATTTAATTTTTCCAGCTCCTGTTTCAATTATTACTGTATTGTCACTATCTACAATATCTAAAATTTTTCCATGAATTCCACTTGTGGTAATTACTTTATTACCCTTTGCAATAGAACTTTGAAATTTTTTTTCATTTTTTTGACGTTTCATTTGTGGTCTAATCATAAATAAATAGATAACCACAAACATCAATAAAAAAGGAAGCATGGTTGACAAAGTACTTCCTCCATCAGTTTGTAAAAATATTACTGTATACATTTGTTATAAATTTTAATTTATTATTTCTCTTTAGGTAAAACAGTTCCCTTTACTCTTAAAATCTCTGTTCCTTTTTCAGTATTTGTGGTAAGAGTAATAGATTTATTATTATTTCCTCTTTTCCCTCTTGAATTAAATGAAAATTTTAAAACAGCTGAGTCTCCTGGTTTTATAGCTTCTTTAGGCCAAACTGGCACCGTACACCCGCAAGATGCTTTTGCTTTTGTAATAACTAAATCCACTTTCCCTTTGTTATAAATTGTAAAATCACCTTCTACAATATCACCTTCAGTAATAGTACCAAACTCAAATGCTGGCTTATCAAATTCAATAATTGCCGAACCTAAATTAATTTTAGCATCTCTTTCTTTGGCCGTTTCTAAATTTGTTGTTTTAACTTTTGAAGTAGCTTTTTCTTTGCATGAAATAACTGCTAAACTTAATATAGCAATATAAATAATTGTGATTCTTTTCATTTTTATTTAGTTTAATTTTTGTAAAAATATAAAATTATAATAATCCTCGTCCTATTTTATCTATTCTTTTTGATGCCGTAAAATCTTTCAAAATTTTATCTAATACTCCGTTTAGAAAAAAACTACTCTTTTCTGTTGAATAATCTTTAGCAATTTCAATGTATTCATTGATAGTAACGCGGGTTGGTATTGATGGAAATTTTAAAAACTCACAAATAGCCATTTTTATCAAAATCATATCTATTTCGGCAATACGATCAGTATCCCAATTCGGTGTTTTATCTATTACTTCTTTTTCAAACTCGGTATGATTTAGTACAACCTTTCTAAATAAATCAATCACAAACTTCTTGTCTCCCTCATCTTTATACAAATTACCAAGTCTAAAAGCTTCTGCTACTTTCATTTGATTCAAGGTTTTAACAATCCAAGTATTTACAAAAGGAATATCATCAACCCAGCTAATATTTTTATCTTCAAAATAATCAGCTAATTTTTCATTTGGAGCAATTACTTCTTTAAATAATGCAACCACAAACTCTTTATCTTCATGAAATGAAGATTTATTAGAGCTCATATAAGTTTGATATGATTTACTGTTTTTAGTTAATTTTAATATTTCATGAACATATTCATTATCTAAATTCCAATAGTTTAATTTATTGGTTTCAATATAATTTTTTAATGAAACACTTTCACTCAACAACTGAAAAATTTGATTTTCAACAAATTTTTTGTTTGGTTTTAATTCTTCTGGGGTAGCTAAAAACTTCTTTTGTGAAATTTTAATATGTTTTTTTTCTAGATTTTTGACTTCAACTAATAAACGAAGTAATAAAACATATAAATCAAACATCTTGTCTATACTATTGTATAAAAAATTTTCTTCCTTATCGAGACCATCACTTTTAGACTGTAAAAACGCATAAACTGATTGCATCACCTTTACTCGAATATGTCTTCTATTTATCATTTAAAGAACTTTGAAGTTTTTGTATTTTTAATAGCGCAAAAGTACTATTATTTTTTAGAAATAAAATGTTGTTTTTGTTTTTTTAAAACAACGTTAAATCTATCACAAAATATTATAATTAAAATTTTAATAATGTATATTCGTGCTCTAAAAATTAAAGTACTTTTAAATACTTTATGAAAGCATTACAATACTTAAATAAATACTTCTTAAAATATAAATACCGACTACTAACAGGAGTAGTTATTACCATTTTTTCTAAAGTTTTAGCTTTACAGGTTCCTCAACTCATTAGAGAATCTGTGAATCTAGCCGAAAATTATAAAAATGGTATTGTAACTGATTTACCATTGGTAAAAGCCGATTTATTAAATAATATACTTTTAATTATTGGTGCTGCTTTGCTTTCTGGTTTTTTCACTTTTTTAATGAGACAAACAATAATAGTTACTTCACGTTTGATTGAGTTCGACTTAAAAAATGAAATTTATCAACAATACCAACGTTTATCTTTAAATTTTTATAAAAAAAACAAGACTGGCGATTTAATGAATCGTATTAGTGAAGATGTAAGCAAAGTACGTATGTATTTTGGCCCAGCAATTATGTATACTATGAATATGTTGGTGCTATTTGTGGTTGCAATTATAAAAATGTATAACATTGATACAACATTAACCAATTATACGTTGTTACCGCTACCAATTTTATCTGTATCAATTTATTTTTTAAGTAGAATTATAAATAAAAGGAGTACCACTGTTCAACAATACCTATCTAAACTTACAGCGAACGCACAAGAAACATTTTCAGGAATTAGTATTTTAAAATCTTATGGAATTGAAGACAAATCAATGCAGGAATTCCAACATCTTGCCAATACTACAAAAGAAAAAAATATTCATTTATTTAAAGCCCAAGCATTATTTTTCCCTGCAATGATTTTGCTAATTGGCCTAAGTAATATTTTAGTAATATACATAGGAGGATTACGTTATATTGAAGGATCCATTTCTTTAGGTGTAATTGCTGAATTTATTATGTATGTTAATATGTTAACCTGGCCAGTTGCTGTTGTTGGTTGGGTAACTTCGATGGTACAACAGGCAGAAGCTTCACAGAAACGAATTAATGAATTTTTACAACATGAGCCTGAAATTAAAAACAATTGTCTTACCCCTTCAAAAATTGAAGGAAATATAGAGTTTAAAAATGTATCCTTTACGTATGACGATACTAATATCACTGCTTTAAAAAATGTAAGTTTTAAAATTGAAAAAGGAAAAACGTTAGCTATTTTAGGCAATACTGGTTCAGGAAAATCTACCATCATAAATTTAATTGCACGTTTGTACGATGTGAAATCTGGTGAAATACTAATTGATGGCAGAAACATTAAACAACTAAATTTAGATAATTTGAGGCAAAGTATTGGCTTTGTACCTCAAGAGGCATTCTTATTTTCAGATACCATAAAAAACAATATTAAATTTGGTGATAATTCTGCTTCTGACAGTAAAATTGAACAAGCTGCAAAAGATGCTTACATACACCATAATATTATTGAATTTAATGAAGGATATAACACTTATGTTGGCGAAAGAGGTGTTACACTATCAGGAGGGCAAAAGCAGCGTATATCCATTGCTAGAGCAATTATTAAAAATCCGAAAATCTTAATTTTTGACGATTGTTTGTCTGCTGTTGATACTGAAACAGAAGAAATAATCTTGAGTAATTTATATAAAATTAGTAAGGATAAAACAACCATTATAGTTAGCCATAGAATTTCATCAATAAAAAATGCTGATAGTATTATTGTACTATCAAAAGGGAAAATAATTCAACAAGGCTCACACAACGAGCTGGTTAATAAAAATGGGTATTATAAAGAACTTTACGAACAGCAACTTTTAGAAAAAGAAATTTAAAAATAGTGAGATAAGTCAAATATTTTTATAGATTTGTGTATCAATCTAATTTATAAGATTAATTAAAAATAGAGAATTAATTATGGAAAAAGAACATTTAGAACAAGAAGAGATATTCTCACAGGTTCTTAGAGCAGGAAGAAGAACTTACTTTTTTGATGTAAGAGCAACAAAAGCAGAAGATTATTATTTAACAATTACTGAAAGTAAAAAATTCACACATGATGATGGATCTTTCCATTACAAAAAGCACAAAATTTATTTGTATAAAGAAGATTTTGCTGAATTTAATGAAATGCTGAAAGCTGCAACAGATTACATTTTAACTGAAAAGGGTGAAGAGGTTATCTCTGAACGTCACCAAAAAGACTTTAAAAGACCTTCTGAAATTGCTGAAGAAAATAAAAGTACTGAAAGTTTTACTGATGTAAATTTTGAAGATATTTAGAAATTGATAATTTTTTAAAAATAAAAAAACCGACTTTTAGTCGGTTTTTTTTATGATAATAAAGTTTATATTTTACTTTAAAACTTCTTTCACTTTATCTGCTGCTTCTTGAAATTCCGTTGCAGAAATAACATCTAAACCACTAGCATCAATAAGCTCTTTTGCCTCTTTTGCATTAGTTCCTTGCAATCTTACAATAATTGGAATTTTAATAGCATCACCCATATTTTTATAAGCATCTATAATACCTTGCGCTACTCTATCACAACGCACAATACCACCAAAAATATTTACTAAAATTGCTTTTACATTTGGATCTTTTAAAATAATTCTAAAAGCAGTTTCAACACGTTTAGCATCAGCAGTACCACCAACATCTAAAAAGTTTGCAGGCTCACCTCCAGATTGTTTAATTAAATCCATTGTACTCATTGCCAAACCAGCTCCATTTACCATACATCCAACATTTCCATCTAAATCTACATAATTTAAACCTGCTGCATTTGCTTCAACTTCAATCTCATTTTCTTCACGTAAATCACGTAATTGAGCTAAATCTTTATGACGAAACAACGCATTATTATCTAAAACTACCTTAGAGTCAACTGCTAAAATTTTATCATCAGAAGTTTTTAAAACAGGGTTAATTTCAAATAATGACGCATCAGACTTTACAAACGCAGTGTATAATGATGTAACAAATTTTATCATTTCTTTTAATGCACCACCTGAAAGGCCTAAATTAAAAGCTATTTTACGTGCTTGAAAGGGTTGTAATCCAATTAAAGGATCAATCTCTTCAGTAAAAATTAAATGAGGCGTTTTTTCTGCAACACCTTCAATATCCATACCTCCTTCAGTAGAATACATAACCATATTTCTTCCTGTAGCTCTATTTAATAGTACAGACATGTAATATTCTTCTGGTTCATTTTCTCCCGGATAATAAACATCTTCAGCAATCAACACTTGATTCACTTTTTTACCCTGAGGAGGTGTTTGGGGTGTTTTTAACATCATGCCAATAATGTTTTCTGAAATTGTATTAACTTCATCTAAACTTTTAGCAAGTTTAACGCCACCACCTTTTCCACGCCCACCTGCATGAATTTGTGCTTTTATAACCCACCAGTCTGTACCCGTTTCAGTAGCTAATTGTTTTGCAGCTTCTACTGCTTTCTTATGATTATTAGCAACAATTCCTCGTTGTATTCTAACGCCAAAACTGTTTAACAATTCTTTTCCTTGATATTCGTGTAAATTCATCGTTGTTTTATTTAAAGAAACCACAAAATTACATTTCTTAATTAAATTACACCTTGTTTTTTATATAAAATTTAAAACAATTGATGAGAGTTTTTGTCTTTAACATGAATTTAACAAATTTTAATAGTTAAAGAAAAATAGATTAAATAATTTTGTTCGGTTTCCTTCTCCAAACTCATTCTATGAAAAAATATTTTTTAGCACTTTGTTTATTTGGCTTTTTCATAAGTTTTTCACAAGGTATTAAACGAAAATCATTAGCAGCTACACGTGTAACAATACCTCCAAAAATAGATGGTATTCTCAATGATGAAGCTTGGAAAAACGTTCCTGTTGCTAAAAATTTCACAATGTTTAAGCCAGGTGATGGCGATCCAGAACCC
Organism: Lutibacter sp.; assembly: GCA_021647265.1. GTDB lineage: Bacteria > Bacteroidota > Bacteroidia > Flavobacteriales > Flavobacteriaceae > Lutibacter. Next base: position 16,713 of record JAKIVA010000015.1, read on the forward strand.
AGCAATCAAAAAACTGAGGTAAAAGTAGTTTATGATGATGAAGCAATTTATTTCGCTGCTTATTTGTACGATTCCCATCCTGAAAAAATTATGCGTCAATTAAGTGATCGTGATAATTTTTCTCAGGCAGATTTTTTTGAAGTCGTAATCAACCCTCTTAACGATCGTCAAAACGATACAGAATTTTTTGTTTCTGCCGGTGGTACTCAAGCTGATGCTAAAGTTTCAACTGGAAATGGAGAAGATTTTAGCTGGAACGATGTTTGGTACAGTAAAATAAGTTTTGATGAAAAAGGTTGGTATGTAGAAATGAAAATTCCTTATTCTGCACTTCGTTTCTCCAATCAAAAGGTACAAACTTGGGGATTGAATTTTCACAGACTTATTCAAAGTGAACGGGAACAATACACTTGGAATTATATTGATAAATCTGTTGGGAGTATTTCGCAATATTCTGGTTTACTTACCAATCTAGAAAATATTAAACCCCCCATACGATTAAACTTTTTACCTGTTACAACATTAAACACTTCTAGTTTTGAAGGGAAAACTTCTACAAAAGGTCAAATAGGTTTTAATATAAGATATGGTTTAAGTGATAACTTTACACTTGATGCCACTATTAATCCAGATTTTAGTCAGGCGGGTTTTGATGATTTAGTTTTAAACTTAGGCCCTTTTGAAGTTCGGTTTGATGAGCAACGTCAGTTTTTTATAGAAGGTGCAGATTTACTTAATAAAGGTGGTTTATTTTTTTCAAGACGTATAGGAAAACGCCCTATTAATTACTTTGACATATATGCTAATTTAGCCACAGATGAAACTATTATTCACAATCCAGATGTTGCAAAACTACTTACAGCTGTAAAAATATCAGGAAGAACAAAAAAAGGGTTAGGCATAGCTGTACTTGATGCTATTACTGACAAAACTGAAGCTATTATTGAAAATACAACCACTAATGAAATTAGAAAAGAAGTTACTGAACCTTTTGCCAATTACAATGTAATTGTAATAGATCAAGAATTTAATAAAAATTCATCTGTTTCATTAATCAATACAAACGTATCTCGAAGTAATCACTTTAGAAAAGCGAACGTTTCTGCCCTCCTTTTTAATTTAGCAAATAAAGCAAATTCAAAAAAATTAAATGGGTCTGTAAAATACAGTAGTACCAAAGACCCAACAGATGGTACCATAAATGGATATTCTGCTAACTTATCATACAATAAAACAAAAGGAAAATTTCGCTATGGTTTTAGAAGTAGCTTAGCTGATGACAAGTATGAAATTAACGATTTAGGTTTCCAAAGACGTAATAATTTTAGTTCCTTTTTTGGTGATATTTCTTATCAAATTTTTAAACCTACAAAAAAATTCAACAATTACCGCATCCGATTGAGCGGTGGCATGTTTAGGCGCTTTAAACCTAATGTTTATACCGGTAATTTTTTGCAGTTAAATTTATTTGCCACCACCATTAAACAATTTTCATTTGGAGGTAGAATAAATGCTCGAATTGGTGAAGGTAGAGACTATTGGGCTCCAAGAAATAACACAGATTTCCTAGTAACAACAGCTCGGGTAGGTTTTTCTAGTTTTGTATCATCCGATTTTAGGAAAAAATTTGCTTACAATGCTTCTTTAAGTTACAATAGGCATTACGGAGAAAAAGACAATGGCTATTCATTCAGCTTTACCCCTATATACAGAGCTAATGATAAATTTTTTATGAGCTATTCCTTTAATTATGATATAACATTTAATGAACGTGGCTACATTACAACTTTAGATGAAGGAGATATTATTTTTGGTTTCCGAAAAATAAAATCGGTTTTAAATACTCTAAGCGGAAAATATAGTTTTAATGATTTATCTTCCCTTACTATTGCATTTAGGTACAATTGGTCTCCTGTAATTTATAGAGATTATTATACAAAATTGAATGATAAGGGATACTTAATTCAAAGTAGTTATACAGGGAATAATGATGTGAATTTTAATTCTTGGAACCTAGATTTACGATATGTTTGGCAATTTTCAAGAGGAAGTGAATTATCTATATTGTACAGAAATTCTATTTTTAAATCTGACAACCAATCTAGTTTAACATTCTCTAATAATTTAAAAAATTTATTTGAAGAATCTTTACAGCAAAACCTATCAGTACGACTTGTATATTATCTAGATTTTAACAAACTAAAAACCTGGTTGTAATACCAATTTTATTTGTGTATTTTCACACTATTATTTTACACAATGATAGAAGCAAAAAATATTCATAAATTTTACGGTAATTTAGAAGTTTTAAAAGGAGTTAGTTTATCTATTAAAAAAGGTGAAATTGTTGCCATAGTTGGACCATCAGGTGCTGGTAAAACAACCCTGTTACAAATCCTTGGTACTTTAGATAAACCCGCCATTAACACCAATGCTAAACTTAGTATAAACAACATTAACTTATTAGAATTAAAAGATAAATCGTTATCGAGATACAGAAATCAGCATATTGGCTTTATTTTTCAATTTCACCAACTATTACCTGAATTTACAGCACTTGAAAATGTTTGTATTCCTGCTTTTATAGGAAATATTTCAAAAAAAGAAGCAGAGACAAAAGCAACAGAATTATTAAATTTTTTAGGACTTTCAAATAGAATTAATCACAAACCAAATGAATTATCTGGAGGAGAGCAACAACGAGTTGCTGTAGCTAGAGCACTGATTAATAGCCCTGATGTTATTTTTGCAGATGAGCCAAGTGGTAACTTAGACTCTGCTTCAGCAAAAAAATTACACGAATTATTTTTTACACTTAGAAATAAATTCAATCAAACATTTGTAATTGTTACACACAATCAGGAATTAGCAAATATGGCAGATAGAAAACTAGAAATGAAAGATGGATCTATTGTTAATTAAAATGAAATAAATGACAGGTATTATTAGTGCAATGCAAGAGGAAATTCAAGCATTGCTTAACAAACTTCAAAACATATCAACCACAACAAAAGGGATGAGAACCTATTATACCGGCACTTTGTTTGATAAGAAAGTGGTGTTGGTTTTTTCTCGCTGGGGAAAAGTTGCTTCTGCCGTAACAACAACGCAATTAATAAACGATTTCAATATTGATGAAATTATTTTCACAGGTGTTGCTGGAGCTATTAAACCTACACTTAATATTGGAGACATTGTTATTGGAAAAAAATTGTTCCAATACGATATGAATGCAAGTCCGCTTTTTGAGCCTTTCGAAATTCCATTATTAAACAGGAAATTTTTAGAAACTAAAGATGCCGAAAAACTAATTAGGGCTACCAATAAATTTTTAAACTCATACGCATCATATATAAATCCAAAAGAAGCTGAAAGTTTTAATATAACCCTTCCTAAAGTTATTTATGAAGATATTGCCAGCGGAGATCAATTTATTTCAGATGTCGATAAAATTAAACATTTAAACAATATTTTACCAACAGCATTCTGTGTTGAAATGGAAGGAGCTGCAGTTGCTCAAGTTTGCTTTGAATACAAGGTGCCTTTTTCTATTATTCGTATAATTTCAGACAAAGCCAATAGCAATGCAACCATAGATTTTCCTAAGTTTGCAAATTCAATAGCCAGTAACTATGCTTTAGGTATCTTAAAAAATTATTTTGATTAATTTTTATATCTGGTTACCCTTATTTTTATATCTTTGAAAAATCCTTTTTGAACAATGCATTTTAAGCATCCAGAAATTTTATATGCACTTCTGCTACTTATCATCCCGATAATTGTTCACCTATTTCAATTACAACGTTTTGTTAAAGTTCCTTTTACCAATGTTCAATTTTTAAAAAATATAGAACAACAAACTCGTAAAAGTACAAGGTTAAAAAAGTGGGTGATTTTAATTACACGATTACTCGTATTAACCTCCTTAATTATTGCTTTTGCACAACCCTATTTTTCAAATTTATCATCACAACTAAAATTTAATACTACCGTTTATCTAGATAATTCTTTTAGTATGCAGGCTAAAGGAAATGAAGGGGAATTATTAAGAAGCATCTCACAAAAAATTATAAAAGAGAATATCAATACTAACAATACTATTTCACTAATAACCAATGATGCTATTTTTAAAAATTTAACTATAAAAAGTTTAAAAAGTAAACTTATTTCACTTAAATATTCAAGCAACAAATTAGATTTAAGCACTGTTTTACTAAAAATAAAAACGCTGAACAAATATAGAATAAAAAATTCAAACAAAGTGTTATTACTATCTGATTTTCAGAGCATTAATTATAATAAAAAATCAACTTTTACAAATGTAAACTCACCTGTATCTCTTCTAAAACTTAATCCTATAAAAAATATAAATATTTTTATAGATAGCATATACATAACAAAAAATAATTTAAAAGAAATAACCATTAAAGTAGAAATTAAAAGCACCTCAAATAATACTTCTGCTGTTCCTATTTCACTTTATAACAATGCAAAATTAATTGGCAAAACAACTGCTAAATTTAGGAATTCAACTGTTTCAGCTGTTGAATTTACCATACCAAATTCCGTAAATTTTAACGGAAAAATTTCGCTCGTAGATACTTCTTTAGAATTTGACAATGATTTTTATTTTACAATTTCAAAACCTGAAAAAATCAGTGTACTTTCTATTGGAAACTCCTCTGAATTTTTATCAAAAATTTATACAAAAACTGAGTTTAATTTTACCCATGTTCAACTTCATAAATTAAACTATAACAATATCCAAAAACAACAATTAATTATTCTCAATGAAATTGATGTTATCCCTTCTGAATTGATACAAGATTTACATAATTTTTCTATAAATGGTGGCACTTTAGTTATTATACCTTCAAAAAACAGTAATCTTAATTCATATAATAGAATATTTAAAGTGTTGGATTTAGGTTTGATAACAAAAAAAAATGAAAATGAATACAAAATAACAACAATCAATTATGAGCACCCGCTAATAAAAGATGTTTTTGAAAGAAAGGTAGCTAATTTTCAATATCCAAAAACAATTACTTATTATAAAACCAATTTAAAAAATAGTTCTTCAGTACTAAAATTAGCGAATAATGATTCCTTTATTTCTTCAAAAAAAAATAAAAAAGGAGTAATTTACTGGGTTTCGTCACCTCTAAATAGCGGCATCTCAAACTTTCTACAATCACCTTTAATTGTACCTGTTTTTTATAATTTTGCTAAAAAAAATCTAAAAATAAACCAGTTATATTATACGATAGCCCCAGAAAATAACATTGACATAAAAACTACTGTTGGAAAAGATGACATTTTAAAAATTTCAACTAAAACTCAAGAATTTATTCCTTTACAAACTATATCACAAAATAAAGTAACTCTTAAAATTCAAGGAGCTCACTTACAAAGTGGATTTTACCAAATTAAAAGTAACAATACCCTTTTAAAAACAGTAGCTTTTAATTACAATAGAGAGGAAAGTGATTTAACCTACTTGAACTTAAAAAAGTTAACAATTAACAATAAAAATATAACCATTATAAAATCTATTGATGATTTTTTTAATGAAATAAATAATCAGAAACAAATCAATTGGCTTTTTAAATTGTTTTTAGCATTTTCTATGCTATTTTTACTTATTGAAATGCTTATATTAAAATATTTCAACAAATGAATTTACTCTTAAAATTTGCGACAATTATTGATAACACAAGTCCATTCCACCTTCAAAAAAAAGATGTTTTAATTGAAAAAGGTATTGTTACAAAAATTGCAAATTCAATAAAGAATATCAATAATTATAAAGAAATTAAATTGGATAATCTCCATATTTCACAAGGCTGGTTTGACACAAGCGTATGCTTTGGAGAACCAGGTTTTGAAGAGCGAGAAACTATTGAAAACGGATTAAATACCGCTGCAAAAAGTGGATTTACTGCCGTTGCTGTAAATCCAAATACAAATCCGGTTGCTGACACAAAATCTACTATTGAATTTCTTAAGAACAAAGCCGTTAACGCTGCTACAGAGCTCTACCCTATTGGAACTTTGACTAAAAATGCTAAAGGAGAACATCTTGCCGAGTTATTTGATATGCAAAATTCTGGTGCCATTGCTTTTGGAGATTATAACAAATCTATCGCAAACGCAAATTTGATTAAAATTGGCTTACAATATGCACAAAATTTTAATGGTCTTATTATTAGTTTCCCTCAAGATAATGCTATTGCTGGTGATGGGTTGGTTAATGAAGAAGTAAATAGCACAAAACTAGGTTTTAAAGGAAATCCTGCTTTGGCTGAGGAGCTACAAATTGTTCGCGATTTATTTATTTTAGAATATACTGGAGGAAAACTACATATTCCAACAATTTCCACAAAAAAATCTGTAACCTTAATTAAAGAAGCAAAAAAGAAAGGCTTAAATGTGACTTGTAGTGTTGCTGCACACCATTTAGTTCTAACTGATGATGAACTGATAAAATTTGATTCAAACACAAAAGTTTTACCTCCTTTGAGAACTTTAAAAGATAACAAGGCATTAATTAAAGGAATAAACGATGGTACTATTGATATGATAACCAGTGATCATAACCCTATTGATATTGAACATAAAAAAATTGAATATGAAAATGCTAAGTTTGGAACTATTGGTCTTGAAAGTTTGTTTGGAGTTTTAAATAACGTAATTGAAACAGAAACCTTAATTAACTGTTTAACAACAAATCCAAGGAATAGATTTAAAATTGAAAACACTCCTATTATTGAAGGAAAAAAAGCAAATTTAACACTTTTCAACCCTAATTTTGAATATACATTCACTACAGACAATATATTTTCTACTTCAAAAAATGCTATTTTTTTAACTAAAAAAATGAATGGGAAAGTGTATGGAATTTACTCAAAAAATAAATTAATACTATAAATTTATTTATCTTTACATATAACTTAAACTTTAATTTTAAATAAATGGAAAATCAAACAGTAAACGAAGGAAAAACAACTGCAATTATTAGCTATATCACTTGGATTGGAACATTAATTGCTTTTATTATGAATAATGGTAAGAAAAACTCATTCGCTTCTTTTCATATAAGGCAAATGATAGGATTATCTCTTTTTTCTTTGGCAAACTCATTTATTATTGGACGATTTGCTGGTTACTGGGTAACAGGTGCCATCGGTATGGCTCTTTTTGTTCTTTGGATTATAGGTTTTATAGGAGCCATTCAAGGTGAAGAGAAAAGAGTACCTTTAATTGGTGATTTATTTCAAGACTGGTTTAAAGGAATTGCTTAAAAATATTTAAAATATTACTTTTGAAAAGGCTGTCTAAAAAGTAAAGACTCATGTCATTGAGCCTGTCGAAATATCTTAAAATATTGATAATCAATGTAAACTTCGACAGGCTCAGTTTGACAAATTAATAATAGTTACTTTTCAGACAGTCTTTCCTATTTTATAATTATGAAAGAATTAGCACTACAATACATTGTTCGAGAGCCAAATAAGCAAACGGAAAAAACATCGTTATTAATTTTATTACACGGTTATGGTAGTAATGAAGAAGATTTATTTTCATTTGCAACAGAATTACCTGAAGATTTACTTATTGTTAGTGCAAGAGCACCACAAAGTTTAGGTTTTGGAAGCTATGCCTGGTACACCATAAATTTCACTGCAAATCAAGGTAAGTTTTCTGATATTTCAGAAGCAATTGCTGCAAGAGAAAAAATTGCACAATTTATTGACGAAGTGCAGGAAAGATATCATATACCTCCCAATAAAACGTTTTTATTAGGCTTTAGTCAAGGAACAATTTTAAGTTACGCTGTAGCTCTAAATTACCCTCAAAAAGTTCAAAAAATAATTGCTTTAAGCGGTTATATAAATCCCGAATTACTTCCAGACGATATAAATCGTAAAGATTATTCAGATTTAGATTTTTTTATTTCTCATGGAAATGTAGATCAGGTAATTCCTGTTGAATGGGCTAAAAAAGCTCCTGAGTTTTTAAATACGTTAAAAATTAAAAATTCATACAAGGAATACCCTGTTGGACATGGTGTTGCACCACAAAATTTCTCTGACTTTAAAAAATGGATTGAAGAAAGGTTATAAAAATAGCTTCAACCATTTATTATTTAATTTATTTTCAATAACATTGTATCTTAAACTTTAATGCATGGAAATATTAGGAATAGATATTGGAGGTACCGGAGTTAAAGGTGCTTTAGTTGATGTAACAACAGGAAAATTAACAACCGAAAGGCATCGTATACCAACCCCAAACCCTGCAACACCAGAAGCCCTTGCAAATACTATTCTAGCATTGGTAAACCATTTTAAATGGAACGGATTAGTGGGGTGTGGTTTTCCTACACCACTACAACACGGCAAATGCTTATCTGGAGGGAATTTACATCCATCTTGGAAAGGTGTTCAAGTAGATGAGCTATTTAAAACAAAAACTGGTAATGAATTCTATATTGCAAATGATGCAGATGCAGCCGGACTAGCAGAAATTAATTTTGGAGCAGGTAAAAATGTTCATGGAACTGTTGTAATGATAACTTTAGGAACAGGTATAGGTTCTGGACTTTTCTTAGATGGTAAACTAATACCAAATACTGAATTTGGACATGTACTGTATAAAAATGGTGAAATTTTTGAAAAGTACGCCTCTGATTATGCTAGAAAAAGGGATAATTTAAGTAGAAAAGAATGGGGAAAGAGACTTCATAAATACTTTAAGCATATTTATTTACTACTATCACCCGATTTAATTATTGTGGGCGGAGGAGCAAGTAAAAAGTTTGATAAAATTGAAAGTCAAATTGAAATTGATGCATCTATCGTTCCAGCTAAAGCCGAAAATGAAGCTGGTATTATTGGTGCTGCAATGGCTGCTAAATTTCACATCAAATAAAACCTTTAGCCTTAAATTCTAAATATTTATTAATTACATTTACCGTAAGATTTTGAGGCTTTGTTAGTATGCCATAAATACCTTTACTCTCAAGTTCCTTTACAATAAGCCTTTTTTCATAAGCAAACTTTTCTGCAATAGTTTTGTGATAAATTGATTGTAAATCTTCAGCATTTTCATTTATCAAACTATCCAATTCTGTATTTTCAAAAAATACAACTACCAATAGGTGGTATTTGGCAATTGCTTTTAAAAAAGGTATTTGACGTTTTAATGACGAAACATGTTCAAAGTTTGTATATAAAATTAGCAAACTTCTTTGTGTTATTTTACGTTTTATAAGTGCGTATAGATACCCAAAATCTGAATCAGTATATTTAGTATTAATGTTGTATAGTGCTTCATTAATAGTATTTAAATGCGTTTTTTTGTTACTTGCCGCAACAATAGTATCTACTTTTTTTGAAAAAGTTAACAAACCTGCTTTATCATTTTTTCTAAGTGCTATATTTGAAAATGCCAATGTTGCATTGATTGCGTAGTCAATTAATTTTAATTCTTCAAAGGGCATTTTCATTACCCTTCCCAAATCTATAATAGAGTAAATGGGTTGTGATTTTTCATCTTGATACTGATTAACCATTAACTGTGAGCGTTTTGCTGTTGCTTTCCAATTAATTGTTCTAACATCATCTCCAATAATATAATTTTTAATTTGCTCAAATTCTAAGGTATGCCCTATTCGCCTAATCTTTTTCAACCCAAATTCAGTTAAACGATTGCTCATTGCCAAAAATTCATATTTTTTCATTTGAATATATGAAGGGTATACTGCAACCATCTCATTTTCCTGAAACTTATATCGCCTTGAAACTATTCTGAAAAAAGTAGAAATATACACATTTAGCTTCCCAAAATAATATTCACCTCGTTCAACCGGTCTTACCGTATACTCAAACTCCCAAACTCCTTGAGGGTTTATAAATGCTTTCTCTTCTAAATCTCTTTTTTGAAATTGAAATGGAAGTTCATCTATTATGTTTGCTTCAATTCTAAATTGATAGTTATTTTGTATTGTTATAGGAATTGGGTTTTCATCAGAATTTGAAAACTTTTTTGTTAAAATTCTTCGAGCCTCAATTCCTTTATTTACATTAAAAAGTACATAAATATCAATTGTAAAAAAAACAATTAAAACAACAACTAAAAGCCATGCAACTGAATACAAAATTGGAAACCAAAACGACACCAGAAATGTAATAGCTATTACAGCTACATAAATAAAAAAACGTTCGTGTATGTATAGGTTTCTAACTAAGTTCAATGTACTATTCTTTTAAATATTATCTTGGCACCTCAACAGATTGTACAATCATATCAATCACCTTATCTGCAGTCATACCTTCCATTTCACGCTCGGGTGTTACAATTATTCTATGACGTAAAATAGGTAAAACAACTTTTTTAATATCTTCAGGAATTACAAAATCTCTTCCATTAATCGCTGCTAATGCCTTTGAAGCATTCAAAACTGCAATGCTTGCTCTTGGGGAACCGCCTAAATATAAATGTGGGTGATTTCTTGTTTTCATAATTAATTGAGCTATATACTTCATTATTTTTTCTTCAACTAATACTTCAAAAATCTTGCTTTTATACTCCAATAGGTCAGCTTCAGAAAGCAATGCCGAAATCAATGTTTGAGGCAATATTCCTTTTCTATCTTGATGTGTTTTAATAATCATTATTTCTTCTTCCAAATTTGGGTAACCAACATCTATTTTAAACAAAAACCTATCTAATTGTGCTTCTGGCAACGCATAAGTTCCTTCATGTTCAATGGGATTTTGGGTTGCCAACACCATAAACGGAGGCTTCATTTTATACGTGTTTCCATCTATTGAAATTTGGCGTTCTTCCATAACTTCAAACAATGCAGCTTGTGTTTTCGCTGGTGCTCTATTAATTTCATCTATTAAAACTAGGTTTGAAAATATAGGGCCTTCTTTAAATTCAAATTCCGTAGTTTTCATATTCAAAATTGAAGTTCCCAACACATCACTAGGCATTAAATCAGGTGTAAATTGAAGTCGGCTAAAACCTGTATCAATTGTTTTTGCCAATAATTTGGCTGTAATGGTTTTGGCAACGCCAGGCACACCCTCAATTAATACGTGACCATCAGCTAATAAAGCAACAATAAGTAACTCTATAAACTCTTCTTGCCCTACAATAATTTTACCTAGCTCTTCTTTAATTTGAATTACGGCATTTTTTAGCTTTTCCAAATCAACTCTACTATCAAAATTCAAATCATTATTTTCCATATTGAATTGTTTTTTTAAATTTTTCAATCATTTTATTTAGTTTCACAAGTTCTTCACTAGTGATTTGATTTTTTAAGTGAATTTGTTCGCAAAACTGAAATAGTTTTTCTACACTTTCGTATGAATTTCCACTACGTGATGCTACATATTTATAAAAAGCAGTATCAATTGTTGTGGTTGGTATATGCAATTTAGTTCTAATAAATGCCAACAAATAACTTATTTTATGTTCTGCTATATTTTTATGTTCCTGCTTTTCAAAATACATATTAGCAATTGTTCTTGTAAAAGCAACGGTTTGATTTTTTAAAGGTAACAATATAGGAATACTACGCTGTTTTCGTTTACCCTCAAATATTATAAAAAACAATACTCCAATTAATGTGGTGTAATAAGCCCATTTCAAATATTTAGAATTTAATAAATAGTAAATGGGAGATGTTATTTTACTTTTTCCTGTTTTGTAGTATGAATCCCATAAAATGGGTAAATCTTCTCTTAAGTACGATAAAACATTGGCTGTATGTTGTTGATTTGGAGATTTTAAAATAGTATAATTTGTTAAAACCTCTGGAAAAGTATGAAAATAGAAATGCCCTTTTCCATATGAAAATTTAACAAAATTTACTCCTTCTTCAGTACGTTCACCCTTAGTGTTTACATAACCTGTAATACCTAATACGGTTGTATTTAAAGTGTCAATTTTTGTGAATACATGATTTACAAATGGTCTGTCAAATGAATATTCTTTTCCTTTAAAAACTTTATTTTTAAATTTAAAGAATACGTTCTCTTCTAAATTCTTACTCACTAAACGCTCCGTTTTAAAATTTAAAGTATCTATTTGAATACCATGTGTTGAAATAAAAACATCATTTCCTCTTTCAACAAATTTAAGCAGGCGCAAAAACTCTGCATCTCCAAAATTTAGTGCTTCATCAACAAAAAAGTAAGTGCCCACACGTGTTGAATCTTCTAAGTAAACATAAGGAGGTGTATGAATATCTTTTATTTCATTTGAGAATAAATTAGGCATTTCCTTACGTAAAACAAATGTTCCATAGGGGATTCTATGTTTTGAAACATAGCTTGGAAACCAATTAATAGGCTTCTTCTCAGTACTTTTAAGGTAAATAAACCCAAAAATTAAGACTAAAAAGGCTCCAATATATATTTTAGTTTGCTTGTCCAATCTATTTTTTATGAATTAAGTTAGTTGCTTCTATAAAATCCAACTCAACACGGGCAAATTCAACTTCATTTATTACAAAATTTCCATACCAAACAAAATCGTATAGTCTTGTTAAATTGGCAAATACGTGTTGAATATTTTTTTGTGCTATTTCTTTTGTATAATCTTCATTCGTCTTTTGTTGTTCCCAAATTATTAGCTCTTTATTTTCTAATTGTTTTAATATATTTAGATAATAATACCGAACTGCCAACCTGTAATTTTTTTGTTGAATTGCCTGTTCTATCAATTTTGAAATATCTTTACTTTTTATTAGCTCTTCTTCTTCGGTAATTGAAACAACGGGATTATTTTTTGAGGTTATACTCGATGACTTTAAATTTACTTTTAAGAAGAATTTTAGCAAAAGAAATAACACAACCCCTAAAATAACATATGGCAACGCCGAAAGAATTGAGGCAAAAAGACCTTTGGCGTATTTAACTCCAAAAATCCACTCTAAGAATCGTAAAAATTGACGCCCAAGCCAATTAAACACACGTTCAATAAATGTGGGCTCTTTATTTGCATTTTCTTCTTCATAATTAAAATCCTTATCGGTCTTATATTTTTCAAGATTTTTAGAGTCAAATTTCTTTTTAACAATACTACTACCCCTATCATTTTTAACAATAAGTGAATCTGTTTGGGCAAAAGCTGCAACAGAAAAAAGTATAAAAAAAAGAAATAGGATTCTACTCATAAGTTAGTCCTCATTATTATTGTTCCCTAAGTTTTCAATTTTTTCAAAAGTACCTGAGAAGTTTTTTTGTTCATTTAAATCGAAATAAATAAAAACTGTTGAGATTAAAGGAATTGAATACAACACAAATTGAAAAACATACGAAACAACGTTTAACATTAAATAAATTGGATCTTTAAATATCTCAAAAATAGCTGTAGGATCATCATTCTGCATCATCGTTCCCATTTTAACAAATTGATAAATTAATGCTGGAATTGAAAATGCCTGTCCTAATACCATTAGTAACATCCAAACAACAATTAACACACCAAAAGTATTCCACCACTGTCCTTTTATTAATGTAAATGCATGAGAAAAAGTATCTCCAATATTTTTATTTTCAAACACCATTATTGATGTTGTTAGTGAAAGCACAGTACCTAAATAAATACCTGGAAGGTAACAAAATACAGCTCCAAAAACCGTTACAATAGTAACCAAAACACCCAGGCCTAAAAATTTCCAAACATTTTGAATAATATTGGTTTTAATTTCATCAAATTGTGGCTTCCCATTATTTTCTATATATGATTTTATAAAGTATAGTGAAGCCATTGAAAGCAATGTATACAATAAAATATAAACAAACATTAAGCCAAATACCCAAGAAAATATTTTAGAATAGAATGATCCCGGATTTACATCAATTTTGTCAATATCATTAAACATATCAGACATTGCAAATAAGTAAAACACCAGTGTTGCAATGGCTATAAGTAAAAATGGCCCAACTATTTTTAATACTGTTAAAAAATATGCTTTCCAGTTTTCGCGTATAAATTGAAACGTATCGGTTATGATAGCTCCTAAATCGCGTTCTTTCTTAAATTCAATAAAGTTATTCTTCTCCATATTGTTTTTGTTTGGTTAATTTTATAGGATATAGTACGTAATAATAAATAATTGCAATAAATGAGGTGATAATAATAAATAATGCTAGCCAGTCTGGCATTTCAGTATGGCGAGTTACAAACCCTTCTAAAAATCCGGCAACAATAAAAAATGGTATGGTACTTACCATAATTTTTAAACCAGCTTTAAAACTTTGCTTAAAAGAGGCTAATCTTGTATAGGTTTTTGGGAAAAGTAAGCCATTTCCTAAAACTAACCCTGCACAACCTGCAATAATAATAACAGAAATTTCTATAGTACCGTGAATCCAAATAGTACGTGAAGACTCCCATAACAACCCTTTTTCATAGAAAAAATATAAAAATGAGCCTAACATTATTCCATTACGCATCATTACAAACAGCGTACCCACAGAAAAGAGCATTCCGTAAACAAAGGCTGTCATGGCCACTTTAATGTTATTTAAAGTAATTAAAATAAACATATTGCTTTCTTCCATTTTTTTATACACAGCCATTGGATCTCCCTTTGCAATATTATCTAGCGTAGTATTTACATAATTATTACCTAAAATTAAACGAACAAAATCTCCATCTGCTGACGCAGAATAAGCTCCTATAATTGCAAAGAATAAAAAGGTTGAAAATGCGACAAGTAATTGTTTATGATATTTAACAAATTCCAACGGAAATTCCGTTTTAAAAAATGTTACTAGCCTGTTTTTACTCTCTTTTTTTGTTTTATAAATTTTTTGATGCGCTTTTGATGCAATAGAATTTAAATACCTTTCTGTATTACTTTGTGGGTAAAATGTTTTTGCATAGCTTAAATCATCAGTAACTTCAATGTATAAATCTGAAAGCTTATCCGGAGAAACTTGTGCTGTTTTATTGAGAACATTTTCAAATAACAACCATTTATTTTTATTCCTTTTTATAAACGATGCTTCACGCATTTTTTTTATTTTTGTTTTTCTTATAGTTCATTATCTTTATAATGAAACTTTGAAGTTAACGAATGTAAAAAATCAAATCGTACCAGCCAAAAAAAGATTAACTATAAAATGGATAATTTTCGCATAGAAACCGCTCAAAATGTTACAATTCAACAAAATGTAGCTTCATTATACAGCCGTATTGGTGCTTTTTTGTTAGACCTGCTCATTATTGTAGCGTATTATATGCTCATTATGTTAATTATTATGGCACTAGATTACAAGCCAACTGAGTCAATTTATGTTTTTTATGCACTATTAAGCCTACCTGTTTTCTTTTATAGTTTAATTTTTGAAACATTAATGAATGGACAAACACCCGGAAAATATGTGAGTAAAATTAGAGTTGTGAAAATTGATGGTTCAAAACCAACCTTTGGAAGTTACTTAATTAGATGGGTTTTACGCATTATTGATATCAGTTTAGCCTCTGGATCTGTAGCAATACTAACTATTTTATTAAATGGGAAAGGACAGCGTTTAGGGGATTTAGCTGCGGGTACCACTGTTATTTCTGAACTAAAAAAAATTACAATTAACGACACATTATTGGTTGATATCCCTAAAGAATATACACCTACATTTCCTCAGGTAACACTGTTAAACGATAAAGATATACAAACTATAAAACAGTTGTATTTAACGGCAAAAAGAAGAGGGAATCATAAAACAATACTAAAACTTCATACTAAGATAATTGAAATTACAGGAATAACAACGGAAATGAAACCTAGTAACTTTATTGATATTGTACTCAAAGATTATAATTATTTTACACAACAAATGTGATGGATTTTAATTTTTTTAAAACAGCTATTTCAAAATTAGAAAATTCACCTGTAGGCGGATTGGAAACTCAATTTAATTTAGCTCCAAAATTAAGATTGAACTATTCACAAAATAAAATTAAAGCTCTAAACCCAAAAAAAGCTGCTGTAGTAGCTCTTTTTTACCCAAACAATAACAACGAGACCTGTTTTTTATTAACATTAAGAGCTAGTTATAACGGAACTCATTCTTCTCAAATTAGCTTTCCGGGAGGGAAATATGATGAAAAAGATAATAACTTAGAAAGTACAGCGCTGCGTGAAACATTTGAAGAGGTTGGAATTCATCCACATGAAATTACCATTTTTAAACAAATGACTGATGTTTTTATACCACCAAGCAATTTTTTAGTTACACCTTTTTTAGGGTATTTAGAGAGAACACCCTTATTTACTAAAAATCATGAAGTTGAAAAGTTAATTGCTGTTACAATTAAAGATTTATTAAAAGATTCTTCTATCTCAACAACAACTTTGTCTACATCTTACGCTACAGACATAGAAGTACCCTGCTTTGTATTAAATAGTTACGTTGTTTGGGGAGCTACAGCGATGATGCTTAGTGAAATCAAACAATTAATAAAGAATATTTAAATTATTTTTTTCTTAAATTTGTATTTCATTCAAACCAAACCAACTTGATGCCAATTTTAAAAAAAAATCCATTTGGACATATTTTATATATAAAAAAATGGATTATCCGTATTCTTGGAATTGTATCGCATGGACGATATCGTCGTTTTAACAAGCTTCAAATTGAAGGTTCAGAGATCATTAGAGATTTACCTGAAACAAATGTTTTATTTGTCTCCAATCATCAAACTTATTTTGCCGATGTTGCAGCAATGCTACACGTTTTTAATGCTGCTTTAAAAGGACGTGTTGATTCTTTAAAAAATATTGGATATATATGGCATCCTAAATTAAATATTTATTTTGTTGCAGCTTCTGAAACTATGAAATCTGGCCTGTTACCAAAAATATTTGCCTACGCAGGATCTGTTTCTATACAAAGAACCTGGAGAAGTAAAGGACAGAATGTAAACAGACAAGTAAAAATGTCTGATATTAGTAATATTAAAAAAGCATTAGATGATGGTTGGGTAATTACATTCCCACAAGGTACTACAACACCATTTAAGCCTATTAGAAGAGGTACAGCTCATATAATTAAGACATGTAAACCTGTAGTGGTTCCAATTGTTATTGACGGGTTTAGAAGAGCTTTTGATAAAAAAGGTTTGTTGATAAAAAAACGTAATGTTTTACAATCTATGGTTATCAAAAAACCAATGGAAATTGATTATGAAAATGAAACAATTGAAGATATTGTAAAAAGAATTCAAATTGAAATTGAACAAGATCCTTCATTATTAAAAGTAGTTTCTCCAAAAGAATACAAACGTATGGAAGATGAATTAAATAAAAAGCGTAAATTCTGGAAATGATTATATTTAAAAGCCACTTTCTAAAAGTAGAAAGTGGCTTTTAAACAATACCATGTTTCTAATTAATTTAACCAAGCATTTAACATCCATATTATTTTTTCTTGTTCAGCAATAAAATCACTCATCATTGAGTTTGTTCCTTCATCATTTGCTTCATCTGATTCATCTAAAATAGTACGTTCAATCTTTAATAACTCTGATAAAGAATTAATAACCAACTTTACTGCTTCAGTATCTTTAGTTATATTTTTTCCAACTGGTACTTTTGCCAATTTGGTGTAGTCTTCAAAAGTGTGTAGTGGAGTGCCTCCTAATGTTAAAATACGCTCAGCTATTAAATCAACTTTTTCCTGAGAATCTGTATAAAACTCCTCAAATTTTACATGTAATTCAAAAAAAGATTTCCCTTTAATATTCCAATGTAAACCTCTTAAATTTTGGTAATATATCTGAAAATTTGATAATAAATCATTTAAGCTTACCACTAAATTTTCTGATTTTTGTTTGTCTAATCCTAATATTGTTGTACTCATAATATAATTTTTATTGTTTATAAATGTTTCTTTAACTTCTACTACAAATTTATTCAAAAATAAACTCAATAATGCATAATTATTATTGATACTTTTAATATCTTTATCATAAATATTTATACTTATGACTATTACCCAATTAAAATATGTATTAGCAGTTGCTGAATATAGAAATTTCACCATTGCATCTGAACATTGCTATGTAACTCAACCCACTTTGAGTATGCAAATTCAAAAGTTAGAAGAGGAACTTGGCACAAAAATTTTTAACCGGACAAAAAAACCTATTCAACTTACAGAAATTGGGAGTAAAATAATTGAGCAAGCCAAAATTATTGTTGATGAAAGCAACCGTATAAATGATATTGTTGACCAGCAGAAAGGATACATTGGAGGAGATTTCAAATTGGGAATTATTCCAACAATAATGCCTACTCTTTTACCTATTTTCTTAAAAACTTTTATAAAAAAATATCCGAAAGTAAATTTAAAAATTGAAGAGCTCACTACAGATGAAATAATAAAAAAATTAACTGAAGGTCATATTGATGTCGGCATTGCTGCAACTCCTTTGGAGAATGAGACTATTAAAGAGCGTGTACTATATTACGAACCATTTGTTGGCTTTGTACCTCCAGAACACCGCCTTTTCAAAAATAAAATTATTGATGTTGAAACCTTAAATATTGAGGATATTCTATTACTTGAAGATGGGCACTGTTTTAAGGAAAGTATTATTAACCTGTGTAGTACTTTTGGAAAAAGCAATCAACGTTTTCAATTACACAGCGGAAGTTTTAACACTTTAATTAAATTATCAAAAGAAGGACTAGGCATGACTATGCTTCCCTATTTACAAACATTGGATTTAAATAACGAAGATAAAATTTATTTACGGGATTTTAATGACCCTGTACCTGCTAGAGAGGTTAGCATCATTTATCATAAATCACAACTAAAAATTCATTTAATAGACTCCTTAAAAGATGTAATTGATGGTTTAGTTAGGGGTGTTATTGCATTTAGTGATGTTAAAATAATTAGCCCTATACACAAAAAAAGAGGAGTTTAAACTCCTCTTATTTTAATATTTAACTATTGCTAAACAAGTATGCAAATCTGGTTTATTAATTGTAAACTCCTTTAACCAAAAGTATAATTCTTTAATTTCATAAGGCAGCAATCGGTTAATTGCCTTTTCTAATTCTTTTTTAAATAACTCTTTATTAAAGCTCACTTTTTCAAGTACTGTTTTTGTATACTCAAACATTGCTCTTGCCATAAATAATATAGATTTTAGTTGGTAAATTTAGAACGTTTCAATAATTTTTTTATTGCACTAATTTACAAAAAAAAAGGATATTATAAAATTAAACATCCTCTTTTTAACTGAAATTTAACTGAAATTTACAGTTTATGTATCTTTTCAAGTAATTTGTTAGCTGCTTTCTCTAGTTCTAAAGTTATGCTTTTAAAATGTGCTTTTTTATCTTCAACATTTTTTTCGTGAACTTTAACTATTAAAGCATCAAAAATAATAATTGATTCATCAATAATTGCTGCTGTTTTTTTGGTATCTGCTTTAGGGTTTAATAATTCCCAAGTATAACACTCTCCTATAATATCTCCTAAAACGTAATTAATGTCTTTTTTTAAATTTTTTATGCTTGCCATAATAATTGTATTTATTTATTGTGCAAATTTACAAGAATTTAATACATTAACTTATTTTATTAATTAATATTATTTATTACCCGTTATTCATTACAATTTATCACCCTTATTTTTCGCGTTCAAACGTATCATTAACCACCTCTACTATTTGAGTTTTAGCATTAAAATAGTTACTAAGAGTTGCAACACGTTTGTTTTGCAATATATTTTTTGATTTATTGGTGTGATAATGTCTGACATTATGTTCTACCTGACGAGATGAACTAAAACTAGAAACCCTTTTGAGATAGCCAATAACTCTAGTTCCATAATCTACATCTGTAGAATTACACTTACTGCACTTCTGAAGTGTTTTTTTATCTATATGGCTACAGGAATTACAAATAGTTATTTTAATATTAAAACAAAAATAATTACACCCTGCCAAAGCCGTAGCATTAATTAACTTCAAAAAACCATCTTTATTTGGAGCTTCTTCAAGGTTCAAATGAAGTGCAGAACCTCCATCTAAATACTGAATAATTTCATTTCCATGAAGTATTATTTTATCCAACGTATTTATAGTATTATCTTCAACTGCATAAAAATAGGAATTATAACAATCTCTAGGCACAAACAAACCATCCTCTTTATCCCACTTTGCATTTTTAACTCCTAAATTTTCAGCTGGAACGAATTCTGTATTGAACATATAACCATATTCCTTTTTGGCTCTCTTATTTGCTTCAAAAATTATTTTAAGATAATTGGTTACAAATTCTTTATAAACTTCACTATTTTCAACTTTAATACCTTTACTTTCTGCCGCTTCAACCATTCCATTAATTCCAATGGTTAAAAACTGTTTATCCAATGTAATAAATCCGGCATTATATGCAGGTAGCATTCCTGCCTGCTTATATTCTTCAATTAGTTTGCGATAGGCAACCTGATATTTATGAATTTTATTAATTTCAGTTTCTAAACAATTGTTTTGCTGAATCAAGCGATTCATATTCAATGTAATTACATTTATTGAACCTGTGGCAACTCCACCTGCTCCTAAAGAATAACTAAAAGTATTGTCGGTTATTTCACTTCTCAACCTACAACAAGAAGCCAGGCTATCAGCATTTTCAGATTGATAGATAAAAAATGAGTTCCCTTCACTTAATTCTTCTGCGCACATGTTTGCAAATTCAGTATCAACAGGCTTGCCTTCATTTACCAACATTGCAGCTGTAACTACTGGAAAAGTCAAAACTGCTTTTTCTCTTTCCTTATTAAACCATTTCATAAAAAATTGCTGAAATTTTTTAACACTATCCCACTTCGGTTTTGTCATATCTGGAAAAACAAAATCACCAAACATGCTATTAAAATATTGTTCATCATATAATGAAACATTCCAAAAAACAGACTGATACCCACGAGCAGCGGCTGGTTGATTAATAGCATAAACAGCATGTTGAAGGTGGTTTTCTACCGATTTTTTATTGGTTTTTAAATAATCATCCCCAAAGTCTTTTCTAGCAAAATAATCAAAATACAACAAAAACTCTACTGTTGCTAAAGCCCCTGCAAACTGAGAACTAATTGCAAAAACCAAGTTTACAAATTCACCACAGAAACTCTCTAAATGTTGAGGAGCTTTACTTTCTCCTCCTAACTTAGTTAATCCATCAAATAAAAATGGATACATACTTATTGAGACACAGTACGGTTTAAGAGAGGTTTCATCATGCACATATATTTCATGAGCTTCAATTTGCCTTATGTATTCATTGGCCAGATTATCTCCAAACAAATTACGTATCTTATTTTTAACCAATTGCCTATTTACCTGAATATTAATATCTTTATTTAATTCAGCCTCCATAGTGGCTATATTTTTTGAAGAAACATTTGCATTTGCATCTAATAGCGAACCATCTGCGGCATTATTAGAATTGATGTAATTTTCAATAAAAGCTATTTTTTTTGTAATTTGTGCTGTGGTTAATCTTATCATGGTTTATTTTTTTATGAATAAATGATTTAATATTGTTTTTGTTTTTACTTCTATAAATTTTTGATTGGTAATTTCACTGTCTAATCCTCCCAGTTTAGAAATCCAAGCACCTGTTTTTAGCCAAGTTAACTCTTCAAGTATCTCATTATCTATTCTGTCTAAACCGGTATATAACCCTGTTTTGTATCCCATTTCTTTTGCCCTTTTTAAATTTTCAACTAATTCTTGTCGATGCCATTCTCCTCCCATAAACAAAACACAACTTGCAAAACCTTTGTATTTTTGAAGAGTTTGAAGGTATTTTTTATTTATAAGTTTTTCTCCGCTACCTTCTTTCCATAAATAGGGTGAATGACACCCTTCACAGTGTAATTTACAGCCAGTTATTGTGAAGCAAATACTAATTTCACCTGGGATTTCTTGCAATACTATTTGTATATCAGAGTAATTCATCTTAAATACCAATTATTTAAATTTAGAATGATGAAAATATCATCATAAATAAAATTGTTAAAAAATAATTATATTGATTTCATATAGAAACAATTCTTACAAACTTTTTTCCCGAAAGTTTACTAATCTAAATGAATTGGCAGGTCTTCTGACTTACTCTAGTTTTTAAGCCTTCCCATCACTAAAATGATAGTGGCATAAGAATAAAAAACCTTTATAGAGCTTACAGCTGCGGGAACAGTTCAGGTATTTCACCTGATTCCCATTTAATCCTAACAAATAGAAATTTGTTTAAGAACCAAATTCCTTTCGAAGGTAAATAGGATTTTTTATGGTAGAACAGAACAGAATTTATTTTATTAAATACTTATTAACAGCCGTGCGTTTATATTTAAACCAAGTACAAAATAATGCTATACTATTCTGTGAAATTATATTAATTCTACGCGTTGTGCATTATTATTTATTTACACAAATAAGTGTTAGTTCGAATGGTTTTTCGATAGAAAATCGTATCGAGAATTATTTTGAAGAGGCTGTCTAAAAAGCAGATATATGCTTATATCTCTCTTAACTTTTTAAGAGCGTTCTCAATATGTTTTTCGGCTTTAAACTGACTGTTAAAAATATATTGAACAATCCCTTTCTTATCAATAACATACGTAACGCGTCCTGGTAAAAAAATCATACTTTTAGGTACTCCAAATAATTGTCTAACTTCATTATTAATATCCGCTAATAACGTAAATGGCAAGTTATATTTTTCCTTAAATTTTTTATGAGATGCTACATTATCAGCACTAATTCCTATAACTAACGCATTTACATCTTTAAATTGTTCAAACTCATCTCTAAATTTACATGCTTCCTTTATACAACCGGGTGTATCATCTTTAGGATAAAAATAAATAACCATTGGTTTTCCCATGGTATTATCAACTGTAAACAAATTTCCATTTTCATCATTCAATGTAAATGAGGGTACTTTGTCTCCAACTTCAATTTTTTTCATAGGGTTATCGTTTATTTTACAATTTAAAAATAGTATTCCTGCTGCTATTACAATTAAAATAATATATTTTTTCATATTTATGTTTTAACAAATATCAATTAAAATAATTAAATGGTTAATTTTGTATGCTGGAGTAAGTGCATTTTAAAACTTTTAATACAAAAAAACAATTTGCGCAAATTAAATAAGACTATAACATACTAAAAATAAATAGATGAAAACATTTATTGAAAATTTACCAAAAGCTGAATTACATTTACATATCGAAGGTTCTTTTGAACCTGCTTTAATGTTTGAAATTGCCAAAAGAAATAATATTAAAATACCATACAATTCAATTGAAGAAATTGAAGAAGCGTATAAATTTGACTGTCTACAAGATTTTTTAGATATTTATTATCAAGGTGCAGGTGTTTTAACTACTGAACAAGACTTCTATGATTTAACTTATAGTTACTTACAAAAATGTGCCAATCAAAATGTGCGACATACCGAAATTATGTTTGACCCTCAAACACATACTGAACGTGGAATTTCATTTGAAACTGTTATAAACGGTATTTCTAAAGCCTGTGATGATGCAAAAGAAAAATTAAACGTTTCATCACTTTTAATTATGAGTTATTTACGTCATTTAAGTGAAGAGGAAGCCTTTAAAACATTAGAACAATCCTTACCTTTTAAACACAAAATAGCCGCTGTTGGGTTAGACTCTTCAGAAAAAGGAAATCCACCTTCTAAATTTAAAAATGTATATGAAGCATCTGTTAAAGAAGGATATATTCCTGTAGCACACGCAGGGGAAGAAGGATCTGCAGATTACGTTTGGGAAGCTATTGATATTTTAGGCATTAAGCGTATTGATCACGGTAATAATTCTTTACAAGATGAAAAATTAATAGCTGAAATTATTAAACGAGATATGGCATTAACCGTTTGCCCATTATCTAATACCGCGTTACAAGTTGTTAATGATTTAAAAAAGCATCCGTTGAAAAAAATGATAGATTTAGGACTGAAAGTAACTATCAATTCCGATGACCCTGCTTATTTTGGTGGACAAGTAAACAAAAATTATATGGCTATTCAAAAAGCGCTTGATTTAACAAAAGAAGAACTTTATTTGTTAGCAAAAAATTCTTTTCAATATTCATTCTTAGATGAAGATTCGAAACAAATCCACATCAAAGAATTGGATAATTATTACTCAAATAACGCCTAGTGGAAACTAAAAAAATTACGCTAGAAGTAATTGGGGAAATAAAAACACCTTGGCATACCTTACAAAATATGCCAATTCAGCCCATTGGAGCAAAAGCCGTTAAGGGTATTGTAGAAGTATATCCTGAATTTGTTGATGGTTTAAAGGAAATTGAAGGATTTTCACATATTATTTTAATATACCAACTACACTTAGTAACCAAACCACAATTGGAAGTTATTCCTTTTATGGATACAAAACCTAAGGGAGTTTTTGCTACCAGGTCACCAAAAAGACCAAATAAAATTGGTATTTCAACAGTTGAAATTGAAAAGGTTGAAGGAAATAAAATTCACATATTAGATGTAGATATGATAAATAATTCTCCACTATTAGATATCAAGCCCTTTTTTGAAGATTTTGATAATAGATTTAATACAAAAAAGGGATGGCTAGCCAATAAAAATGATATTGACAAATACCATTTTAAATCGGATGGCAGGTTTAAATAATTTTAATTAAAAATTACAATAACTACTAATTACAATCGTTACACACTATAAATTAACTTACCCCTAACAAACTTTTATGAAAACCAAGATTCTTATATTAATAGTTGTTATTGTTTCTTCTACATCTCTATTTAGTCAGGCTACCAAAAAGTTTATAGATACAGGTTCTGTAAAAAATCAGTTTGATTATTTAATAACCAAATCGTATAAATACAAAGATTATAAAAGTGTAAAAACCAATTGGTTATACAAATTAAAAACAAATGTTGCTGATTCAATTTCTGCATTAAAAAAAGAAATAACAATTGCTAATTCAACTATAAATTCTCAAAATAAAACAATCGACAGTTTAAAATTAGCTGTAAACTCTTCTAAAGAAACAGTGAATAGTTTAAATACTAAAATTCAAAGTATATCTTTACTAGGTTTGCAATTTAATAAGGAAACTTTTAAAACCATTGTATTTTCATTTATTGCCATACTTGCTGTTTTACTATTATTTTTTATTACAAAATTTAAGCAAAGTAATAATATAACTGTACAAACAAAACAAGCACTTAAAGAGTTAGATGAAGAGTTTGAAACTCATAGAAAAATAGCCTTAGAACGTGAGCAAAAAGTTAGACGTCAATTGCAAGATGAATTAAATAAACAGAAAAAAGACTAACTCCTTTTAAAATTTTATATTAAATTTACTTTCATATTTTTATAAATGGATGTAAATGAACTAATTAAATCTAAACTTTCTTTTTTAGGAAGCTCTTTACTGAATGATATTGTAGCAGCTTCTTCTCAATTAAATTTTGAAAAAGGCACTGAATTATTGCGCGAAGGACAATTTGTAAAAGTAATACCCATTGTACTTACCGGTTTAATAAAAGTATTTTCACGCTATGAAGATAAAGAATTGCTATTGTACTACATAAAACCTTCTGAAAGTTGTGTAATGTCATTTTCAGCAAGTCTAAAAAATACGCCAAGTCAGGTATTTGCCATTACTGAGGAAGATACAACTGTATTGTTATTACCTGCCTCAAAAATTGATGGATGGGTGAAAAAATTCCCTGATTTTAATCAATTATTTTTTGAACAATACAATGTTAGGTATCATGAATTATTAAAAACTATCAATCACCTTTTATTTGATAAATTAGATGTTAGATTGTATCATTATCTAATTGAAAAAAAGGATATTACTAAAAAAAATCCAATTAAAATCTCACATCGACAAATTGCAAATGAATTAGGAACTGCAAGAGAAGTTATAAGTAGACTTCTAAAAAAATTAGAAGGTGAAAACAAAGTCAAACAATTGTCAAACCAAATTAAAATTTTGTAACTGGTGACCATAGTCACTGCATAATTTATATCTTTAAGGTAATTTTACTTGTAATATTAATTAAAACTTATACAACATGAAAAAAAACATGGGGTCTGTCGACAAAATTATTAGAGTATTAATAGCTATTGTTATTGCTGTTTTATACTGGCAAGGAATTATTAGTGGTACACTTGCAATTGTACTTTTAGTATTGGGTATTGTATTTTTATTAACAAGCCTTATAAACTTTTGCCCGTTATACACCATTTTTGGTATAAATACTTCTAAAAAAGAATAACTTTAATAATCATTTGAGCGAAGTTCAAATACTTTTTAAAGTGTTTGAACTTCGCTCAATACAACTTATTTCGTTCTTAAAAATTACGCTCCGCAGTAGGTTACAAAATTGCGTGGCGTTTCGTACAGCGTAATTGAAAGTTCTAATTCTTTTGCTATTTTACTACGCAGTATATTCCAAATAACAACAACAATATTTTCTGCAGTTGGGTTTAATGTTTTAAATTCAATCACCTCTTCGTTCAGGTTTTTATGATCAAATTTTTCTTCAATTTCAGTTTCAATTAAATTTTTTAAAACTTTCATATCCATTACAAAACCTGTATCAGGATGTATTTCTCCTTTTACCGAAACAATTAATTCATAATTATGTCCATGGTAATTTGGATTGGCACATTTACCAAATACGGTTGCATTACGGGCATCAGACCAATCTGCGTTGTACAATCTATGTGCTGCATTAAAATGTGCTTTTCTATTTACGGTAACTTTCATAACTATTGTTTTATAAAATCATAAAAATTTTCAAAAATAATTTTAAACCATTCAGTATAAATTTTAGGATTACTGATAATATCTTTTTTAACATCTTCAACATCCATCCACTTATATGCTTCAACCTCTTCCCTATTTATAATTGGATTATCATTGTAAAAGCCAACCATTATATGATCTAATTCATGTTCAGTTAAACCATTATCAAAAGGAGCTTTATAAATAAATGATGTTTTTTCTTCCAACTCACATACAAAACCCATTTCTTCTTGTAGGCGCCGCTTCCCAGCTTCCAAATTACTTTCTCCATTTCGTTGATGACTACAACAAGTATTTGCCCATAATAAAGGTGAGTGATATTTACTAGCAGCACGTTGCTGCAACATTAACTGATTATTACTATTAAAAATAAAAACCGAAAAAGCCCTGTGTAAAACGGCTTTTTCATGTGCTTCCATTTTTGGCATTAAACCAATTTGTTCATCTTTTTCATTAACTAAGATAACTTGTTCTTCTTTCATTTTTTTATTGAATTGCTACAAATTTACAAAAATGAAATTGTATAATTTACTATTGAAAAATTAAATAAATTTTGAACTTTTAATCTTTTCAACTTTCAAACTTTTAAACCTATCTTTGCACCTCAATTTTGATAAATGAGTTTTTTAGAAGAAATACAACGTAGACGAACTTTTGGGATTATATCGCACCCCGATGCTGGTAAAACAACCTTAACTGAAAAGTTACTGCTTTTTGGTGGTGCAATTCAGGAAGCGGGTGCTGTAAAAAACAATAAAATAAAAAAAGGTGCCACCTCAGATTTTATGGAAATTGAACGCCAACGTGGTATTTCTGTTGCTACTTCTGTATTAGCTTTCATATATAAAGATAAGAAAATCAATATCTTAGACACTCCCGGTCATAAAGATTTTGCCGAAGATACTTTTAGAACGTTAACTGCTGTTGATAGTGTAATTGTTGTAATAGACGTTGCAAAAGGTGTTGAGGAACAAACTGAAAAATTAGTAGAAGTTTGTAGAATGCGTAGTATTCCAATGATTGTTTTTATCAACAAATTAGACCGAGAAGGTAAAGACGCCTTTGATTTATTAGATGAAGTTGAACAAAAGTTAGGCTTAAGAGTTACCCCCCTAAGTTTCCCTATTGGAATGGGGTACGATTTTAAAGGAATTTATAATATTTACGAGAAAAAAATTAATTTATTTTCAGGCGATAACAAGCAAACGATATCTGATGGAATAGAATTTGATGATATTTCTGTTCCTGAATTAGATGAAATTGTAGGAGAAACCGCGGCAAACACCTTACGTGAAGAAATTGAATTAGTAACAGAGGTATATCCTAAATTCAATAAAGATGAGTATTTAAATGGCGATTTACAACCTGTATTTTTTGGGTCTGCATTAAATAATTTTGGTGTAAAAGAACTACTAGATTGTTTTATTGAAATTGCACCATCTCCTCAACCAAAAAAATCTGAAGAACGCTTGGTTGATTCTAAAGAAGAAAAATTAACCGGATTTGTATTTAAAATCCATGCCAATATGGATCCTAATCATAGAAATAGATTGGCGTTTATAAAAATTGTTTCAGGAACCTTTAAACGCAATGCGCCATATTTACACGTTCGTTTAAATAAAAAAATGAAATTTTCTAGTCCAAATGCTTTTTTTGCTGAAAAAAAACAAATTGTAGATGAGTCTTTTCCGGGTGATATTGTTGGGCTTCAAGATACTGGAAATTTTAAAATTGGAGATACATTAACAGAAGGCGAAATTTTAAATTTTAAAGGAATTCCTAATTTTTCACCTGAACATTTTAGATACGTTAACAATGCCGATCCTTTAAAATCTAAACAATTACACAAAGGTTTAGATCAATTGATGGATGAAGGTGTTGCACAATTGTTTACCTTAGATTTAAACGGAAGAAAAATTATTGGAACTGTAGGCGCTTTACAATACGAAGTAATTCAATACAGACTTGAACACGAATACGGAGCAAAATGTAGTTATGAAAATTTACCTGTTCATAAAGCTTGCTGGGTAGAACCTGAAGATCCTAAAAATGATGAATTCAAAGAATTTAAACGTGTAAAACAACGCTATTTAGCAAAAGATAAACAGGGACAATTGGTATTTTTGGCAGATTCTGCATTTACCATTCAAATGACACAAAGTAAATATCCAACTGTTAAGTTACACTTTACCAGTGAGTTTAAATAAAATTTCTTTTTAAAACCTATTATTAGGTTGCGTACTTATTAAAATATACAACATAGGAATAGGAGATGTAATTATACTTGGTTTAACGCATTGAATTTTCAGCACTTTATTGAATTGCACTAATTACATCGTGCTTTGTAATAATGTGAAACTTATCATTCCCTAAATCAACCAATACGGCACTATTTTTTCTATTGATTAATTTGGAAATTTCATCAATATAAGTGGTGCTTTTTACTATAGGAAAAGGATTACCCATTACTTCCTTAATTGGTTTATTGGCAATATTTTTATCATCAAAATACAAACTAAATAACTCGCTTTCATCAACAGAACCTACAAAACCGTGAATATCAGTTACAGGAATTTGAGAAATATTATTAACACGCATACGCTCAATGGCATGAGAAACCAATTCTTCTGTTTTAACTGTAATTAATGGAATTTCAATTCTATCTTTAATTAAATCTAATGCTACTAATTTCTCTTCATCTAAAAATCCTCTTTCACGCATCCAATCATCATTAAACATTTTTCCTACATAACGACTTCCATGGTCGTGAAATAATACAACCACCACATCATCTTTTTTAAAGTGCTCTTTTAATTGCAGTAACCCTTTTACAGCAGAGCCAGCCGAATTACCAACAAAAATACCTTCTTCCTTTGCTATTTTTCGTGTATAAACAGCTGCATCTTTATCAGTTACTTTGGTAAAACCATCAATTACACTAAAATCAACATTTTTAGGTAAAATATCTTCCCCAATGCCTTCGGTAATGTACGGGTAAATTTCATTTTCATCAAAAATACCTGTTTCGTGGTATTTCTTAAATACAGAGCCGTAGGTGTCTATTCCCCAAATTTTAATAGCAGAATTTTTTTCTTTTAAATATTTACCAATACCTGAAATAGTGCCCCCTGTACCAACACCAACAACAAAATGCGTAATTTTACCTTTAGTTTGCTCCCATATTTCTGGTCCGGTTTGTTCATAATGCGCCAACGAATTTGAAGGATTATCATATTGGTTTACGTACCAAGAATTTGGAGTTTCAGTTGCCAATCGTTTTGAAACTGAATAATAAGATCTAGGATCTTCAGGTTCTACATTTGTAGGGCAAACAATAACTTCAGCACCTACAGCTCGCAAAATATCCATTTTTTCTTTAGACTGCTTATCACTTATAACACAAATTAATTTATAACCTTTAATAATTGAAACCAACGCCAACCCCATTCCTGTATTACCTGAAGTTCCTTCAATAATTGTTCCACCAGGTTTTAATAAACCTGCAGCTTCTGCATCAGCAATCATTTTTACAGCCATTCTATCCTTCGCAGAATTTCCTGGATTAAAAGTTTCAACTTTTGCCAATACCAATGCTTCTATTTCTTCAACAGTTTTATTTAGTTTAACTAAAGGTGTATTTCCTATGGTTCCTAGTATATTTTTAACGTATTCCATTTTTTTGGTTTAGAGTTGCAAATGTACAATGTTTTATAAAAAGAAGTTATGAAGCTATTTGTAAATTTAAACGAAATAATTACTGTAAATCATTCAAACTTTATAGTTTTTGCAGGGCTTATTTTTGAAATTATGATAGATGGAATAATTAACATTAATAAACACAATAAAAGCGTACCTATATTTAATAAAATTAAATAATTAACATTTAAATATATAGGAACCGTATTTACATAATACGTTTCAGGATTTAAAGAAATAAATTTTCCATATTTCTGCGCAAGTAATAATAACAGTCCTAATAAATTACCCCAAAACAGCCCTCTCAAAATTAAATAACCTGCATTGTATAAAAAAACCTTCCGAATACTAACATTTGTACTACCAAGTGCTTTTAAAATACCAACCATTTGAGTACGTTCTAAAATTAGCACCAATAAAGCTGTAATCATATTTATACCTGCCACCAATATCATAAGAGCAATAATTAAGTAGATATTGGTATCAAATAAATTAATCCATTCAAAAATAGCTGGGTATTTTTCAATAATACTTTGGCTGTTTAATGTTGAACCTGTTTGCTCATAAACTTCTTGGCTTTTGTTTTCAATTTCATTAAAATTAGTTATAAACACCTCAAAACCACCTACTTCACCATTTCCCCATCTATTCATTTTTTGAATATGTTGAATATCGGCTAACACAAAATTTTCATCAAAATCCTGAAATCCAGAATCGTAAATACCCACTGCTTTTACCACGCGTATCCAAGGAGCTTTTGAGGGATCTTCTTTTACAAAAAGAATGTTAAATTCATCACCTAATTTAATTCCCATTCTATTTGAAATTTCTCTAGAAATAAGTACATCATTAGAAACTGCTTCGGTACTATAGCTTGGTAAAGTTCCTTCTACTAAATAATCTTTAAAAAAAGACCAATTATAATCACTTGAAACACCTTTAAAAACAATACCTTCAAAATCTGTTTCAGTTCTAATAATACCAGCTTTTGTTGCAAATACCTGTACGTTACTAATCCCTTTAACAGTGGTAAATTTCGGATAAAAATCTTGCTTTTTAGAAACCGGAACCAATGTAATTTCAGAATTATTGTTATCAAAATTAGTAATTTGAATATGACCGTTAAATCCTGATAATTTTTCCTGTATTTTTTGTTGTAACCCTAAACCAGTAGCCATAGAAATCATCATTATAATAATTCCTATTGCAATGGCAATTATGGCTATTTTTATTATAGGAGAAGATATGCTACTTTTGTATTGTTTTGCAGCAATAATACGTTTTGCAATAAATAATTCGTAATTCAATATACTTATGATTTCTTATCAGTTCAAAAATACATATTTCTTCTTGGTTTCTCTATTTTTTTTTAGTTTGATTTCTTGTAACCAGCCTAAAAACTCAAAATTCAGAATTACAACTTTACCAAAAAATGAGACTTCTTCAACTTTAAAAATAATTACTGGAGCTGAACAAACTGAATTGTATTTAAAATTACTTGAAAATAAAAATATTGCTGTAGTAGCAAACCAAACTTCTGTAATTTATAAAAATAACAATACCTTCACACATTTAGTTGATAGCTTAAAAAGTTTAAACATTCATATTAAAACTGTATTTTCTCCTGAGCACGGTTTTAGAGGAAAAGCAGATGCTGGCGAAAAAGTAACTGATGGTATTGATGCAAAAACAGGATTGCCAATAATATCTCTATATGGTAAAAATAGAAAACCTTCAAAAGAACAGTTTCATGGTATTGACGTTGTTGTATTTGATATTCAAGATGTTGGAGTTCGTTTTTACACTTACATTTCTACATTACACTATGTAATGGAAGCCTGTGCAGAACAAAATATCCCAGTAATTGTTCTTGATAGACCAAATCCAAACGGTCATTATGTTGACGGACCTATGCTAGAAACTAATTATAAAAGTTTTGTTGGAATGCACCCAGTACCTATTGTTTATGGAATGACTATTGGAGAATATGCCCAAATGATTAACGGTGAAAAATGGATAAAAAATGGTATCAAATGTGATTTAACAGTAATTGCCTTAAAAAATTACACCCATGCAAGTAAATATAGCCTTCCAATAAAACCCTCTCCAAATTTACCCAATGATACATCTATAAATTTATACCCAAGCCTTTGTCTTTTTGAAGGTACAAACGTAAGTGTTGGTAGAGGTACTGAAAAACAATTTCAAATTTTTGGTTCTCCATTTTTAAAAAATAAAGACTTTACCTATTGTTTTACGCCTCAACCCAATTTTGGTGCAAAACATCCTAAATATGAAAATGTTGAGTGCTGTGGTTTAGATTTAAGCAAAACCAAACCGCTTGATAAAATTAATATTTCTTACTTGGTTGAAGCATACGCTTCAACACCAGATAAAAGTGATTTTTTTAATAAATTTTTTATAAAACTAGCTGGCACAAAACTATTACAAGAACAACTTGCAAATGGTGTTTCAGCCGAAGAAATTCACCAATCCTGGCAACCTAAAATTGAAGTATTTAAAAAAGTACGAGAAAAGTATTTGTTGTATGAGTAGTGTAAAAAAATATTGATAAAACTCATACTATTCGGCTAATTTTCATATATTTATATATTCGATGTTTTTACTAGTTCTTCCAGTAAAAAAAGTACACTTCAACATTATACTACATCTTTCAAAAATAAATACTACTTAATTTAATTAAATATACTACTTTATTTATATAAAAATACTAGTATAATAATAAATATTCTACTGTTGAGTAATACAGTTGTTGCTAAACATAAACAACATAACTAAGTTGTATAATTAAATGATGTTGCTTTTTATTACTCAGCTTAAAAATACAGCGTTACACTTCCAATTATATAGTTATTAATATTTTAACTAAATTTATATTATTTATAAATTTAAAAAAATGCTATGATAAAAAAAACTCTTTTTTTTGGTAATAAAGCTAGTTTAACCACTAAGTTCAAACAATTAGTCATCAAAACTGAAAATAGAGAACTTACTGTACCTATTGAAGATTTAGGCTTTGTTGTTTTAGAGCATCACGAAATTTACATTTCAATACCAACCTTAACAAAATTAACAGCTAACAATGTAGCTGTCATTTTTTGTGATGCGAAACACATGCCAACAAGCATGCTTTTAAATTTAGACAACCATTATATTCAACAAGAGTTATTTAGGAATCAAGTAAATGCATCTATTCCATTAAAAAAACAACTTTGGCAACAAACTGTAAAAATTAAAATTAGGCATCAAGCCAAACACTTGCAATTATTAAATAAACCCTTCAAAGTATTAAATTATTATGAGTCTAAAGTTTTAAGTGGAGATACAGAAAATATGGAGGGTGCTGCGGCTGCACATTATTGGAAAAATTTATTCGACTTTAATTTTAAAAGGGAACGTTATGGTAAATACCCAAACCTATTTTTAAACTATGGCTATATTATTTTAAGAGCTGCGGTAGCTAGAGCTTTATCTGGTAGTGGATTATTAAGCACACTTGGAATTCACCATCATAATAAATACAACGCTTATTGTTTAGCTGATGATATTATGGAGCCTTTTAGACCTTTGGTTGATGCGAAAGTTATTGAAATTATTAAAATTTATCCTGATGAAGAATTAACAACAACCATAAAAGCTGAACTTTTAAAAGTATTGACAGAAACTGTTTATTTTGAAGATAGTAAAAGTCCGTTAATGGTTGCTTTATCTAAAACCACTAGTTCATTACAACAGTGTTATACAGGAAAAATAAAAAAAATTAATTATCCTAGTTTATGGAATTAAACGCCTATAGAATTATGTGGTTATTTGTATTTTTTGACTTGCCTACTGAAACAAAAAAAGACCGTAGAAATGCGCAGCAGTTTCGAAAAAACTTATTGAAGGATGGTTTTACTATGATGCAATATTCTGTTTATAATAGGCACTGTGCCAGTAGTGAAAGTGCTGATGTTCATGAAAAAAGAATTCATATGTTACTTCCCCCATTAGGCAAGGTTAGCATACTTAGAATTACCGATAAACAGTTTGGTAATATTTTAAATTTTTTGGGGAAATTTGAAGTACCAAAAGAACCGCAACCACAACAGTTAGAATTATTTTAAAATAAAAAAATGCTCCAATCTTGCCTTATTACAACAAAAAAGAAGCATTTTATTAAACGATATTTTTGATTAATCTTTTGATTATTAGAAGCTAACAGCGCAACTAATATCGTTTTCTCTAATCTTTAATCAAACCACAACTTACTTTATTAACTGTTACAGTTTTTAAAAATATCGTTTTCTCTAATCTTTAATCAAACCACAACCTGTCTCGTCTAAAATTAACGGATCATAGTAATATCGTTTTCTCTAATCTTTAATCAAACCACAACTTAGAGTCTCCCTGACCATCATTATTTAAAAATATCGTTTTCTCTAATCTTTAATCAAACCACAACTTATAATATAATTTTTTGCATCTTTTAAAAAATATCGTTTTCTCTAATCTTTAATCAAACCACAACTGTGAAGCTAATTATGTTACACCTGAAGCTTAATATCGTTTTCTCTAATCTTTAATCAAACCACAACATTTGGTCTATAAGACCTTTTTCTAAAGAAATATCGTTTTCTCTAA